>JBBJMD010000002.1:0-75257 GCA_037719925.1 Ferruginibacter sp.
CAATATTTTTTGCTCCAGCAATCACCTTATCCAGATTTCCGCCCACCCTGTATTGCTTGTACACGTCCTGTGTAGTGCCATCTATCGAAATAATAAGCCGGTCCAGCCCGCTTTCAACGGTCTTTTTCGCAACCGCGTCATTTAAGTAATGTGCATTGGTGGATGTTGCGGTATAAATACCTTTTTCGCTTGCGTACTTAACCATTTCCAAAAATGCAGGATTTAAAAAAGGTTCGCCCTGGAAATAAAAGATCAGGTAAAGCAATTCTTTATGGATTTCATCGATCGTCCTTGTAAAGAAATCTTTTTCCAGCATACCCGTAGGCCGGGTAAACGCCCTCAGCCCGCTTGGGCACTCGGGGCATCTTAAGTTACAACTGGTAGTAGGTTCAAAAGAAATAGAAACCGGGTAACCCCACTGAAGGGGCTTATTTAATAACCTGCCGACATAAAAGCTGCTGAGCACTTTTACTCCATTCCAAAATCTTTTGAAAGTCAGTTTACTTGCGAGATTGACGCTATCGTTCCAGTTAAAATCAGGCATACCTGCAAAAATACTGGATATTTACCCTTTTCAGCATTAAACAACCAAATGAAAATTATTAACGGTCGGAATATTGAGGAGGTTCATCCGCTATGAGTGTTTTCTTATCCGCTATAAGTATTTTTTTGTAAGAGACAAAGCTTAGTTCCTTTTTAGCGAACATTTCGTAATTATGGAAAATCACGTTTAGTGTAATAAAATTCATGACGTAGTTCCTGGTTTCGAGCGGAAGATAACGTTTGATATCCCAGAAGGAAGGATCGGTTTTGCCGGACCTTTTCATGGCATTCCATACATTTCCGATACCACAGTTATAACTGGCTACAACCAGCAACCAGTTTGCAGCCAGGTTTCGGCTTCTATCGTGGAGGTAGCGGGCAGCGGTATGGGTGGCCATTATAAAATTTTTACGGTCGTCCTTTAATTTGGCTACCGACTTTTGCGGTTTTTGTCCTTTACTTTTGTTTCGTTTGATCAGTTTACTTTTTGAAGCAGCGGATCCGCGTGCTATATATTTCATGCCATATTCCCTTGCCACTTCATCCATGATTTGCCAGTACCCTACTGCCCCGGCTTTAGAGACCGCATTTCCATTATAAGCAGATTCAAGTATCAACAGGATCTTTAATTCTTCCGGCAGGCTGTATTTTTTTAAAATGCTGCTGGTTTTAGGAAAAAAGTTTTGCCCCTTCGTGTGCATCCTGATCAGGTAATTCCGCCTGTTGTTACTAAAATTCTTAATATAATCAATCGTATGTTCTTCGTTTCCTTTTAGAAGATCCGGATAAACCAAATTGGTGTACCGGTTACTATCAGCCGGAAGTTTTTTTTGGAGGGTTAGTACAGGAATTGTTTTGACAGGGGTTTTTTTATTTTGTGCAGGTGCAACCAAAGTAACCAATGTAAATAATACGTTTAATGCAGCAAAGCATTTATTTTTAGCTTTTTTAAAATTGGTTTTTACCGGCATAGTTATGCAGTTTAAATTTTATACAAGCGGTGTGCGTGCCAAACGGGTTGCTTTTGATTTTATTGTTTGCAGGAGAGCCAGGACCTGGTTTTAACCAAATTATAACCAGCGGGCACCAGGGCTATATAAATTTTATGTTTTTATATAGATGGTTTTGCGGATTTTTACAGCAAGGTGGCTAAAAAAAAGAAAAAAAGATTTACCGGTACCGTTACTTTCATTTTGCTGGTACTTGCTGCCTTAGCTGCAGGCACCTGGTATATTACCGGCTTTTTTAATAAACCCCGGTTTGTTCGTTACCCGGCTTTTGGGATTGATATTCCTGTTAATTATTCGATCCATGGGATTGATGTAAGCCGGCACCAGGCGGTCATAACATGGAAGGATGTAAAAGCAATGGAGATAAATGATGTAAAGATCGGATTTGGTTTTATGAAGGCCACAGAAGGTATTGAAAGTGTGGATGGGCGGTTTAGGAAAAACTGGTTTGAGGCGAAGAAAGCAGGCATCCCACGGGGAGCCTATCATTTTTTCAATCCGGGCAAAAGCGGCAAAGCCCAGGCGGAAAACTTTATAGAGACGGTAAACCTGGAAAAGGGTGATCTGCCACCCGTATTGGACATAGAACAAATAAGGGGTACAAGTATCGCCAATTTACAATTAAGGGTAAGCGATTGGATAAAGGCGGTCGAAAAACACTATAAAGTGAAACCGATTATTTATACCAATGCAAATTTTTACGAAAATTATCTTGCCGGCAAATTTGACGAATACCCTTTGTGGGTGGCGCATTATTTAGTAAAGGATAAACCGCGGATCAAGCGAAACTGGATCTTCTGGCAACATAATGAAACAGGCCGCGTGAATGGTATCAATGCTTTTGTTGATTTCAATGTGTTCAATGGAGACAGTGCCGATTTTAGTAACCTGTTAATGAAAAATTAAAAGCCTGTCTTAATTTAATGATTACCTATTTTGGTCGCATATCCAGGTTTGTTACAATTTTGCAAAGCTTCATAAAAGCGATATTTTAGGAGTAATATTTTGGTAAAATGTTGGTACTGCCTTGTAGAGTAGCATTTGGATTGCCTGAATCGAAAGAGATAAGAAAATGTCGGGCTATACAGTTTCGCTGACTTTAAAAAATACCATGGTAAAATGCCCGTACTTATGAGACTTTGCGACCTCATGGATAATCTAATTAATTATTTTTGAGTATCCGGATCACTCAATACCAAATATATGGAGCCTGAGGTAAAAGAATTTTTAATTAAGATTGTGCAGTCCCTTTCGATGGGACTTGCCTGGCTGTTAATTAACATGAGCATTGGTATCTATTATGGATTTGCTTTTTTTGAAGGCGCACCAACCCTGAGCAATTACGTGTATTATGCAGGTTTTATGGGTTCATTGATATTGCTGATCGTATACCTGAAAAAGAAATGGAAAGGCTGGCAGGAAATAAACTATTAGACGGCGTTTATTGCGCGCATGAAAAGAAAAGTATTCGGACCCGGCGCAAACAGTTTACCAACCTGCGTTGGATATTTTAAAACAATACAAGGATGCTGTTTATAAAAAAAAGAGCATCACCCATCACCCTCTACTGGCTACTGCTGCTATGATCAGCCACTATTACCCATTGATTATTTTTTTTCGTGAAGAGTAATGTAAATGCGCCATCAATATTCCCGATGCTCCTGGTTAAATACCATTTACCCACAACAAAAAAATAACTTGCGGACAATTGTTTTACCTCCAGCAGCTCAAAACGCAGCTTCCCCATTGCAATGGTATCCGGGTAATGTTTTTTATAATTATCCATTGTTCTTTGCCAACCGTAGGTAACCCCGCTTTTGCCAATAAACATCAGTGAATCACTTTTCCAATAGGTGTTCATAAAAGAAGAAATGTCGCCATCGTTCCATTGGTTTGTCTGTTCAGCCAATAAATTTTTAACAGCTATTTCATCCTTGCCCTGGGCAAAAGAACAGGTAACTATAAAAAACAATAGGCCTAAAGGAATAAACAGTTTTTTCATTATGCGGTTTTAGTCTCAAGTTAATTAATAAAAGATGATCGATTCAGGCGTAAAACTCCCGCAGGCAAGGTAATTCGGTACAGATTGAAAATTACAAAATCAAAGACCGCAGGAGCCGGGTTTACATGGCAGCGGACAAAACAACTCTTAGCCAACTTACATATTATTAAGTGGAATACAAAACAGGTATGCAAAAGGAGTTTTTAATGCTTATGATGGGCGGAGGTGCATTTGCTATGATGACACAACCGGTAATTGTAATAATGCGCACCGATGATCAATGGCACGGCAAGGGCCAGGAACCAGTTTTCCACCGGGTGAAAAAACTGCTTTAACAACAAACAGATAATGCCTGCTGAAAAAATAAAAACCGGGATGAGGGAACGGTGATGCTTTGCATAGCCATGAAGCAATGAATAAGAACCAACGATAAACGCGAGGCCGATCATCCCCCATTCAAAAAATGAATTGTGAACGATATTGATGCCAAAAACAGGCAGGCTTGAAACCAGTAAGGGTAATAATGCGCAGTGGATGGCGCAGGCCACTGAAGTAACAATCCCCATTAAATCCCAATTGATCTTTGTATCCATTGTAATGAATGCAAAGATAATATATTTGCAATAACGTTGCAAGTATTAAATTAAGGTAAGTTTATAAAACAAGGTTTAATTAACAAACGGTTTGAGTGTAACTTTGCAAAAAATATAAAATGATCAAAAAATGGCATTGGTATGTAGGTTTCTTTACCCTGTTGTTTGGCGGGTATTTCTTGTATTTTTTCAGCCAGGAAGATTTTAACCAATCCGGCCTGCCCGTGCTTAGCGATGTGCAGCCCTTCTCATTTACCAATCAAAACGGCCGCCCGGTTACTGACAGGGATGCGGCGGGAAAAGTGTATGTAACAGAATATTTTTTTACGACCTGCAAAGGCATTTGCCCGAGGATGAATGCTAATATGCGCCGGATCTATGATGCTTATAAAAATGACAGCAGTTTCATGATTATTTCGCATACTTGTATGCCCGAAACGGATTCTGTGCCGGTGCTTAAAAAATATGAACAAAAAATGCTCGGGGGCAAGCTGGATAAAAGCGAGGACGGTACCTATAAAATTAAATTTGATTCTGCATCGCCGGGTAATAATCTTTCTGCTGGCAGCAGCTGGAATTTTGTGACGGGCGACAAAAAGGATTTATACACAATGGCAAGGCAAAGTTACCTTATCGATAATAACAAACCGGATACCGGAACTAATATTGCGGACCAGTTTATACATACCCAATTCTTTGCACTGGTGGATAAGCGGGGCAGGGTACGCGACATTTACGACGGGTTGAAAGAAGATGAAATACAAAAGCTTATTAAAAACATTGATGAACTGCTGAAAGAGAAATACCAGTACAGGAGCCTTAATTAGATCACAACAAAATAAGTGAAATATGATTTTGGATATTTTAAAAAAAAATAAGCTTAGCGTTACTGATGGGCGCAGGAAGATATTGGGACTATTCCTAAACAGCGAAGGGGCGCTTGCCCATGCGGATATTGAAAAATATACGGGCGACATCTTTGACAGGGTCACCGTTTACCGCACTTTGCAGACTTTCGTTGATAAGGGAATCATCCACCACATACCAACTACGGACAATTCAATTTTATATGCTTTATGTAAAGATAATTGCGAAGCAGGTCATCACCATGACAACCATGTTCATTTCATATGTGATGTATGTAATAAAACTATTTGCCTTGAGGATGTGATCATTCCGCAGGTAAAGTTGCCAAAAGGATTTACTCCCAAGCATTCTGAAATGGTCGTGAGCGGCATTTGTGACGATTGTAAATAAAACCTACCGCCCATTGCAAAACTTTAAGAGGACGGCCGGATTCACATTTCCTCTTTGACAAAATCCATTAATGTTTTTATTTCCTGTGACGAGAAATCAAATTTTAACCCGGCGGTTTCAAAAAGATGTGGTAACGTTTTGGTTGCACCCATCCTGAGGGCGTTGCAATAATTATCCATTGCCAGTTCCCTGTTTGCCTTGAATTGTTTCCACATCCCGATCGCGCCCAACTGTGCGATACCGTATTCGATATAATAGAAGGGCACTTCAAACAAATGCAACTGTCGCTGCCAGAGATTACTGCGGTACATTTCCAGCCCGCTGTAATCAATTACATTATCACTAAACTCACTTAGTACCTCATTCCATTTGGCGGTTCTTTCTTCAATAGATTGAACGGGGTTTTCATAAATCCAATGCTGAAATTTATCGATCGTGGCGATCCATGGGAAGATGGTTATTACTCTTTCCAGTTCATATACTTTCGCCTTTTTTAATTGGGCTGGATCGCTAAAAAATACATCCCAGTGTTCCATGCTGAAAAGCTCCATTGCCATACTTGCCACTTCTGCAATCTCCATCGGGTATTCTTTAAAACCTGTAAGCGGTAAAGGATGTGCCAAAAAGGAATGAACGGCATGCCCACCTTCATGAACCATTGTTATCAGGTCCTGCATCTGCCCCGCTGCATTCATAAAAATAAACGGCGCTCCGCTTTCTGCCAAAGGACAATTATAGCCTCCGGGAGCCTTACCCATCCTGCTTTCCAGGTCGAGGTGCTTTAAAGCGTTCATCTTTACAAGGCATTGGCCAAAGAAAGGGCGGAGCTTTGAAAAACATTCAATCGATTTATTGATAAGTTCTTCACTTGTTTTAAAAGGCTGGAGTGAAGAAGTACCTTCCGGCTCTGCTTCTACATCCCATGGCCTCAATGTTTGCAAGCCGAGTTTTTCCTTTTTCTTTTGATAAATTATATTTACCAATGGTAATATATGTTGCTTCACCGAATCATGAAAAGCATAGCAGTCGTCTTTTGTATAATCAAACCTTCCTAATTCTTTAAAACGGTAATCCCGGTAGTTGGCAAAGCCTGCATTTATCGCTTCCGCGGTGCGTTTTTCCAGCAAGCTATTGTATAAATTATTCAGGTTATCTTTATCATGTAGCCTTCTTTCCTGTATCTTCCTGTAAGCTTCTTCATTAAATTCCAGTCATGGCTTTCTAAAAACTTTGCTGCCTGTTGGAGGGTATATTCCTGGCCGTTGATGATCACTGTCATCTTCCCGGAAATTACGCCAAATTGCTGTTGCAGTACCGCTAGTTCCGCCTGTATGGGAATGTTCTCTTCCCGGAACAATTCAATGCTTTTACGAAGGGAGCGCAGGTAGGTAAAATATTTAGCGGTATCGAGTTCTTTGGACAAAGGGTGGTTGATCAATTTTTTATTTAATGCATCTGCATAAGGCTGTATCCTGGGCTGCAGTTCCATACAATAATAATTAAAGGATTCTTCCAAAGCCTTGTTTTCCGTATCACAGGTCATTTTTATCTGGCGCCAGCACGCATCTTCACTTACCACCGCTTCCAGCTCACTCTGGTCGAGCAACCATTGTTCCAGTTTCTCGTTAGTATCGATATTCCTGTCGAGCAGGTCTTTAAAAAAAGGTTCAAGGCCTGGCCAGTCTGTTACCACAAAATCGGCTGGAACAAAATGGCGGGAGAGCTTTGAATTTCGGCAGTGTACATAGAAATATATTTAACTTAATCCCAAACGGGATCTCGCATAAGTGTAAAATTGTGCCTATCCGCAGGGAACCCCTTATTGCTTGGCGCCCCCAGCTCCTGGTAATTTAGGCCATCTTCCGGGGTGAATTGATCTTTTTAGGCGGGGCAGCTTTTAAACTCGACTGTTTTACGTCGGCTGTTTTTGCCTTTGGTGTGATCGGGTCGTGGGCTCCATCCTGGTCAGGATTTTCAGATAATTTGAGTTCTACGTCATTCGCTGTGAGAAGCGAAAGCCATTTCACCATTTTTTTCATATCGCTGCTATAAACCCTTTCAAAGTCCATTTCAGGGTATACTTTTTCAAAATAGGCTTTTATAGCATTTGCATCTGCCTTCCCATCGGGTAAGGGTTCGGCATTGTTTTTCATAGCGGCAAAAACTTCTACCAGGTTTACATTATCTTTTGTTGTAAAAACTTCAATGCTTTCCAAATGAGAAAAACTATGCAGGCGGGTACTTACAAATTTGGTGGTTTTATCTTCCAATGATTTCACAATGCCTCCATCTGCTTTTGATGACATTAATTCGTATAAGCCGCCTAAGCCGGTCACGGAAACTAGTCTGTTGTACTCCATACAGTCAATATTTTTTTAGGGTTGCAAGTTAGTTGTAAAAATGCAAAATTGGTTACAAATAGTGATACAGGTTTAAACTCAAGGTAACGGCCCGATCATGGCTTACTGTTGATCTCCTCATATAAAGTATGCACATCTTCGAGGTTAAACAATTGTGTGCCGTCGTTCATGGTTGCTGCGGAACCACAGGCCACCCCGAAGTTAATCACCTGCTGCAAGGGTTGTTTTTGTTGCAACATATAAGTGATACCTGCAACCATACTATCGCCTGCACCTACGGTACTTTTCTTTTGCACCGTCGGCGCAGCAGCAAAATACTTTTCTCACCACTTACCAGCCAGGCGCCATCGGGCCCCATCGATACGGCAATGAGCTCTGCAAAGCCATCTCTTACTGCCTGTTGAGCTGCATCCGGCACTTCGTTTATGGCCAGGCCGGTTATGCCCAGCATTTTACTTAACTCTGTGATATTGGGTTTAATTAAAAAGCTTTTTTGCCTTTTAAAGCCTGTAATGCCGGACCGGAGGTATCAACAATACATTTTGCCCCCACGGAATTGGCCGTTTTCACAATCAGCCCATAGAAGTAGTCAGGCAGGCCCTGGGGTAAGCTGCCGCTTGAAACAACATACTCGGGACTGAAAGACAGGATATCCTCGATCAGGTCTTTTATTACCTGTTCCTCCACCGGGCGTCCGGGGAAAGTAAACCTGAACTGGTTATTGGTGTCCGTTTCCAGCACCACCCAGTTTTCCCTTGTCTCCACTGAAGAATCGATCGAGTTAAAAGGGATGTCTTCGCTTTTTAACAGGCTTTTGAGCATTTCGCCATTATAACCGCCAGCAGGAAAAAGAGCCAGGGAGGAAGCTTTAAGTTTTTTCAAAGCCTTACTCACATTGATTCCCCCTCCCCCGGGTTCATTTAACACATCCGTACACCGCTGCTTTGCTTCCGGTTGTATTAAACCCGTGGTCGTACTTTTATCAATAGCAGGATTTAATGTGACAGTAAGGATACTATTATTATTCATTAAGATAAATTATGGGTTAAAAAGGGAAATGTTATTGCCACCGACGTCCCATTGCAAAGTTGCCAACTTCCTTTCATTATATGGTTTAAAATTTAAAGAATGCCTTTCGAACAGGTGCAGCAGGTATTGTATTTCCAAATCCGGCTTCGGCAGGACGGGATGCAATGCAATTATGACAGAAGCCAAAATGCGAACCGTTTTTTGAAGGAGGGATAAGAAAGAAATAATAATGCGCCAGTTTTAATGCCTTTTGGCGTCTCATCAGGTAGTAAAATATATTGCATGATAAAATTTTTAGCGTTACTACTTTCTTTGAACCTTTTTACCATCTCAGTAAAAGCACAAAATTCCGGCGTTAAAGGGAGTGTAAAAGACGATATTGATAAAACACCTGTCCAGGGGGCAACGGTGGTTATATATTTACAAAGAGATTCCTCGCAAACGGAACGGGGTAGTGCTACAACAAATGCTAATGGCGTTTTTGAACTCGTTAATACCGGAACTGATAGTCTTTTTATTGAGATTAGTTCTATTGGCTATGAAACAGTTAAAAGAGCAATTGTAACGGATGGTAATGTCCTCGATCTGGGTACGATCAGTTTTTTGAAGAAAGGAAAAGAACTGCAGGACGTTACGGTTATCTCCCAAGCGCCTCCTGTTATTCAAAAGGGCGACACGGCACAATTCAGCGCAAACCAGTTTAAAGTGAACCCCGATGCAAGCACTGAGGACCTCATAAAAAAAATGCCTGGTATTACCGTTGCGAGGGATGGCACGGTAACCGCACAGGGCGAGCAGGTTAGGAAAGTAACGATCGACGGGAAGGATTTTTTTGGCGATGATGCATCCGCTGCACTAAAAAATCTTCCTTCGGAAGTAGTTGATAAAATACAGGTATTTGACAAACTGAGCGACCAGGCGCAGCTTACGGGCTTTGATGACGGTAACTCCGTAAAATCGATCAATGTAGTTACTAAATCAGGGATCAAGAATGGGCAGTTTGGCCGCGTATATGCTGATTACGGTACGGATGATCGTTATGCAGCCGGTGGAAACATTAGTTTTTTTAAGGGTAACCGGCGTCTTTCCTTCGTTGGAAATTTTAATAATGTTAATCAGCAAAATTTTGGTTCGCAGGATCTCCTTGGCCTCACCAGCGGCGGTGGCGGGCGTGGTGGCGGCGGTGGAAGAGGCGGCGGAGGCTGGGGCGGCGGTATGGATAATTTTACAGTGGGCCAATCAAGCGGTATCAGCAGAACAAATGCCTTTGGCGTAAACTACAGCGATCAGTGGGGCAAAAAGCTTACTATCACCGGAAGTTATTTCTTTAATAACAGTACCAATAATAACAGGTCGATGGTAAGTACAGAAACCCTTGGTGACCTTAAACAGTTTTCTTTCCAGCGTTCTAATAGCAATACAGTAAACAATAACCACCGTATCAATATGAGGCTGGAATATAAAATTGACTCTAACAATTCTATTTTTATTATTCCAAGTATCAACATTCAAAATAACAGGTCGTCTTCTGTTTCTTCTTTACTGACCCTTGATGGATTCAGGGACTCTGTTAATAATTCGCTGGCAAATGCAATCTCCGACAGGAATGGTTTTAATATCAGGAACAATATTATGTACCGGCATTCCTTTGCTAAAAAAGGCCGTACACTGTCTTTGGGATTTAATACCGCTTTTACAAAAAATGATGGCAATACCATCATCGATGCAAATTATAATTTTTATGATAGCCTGGGAGTATTTGCCTTTGATTCTATACAAAACCAGTTTTCGGATAACGCTACCAACGGGTATACGATCGGCGCCAATATTGCTTACACAGAGCCAGTCGGCAAAAAAGGGCAATTGCAGTTTAATTATACACCTTCTATTCAAAAGAACAAGGCAGATCAGCAAACATTTGCATTTGATGGTGCAAAATACACCCGGTTCGATTCGGTTTTATCCAACAGGTTCGACAATACCATTACCACCAATAATGCCGGCATCAGCTACAGGTTGGGACAAAGCCGTGATCAGCAACTTTCTTTTGGTGTAAATTTTCAACATTCCCGGTTAGAAAGCCAGCGGATCTTTCCCACTGCATCCTCGGTAAACCAGGCCTTTTCGAATATATTACCTAATGCAATGTGGCGGACAAAACTGTCGCCTTCCAGTAGTGTACGTGTATATTACAGGGCTTCCACTAACTTTCCCTCAGTTAATCAATTGCAGGATGTAGTAAACCTTAATAATCCTTTGAGGGTTAGCAGCGGTAACCCGGACCTGAGGCAATCGTACACACATTTGCTTTCCGGCAGGTACACTTTTACCAATTCGAAAACAAGCAGGAGTTTTTTCGCGAATATATTTTTACAGACGGCAAGCGATTACATTTCCAATGCCACTTACATTGCAACCAGCGATTCGGTCATACAAATAAACCTGGTACTGAAAAGCGGGTCCCAATTATCCAAGCCCGTGAACCTTGACGGGTATAAAAGCCTGCGCACTTTCTTTACATATAGCCTTCCTGTAAAAGCAATAAAAACTACGGTTAATTTAAATGCCGGTTTTAATTATGCAAAACTTCCAGGCCTTTTGAATAACAGGCTCACAAGTACTGATAATTATATATATAATACAGGAGTCGTTTTAGCCAGCAATATCAGTGAGTATGTTGACTTTAACTTGTCGTATGCGGTTAATTTTAATAATGCAATAACAATTTCTACCTTTATTTCAAATAGTAATTATGTTAACCAGGTTGCCGGTTTACAACTCAATTTGTTAAGTAAAAATGGATGGTTCATCCAGAATGATATTACCAATCAATCCTATAGTGGATTGACGGGTGGTTTTAATCAAAGTTTCTGGTTATGGAATGCAGCCTTTGGAAAAAAGTTCCTGAAACGACAGGCGGGGGAACTGAAATTGTCTGTATTTGATCTATTGAAACAAAATCAAAGTATTGTAAGAACGGTGACAGGAGCGTATATCGAGGATTCTCAAAGCCAGGTACTGCAACAGTATTTTATGCTTACTTTTAGTTATAACCTTAAAAATTTTGGCGCGGCTGCACGTTCGTCAAATGACAAGGATGATCAGAACAGGGATGGAAAGATGAGGCAAGGCCCGGCAGGCAGGGGCCCGGGTGCTGCGAATCCATCCTTTTAACTATTTTTAGGATTGGATATAATAAACAGCATGAGGTGAACCAATCTGAAGAAGCGTTAATAACTGAACTAAAGCGGGGGGATCAATCCGGTTTTATAAAAATAATGAACCAATTCCAGGATATGGTCTATAATACGGCCTTAGGTATTGTACAAAATGCGGATGATGCGGATGATATATCCCAGGAAGTTTTTGTACAGGTTTACCTTTCTATCAATTCTTTCAAGGGCGAAGCGAAGCTATCCACCTGGCTTTACCGCATTACTATCACAAAAGCACTGGATCATGAAAAGAAAAAGAAAAGGAAAAAACGATTTGGTTTTGTTCAAAGTTTATTCGCCAGCCAGGATAATGAACAACTTCACCCGGTGGAATTTGATCACCCGGGAGTGCAACTAGAAAAGAAGGAAAAGGCGGCTCAATTATTTAAAGCGTTAAAAAAGTTGCCAGACAAACAAAGGGTGGCCTTTACCCTTCATAAAATAGAGGGACAGAGTTACCAGGAAATAGCGGAAATATTGAACACCAGCCTTTTTGCAGTTGAATCATTAATGGGAAGAGCAAAAATTAATTTAAGAAAAATATTGCACAATCATTTACAGGAAAAATTTTTGGACTAATAAAAATTTATTGTATGAGTAAGCCAGACATCAACAAATTTATAGAGGAAATAATAGATAGCGCTGATAATGCCCGGCGTGCTGCACCCTTACCTTTTCTGCTTACACGTGTAAATGCAAAGCTTACTAGGGCAAAAGACAATGTATGGGAAAAAGCAGTGGGATTTATTGGCAGGCCAGCCATAGCGATCTCCGGGTTACTGATGATCCTCCCATCAATGGTAATGTTTGCAGGACGGATCCCTTTTCTGTATCGATCAAACTAACCAGGCAGATGATTTTTTACAATGCCGTCGCTATTTATGATAAAAATACAACCATAATGATAAACACCAAAACAGGAACAAGATTCGGTGATCATTGCAATATTACTGATTGCAAATATTGCAATGCTTGCCTTTTTTTTACAAAAAAAAACACTTGGTAACCAAGCTGCTCCCCAGGATAAAAAGGCGTTTATTGTCGCGTTATTAAAGGAAGAAGTAGGGTTTAGCAAGGATCAACTGGTAAAATATGATACATTAAGCAATCGTCATCGCGAGAAAATTGGCAGGCTATATGATAATATACGGAATAACAAGACGGTGCAATTTAAAAAATTGGCAGCGGTAAATTTTAACGATTCGGCCATAAGTGAGCTGGCAGAACAATCCACGGCCTCGCAGCGTGTAATAGAAACCAATATGTTTAATCATATAAAGAACATCCGGATGCTGTGCACACCGGAACAACTATCCAGGTTCGATGCTGTATTTTTCAAAATTTTTAACTGGAAAGAGGAAGCCAGGAAAAAATCAGGTAAGTAAAAAAATTTCCGACGGTTTATTCAATATGGGTCGTCTAATAGAAAACATTTGTAAACCATAATAATTTGATATGAAAAAACAATTTGTTTTAATGGTTTTAACTGCGCTGTTTGGTGTCACTGCTGTAAAAGCTCAAGGCAGCCAGCGACAGACAATAGAAGAAAGAACAAAGGCGACCATGGAAAAACTTGCGGTGTTTAACCTGGATGCTGATACTAAAACCAAAGCTGAAGCAGCGATCGTGGACTATAATACTTCTATTCAGAATGCAATAGAGGAATTGCGTGCGGCTGGTTCCATGAACAGGGATTCAGCGATGGCAAAACGGAAGTTCTTTTCTGAAGCCAGGGATGCTAAACTAAAGACGATTTTAACACCAGAGCAAATGAAAAAATGGACCGATGAGATCGAACCTTCCTTAAGATCGCAAAGAGGAAGAAATCAACCGGGTTCGAAATAGATAAGATGTTAGGTTTTGGTAAAATTAGCCCCTGCTTTTTTTGGCGGGGCTTCTTTTTTCCAGGCCTCCTGGATATGACGCTTTCGTTCAATAGTATTGCCACCGAAGATGAACAACTTGTACTATTGTAGTCACTCATATAAAGACTAATATAATGCCCCCCTGCAGTGTTTAACTTTCTTTCAAATGCATTCCTCACTACCTTATTGAATAAAATCCCGTCCAAAAACTTCAGCTAACCATGTTCCTTTGTTATTGAAAACGCTTTTAAACAAACCCTTTCCACCTTAAGAACCCGGCACTTCCCAGTACTACGGCGCCAAATAAAATAAGGCCGCCGGGTGAACGATTTTCTTTTTCCATCTGATGTTTGTACTCCGGTAGCAAACGGGCATACGGAACGGCTGTAATATCTTCCGGGTCATGGTGATTCGCGATGTCATCCTGCCAGTTGTTAATATTCCTGCCAGTAAGACTGTTTAGCGCTTTCAGTTCATCCTTCCTTCTTTTTTTCAACCCGCGCAGGTAAATTTTTCCCGCATCACAATTCAGGTCGCCCGTAGCCGGATGCGTGATGATATACCTTGCCTGGAAATTGCTGGTGTTCGGCGTAACCTGGAATGAAAGGTCCTGTGGAAAACTGCGGCGGTTATACCTGAAATGAAGCCTCGTAAAATAAACTTTGTTGTTATTATAATTCACATCATCTTCATTTACATCCGTATAATCTTCCCAGTTTTTTTGCAACCACCAAACACCTGATTGAACAATGTCCTGTTGAGTAGGCGGGTTGCCAACACAGGGATCACACTTTACATAATTGGCGGGGCTTACATCCCAGGCATATTCGAGGAAAGCAATATTCCTGCGCTCTTTTTCCCACTGGTGGGTAAACAGGCTGCCATAAAATGAGCCGAAATTTTGCTTGATGAACAATGGAACTTTTTCTCCCGTGGCAATATCCACATTGCGGTAATTCGTACATTCGATCCTACCCGTACGGGTGAAAGCATACACTACAAGATCCTGGTCTCCGTCTGCATTCGCCATGCCAAGCCGTATCGGCAACATAAATTTGGGGGAATTAAAACTAATCTGCAACGGGCGCAGAAAATTACCCGCAAGCTTCTTTTTTTCCTGCTCATTTACCTTCACCACAAAAAATTTTAGATTGCTTTTTATGTAGGGATCCAGCACCTCCTGCGCGTTGCCAGGTATTTTATAACCATTACCTGTCAGCCATTCCTTTAATCCCCCGCTTTTTTTAGCACTGAGTATCAGGATATCGTATTCCCCAACCAGGTATTTGGCTTCTACTTTTACACCATTGCCTTTCCTTTTAATACTAACACCCGGAGCTGCTGCCCTCTCAAATGACTTAACAGTCATCAGTGAGGTAACATCTTCCGAATCATATTTATTACACGGATTTTGGTCATAGTATTCTACCAGCCGCGGCGAACTATAATCATTCAATCGTTGAAAAATCGACTGGTCAACAACTCGGATGTCTGCCTTTTTTAATACCGTGGGCACAGGCACCACCATCGCGAAGTCTTTTGTCTCACCCTTAAAGTCATTGTACATCGTCACCACGTTCCTATTGCCGTCCCTTACAAGAATCACCTGGCTTGTCTTATTTTTTATTGTACCGTCTGCCTTGCTTACATAAAAACCGCAAAAGGAAAATAGGAGCGGCGACAGTGCAATGATAACAGCAATAAGGATTAACCTGCGTTTCATATATTAATTTTAAAATGTGAAAAAAGTCGATTACTTTTTAAGTGGCTGCGGAACCCGCATATCAGGAGGGCAGAAGGCTGTTCAATCCGGCATAGGTGTTCATTTTGTTACTGTTAATAATACTTGCCATCATTCAACAGGATTTTGGCCAGCACCGGGTCCTTCCATTCAAACACTTTTCCATTAAAATATTTATCCAGCACCGGAACAAAGGGCTGCGCAAATACCAGCACCCAAACGAGCGCTCCGTTCATAAATTGAAATTGAGTTAAATAGAAAGCCGCGATGGCAATGCAAACTGCCCAGATAATTCTCGCGAAAGGGTGATTGGGCGTTGTTTTAGGATCTGTGATCATAAAAAAAGAAAACAATAACAAACTCCCCGTGCTGATGGATTGTACAAAATAATCCAGCGGCCACCCAAGGAAAAGAACCTGGCGAAGAAATAAAAGCAGCGCGAACGTTCCCAGGAAAGCGATACTCAGTCCGAGCTTTTGTACACGTGTTACCACGATAAAACCGAGGCAGGCAATGCCAAAAAACAAGAGGGCATTACTCCCCCATTGGCCGGTATTTATCCATGCATTGTTTGTAAAGAAAATAGTCAGTACAATGCCCAGTGCAGAAGGATTGAAAATATGTTTTCCATTTATCCGTAGCAAATATTTTGAAATGATTGAAATAAATGCAGCACACGCGCCGGTTTCAAAATGGTTTGTTTTTAACAATAGTGACAAACCAAACGCACTGATCAATACCGAAGGGATCCCCCGTTTATATCCAGACCACCATCCAGGTGAAAAAATACCCGGGCCGTTTTTTACCAACGTTATTTCACTTATAAGTTGGGTGAGAAGGCTAATACCAAAATAAGTTAAAAACAACCAGGCTTCTGTATGCCAGTGAAGACAGCAAATGCCGTAACAAAGAAAAACAGATTGAAAAAGTATTTGAAAATACCGGGCGTCCTTAAAAAAATTTGGGAGCATAAAGGCGGCTTTTCATTTGGATGCAATTGCCGCGGGGATTACATAAAATAATTTTTTTAGAAAGGATGAATGAAAAACCAGGAGGTGAGCAACTGTAGAAATATTCGAATCCTTACTGCCCGTGAGGATCCGTCAGAAATGTTTAACGGCACTTAATTTACGCCATCATGATTTGGAAGATGGCCACCCCGGTTACTTTTTCCTGGCAATATTGGAACAGACAGTATTCTTTCTGCGTATCGATACCACTTGAAAAAGGCTTCATAAAAAAATCATTTTGAGTGAACGCATTTCCCAGACCATGCGGGACAAGTATCACGTATCCTGGTACAGTAATGCAGGCGTAAGTGTCAATTACACTTTTTTTGTCTAATGCCCCAAAATCTCGAATCTCCGCGGTATTCCTGCAAAAGCATAAACTATTTTGTGAAATAAAAACTAAGAAATGAGTGGATATAACTTTTAAACCCCTTAGGTCACTTCGGGAAGAAATAATTAAAATGCATTACTGCCTTAACTTTTTAAAACGGGAGCTGAACTTATTCATTATTTACTTAAATTTATATGCCTTTTATTGAGCATGTAATCTATAAATACAAATTATGAACAATGCAATTAACTGGTTTGAGATTCCGGCAACTAACCTCCAACGCGCACAAGATTTTTATGAGGCCATATTTGGTATCAGCCTGGTTCCGATGGATATGCCAGGTATTAAAATGCGAATGTTCCCTATAGACGATCCTATGAATGGGGTGGGTGGCGCCATCGTGGAGAGCAGCGATTTTCAAAAACCGTCAGCTGAGGGCACACTTATATATTTAAATGGCAATCCAGATCTTCAACAGGTATTGGATAAAGTAAAAGCTGCAGGCGGATCGGTGGTGATGCCTAAAACAGAAATATCTCCTGAATATGGATTTATGGGTGTTGTCCTTGATACCGAGGGTAACCGTGTTGGAGTGCATTCTATGCAATAATAAGCCAGGAAAGTTCAGCACCCCTTGCCTTGAAATATTGCAAGCTGCGGTTGATTGGCACAATAAAATTACCACCATTCAGCATTAAATAACTGAAGCAAATTTTTAACCAGGCATTCCAATTGATTAAAAAAGGTATTAGATATTTGTGTTTTTACATCTATAACTAAAGCTAACAACGCATAACGTTTGACAATTCATTTTGCTGCCTAAAAAATAATCTTATGCCCTCATCAACATCGGTTGAAAAATATATAAATGAATTACCACCGGAGCACCAGGAAGCTATCAATAAGCTCAGGAAAGAAATTCTGAAGAATATACCAAAGGGTTTTAAGGAAGAAATAAGTTATGGGATGATTGGGTACGTGGTGCCACATTCCTTGTATCCTCCAGGATATCATTGCGACCCAAAGCTCCCGCTAAGTTTTATGAACATCGCATCCCAGAAGAACTTTATTTCAGTCTACCATATGGGCATGTACGCGGATAAAAATCTCCTGGATTGGTTTGTGAAAGAATTTGACAGACAGGCTTCTGTTAAACTTGATATGGGGAAAAGTTGTATCCGTTTTAAAAAAATCGAATTGATACCAAATAAATTAATAGGCCAGCTGGCCGGTAAGATGACGGTAACGGACTGGATCACTTTATATGAAACCAAGTTTAAATCTTAAGCGCTATCAGCGTTCACTATAATTATTTTTTTATGTCTACCGGTACTGTAAAACAAGCTGAACCGAAGGCCGTAAAAAATCTTGAGGAGAAAACCGGGAAAAAAATAGAGGAATGGATTGGCATGGCAAATAAAAGCGGCTTTGAAAAGCATGGGGAAATACTGAATTATCTAAAGATAACCTATGGTATCGGTCACGGGTATGCGAATTTAATAGTGCATCATGCCAAACAAAGTCATACCGGTGCAACAGAAAACCCGGAAGATTTAATTACTGAACAATACAAGGGAAAAGAAAACCTGAAACCCTGGTACGATAAGCTAATAAAAGCGATCTATACATTCGGAAAGGATGTAAAGGTTTCTCCTAAAAAAAGCTATGTAAGCCTAAGAAGAAAAAAACAATTTGCGATCATCCAGCCGTCTGTAAAAACGAGGTTGGATGTGGGGTTGAATATTAAAGGGATCGTTCCTGCCGGCACTATTGAAGCTGCGGGAAGTTGGAACAGCATGTGTTCGCACAG
Organism: Ferruginibacter sp.; assembly: GCA_037719925.1. Taxonomy (GTDB): domain Bacteria; phylum Bacteroidota; class Bacteroidia; order Chitinophagales; family Chitinophagaceae; genus Ferruginibacter. The sequence goes on from JBBJMD010000002.1 coordinate 18,767, forward strand.
GGTAAAAATCGAAGATGAAAACCAAATCAACGAGGAACTCGTTAGCTGGATCAAAGTAGCCTATGAGCAGGCAGGTTAGGCTCACCAATTGCTCATTCAAAATACCAGTGCTGATTGAAGCGGGATTTACCCTTTCTCAGTTAACGATGCTACAGCTTCCTGTAAAAGCTTGTGAGTTTATTTATCCGGATTACAAGCGGTGGTAACAGGTAATAAATTGTGCGTTGACGGTTTATTTATTTTGCCGTTTCACTCATCACGGATTCTATCCTTTCCTTCAACTCTTCATATCCCGTATAGCCCCGGGCCAATAAATGAAATTTAGTTTCACTTAACTGCATCAATACTGCCGGGTAGCCTGTAACCTTCAATTGCTTGCACAGTGCAAATTCGTAGTGAGCCATTTCAATGTATTCGTCGCTTTTCAACTTGGAGTAAAATGTTTCGGGTTGAATGGAATATTTTTCCAGTAAATGGGTATATGCTTCATCATCACAGAGGTCGCGCCCCTCGAAGTGCAAGGCATACTGGAGGTCGGCTGCGAATTCGACTTGTCTTTCGGGATAGAACTCTTTAAAGATGCACAATGCAATTGCGGGTTTTTCGGAAGAAGGGTGCCAGTCGCTCATGTCGGGGTTATTGATATGCCATAAATAATCGGCCCCGAATTTTATACCCGTATATTCTTCCACCACTTTATAGGCCTGTTGTATATAAGGGGCGGTAACTCCAATATGTTTCGCCTTTTCGGAAATGATCATTCCGCCACTCAATACTTCACATTCAAAATGGCCCTTAAAATCTTCGGAGATTTTTTTTATGACGGGGCTGAAGGCATAACACCAGCCGCAGTAAGCATCGTAACAATATATTAGTATTGGTTTATCCATACTGCAAAGTTGTTATATTTCTAATGATTCTCAGCGCTTATTATTGCTGGTAAAAGCGCGCCTGGCAAATAAGCCAACCCGGAAATGGATACGAACGACCTAACAGGCCGGTACAATATTATCGCTCGTGTGACGGCATAATGTTTCCACACATCTTATAAATCCAGTTCAATTTACCGTATACTCAACAAAACTGACCGTTCACGAAATAATAATTAAAGGCAGTTGTTAAAGTAAAAACCATCATATACCTTCGTTTCGGTTTTTCATAGGATATTGGATTTTAAAACGGGACTAGATTTCTATCTTGGTCCTTTTTTTATGCCCGGCCCTTCTGATAAAACGACAAAAAAGCACCAGATTGCCATGATAATTGTGTTTAAAAATGTTAAGGCATTTTGACTCAGTCAGGCATATAAGTTTTACACCAGAAGAATAGCCGACCTGCTCATACTATTTAATATTTGTGAAGATATTTTGTTCCAATACATTTATTGCGGGAACAGGGATTTGTCGATATTGGGTATGATACGCAGTGCATTTTTATAATAAACTTTTTTTAAAATATCATCTGCCAGGCCGAGCCCGTACATTTTCCAGAATGCATGATATTTTTTGTGGTAAGGAAAGTATTCATCTGTGCTTTCAAGTACCCGGAAATAAGTTTTGTATTCGTCCGGTACCCAACTGTCTTTACCAAAAAGAATCTTGTCCTGGTATTTCGTAAAGAATTGCCTGGCCATATTGGGTTGCCTGCCGAGTTCGGCGATCACCGCGCCAAATTCTACCACAACGTTGGGTAGTTCATCCATTAAACTTCCTAATTTAGCCAGGTCATTCGCATACCATCCAAAATGGGCTGCTATAAATGTTGTGTTGGGATGCTTCCTGAAAATGCTATGCTGTTCTTCCATTAGTTTTTCCCAGGGTACAGGATTATCGGCCCCGCGCTTTCGTCCCGGGTGAGTAACAATTTCCAGCCATCTTTCATTGTGTTCGTCCGTTGCATCCCAAAACGGTTTAGGATCTGCTGTGTGAATGAGTACAGGAATTTTTAATTCGCCGCATTTTTGCCAGATAGGGTCTAACCTTGCATCGTCTACTGCGACCCGCCTGCCTTCACTATCCTTTACGGAAAAACCGAGAGTCTTGAAAATTTTCAGACCGTTGGCCCCGTTTTTTACATCGGTTTCCAATTGTTTAACGGCCTTTTCGGTCCATCCTTTTTCCCCGATGCCTTTAAATTCTATATTAGCGAAAATGATAAACCGGTTGGGGAAAGCGGCCTTTACATTCCTGATACCTCTTACAATATTATCTCCGCTCCCGCCACTCAGGTTTACCATTACTTTCATGTTTAAAGCATCCATATCCTTTACGAGAAAGGATAGGTCTTGGCCTGACGACAGGTTCCACTGGTGATTGTGCACATCGACAAAGGGGAACCTGGAGTGTGTAACAACCTGCCCGGGAACAACAAGAGTGGAGACCGGGTCATATTTTTCAAAATCAAGTTTTTGGTATGTACCTTCCTGGGAATAAAGGGAAGCATAAATAAAGCTTACGGTAATGATTGATACAATGAATTTCATCTGTTTGGGGAAATATTTAATAGCGAAAAAATAAAATATCTTAATAACTGTAAGCGGTTGCCCCGGCATTTTTACAATGATTGCAATTTCGTACGCCTTCGCTGGTGTTTTCACCAATGGCCAAAGATGCACAAAATGATATTGCCGGGGTCCGTTTTGCATTGCGTAGGGTAGGAATTCAAAGCTGGTCCCAGCCCCGATCAAAGCCAAATTGAAAATATAAAGTGCAAAATAGGTAAAAAGCTAAGTGAAAAATCTCTGCGGAACTGAAGCTGATACTGAATTGTAAGCCGATGTTCCAATGTCCGCTTTGACTTTTGGCAATGCATTATTGTGCGTTGCCTTCGCCCGTGATCAATCAACAAAACATGATAAGGTTAGTATTTAAAATTGCTGATGACTTTTGTAATTGAACTCTTTTCCGGCAAACGATTTTTTTACTTTGATAAGCTATCAGTGATTGTTAAAGTATTTAAAACGCCATTTTTGGTATCGCTAAATGTATTGCCCAATACAAGAATCTTATCGGATATGAATTTGACATGAGCAATTTTAAGGCATCCTAAGTTACTATTACATGGTTGAGTAGTCAAGAATATCGGATGTGTGGTAACGTATTGAAATAAAATCGTCTTATTTGGCGCATCTAGCTGATAATCGAATATTAAACCCCATTGCCCTTGAATACGACTGTTGACTTTTCCATCTGCCATGAATTCAATGTAATCTGACGGTATTCCTTCATAAGTAGAATGGTCGTAACTGCCACTTCTTGTCTCGGAGGTCAGATGCCATTTCCCTTTAAGCCTGGTAATTATATCTTCAGTGTCGTTGTTTGTAGATTTATTTTCGTTTTTTTTACATGAAAAGAAAATAATTGATAGTATAATTAAACTTCTGATTGTTCTCATAATAGTATGTATAAGTCCTTAACCAATATCGGCATATTACCTGTTTTTAATTTATATTGAAGTAACGAGGATTTGCGTGATTTATAATGCTGTTCATATCAGTTTAATCCTCAAAATATTATTCCAACTATGTAAGTTCAGAAAAGTGTGAATGGTCAGCTTGGGCTGTTGGTCAAAAGACGCAACAGCCGGAGTAAGCAGACAGGCAATTTTATGATACCAATGCAGTAATGGTTCGCACAAAGGGTAACTCAACAGGAAATACCCCCATCAATGCGCCTCCAGCCAGTTTACCCCTGCACCGATTTCTGCGTCGGTTGGTACTTCATTCGGCAATGCCAGGGCGGTTTGCATACAATTCAATATGACGGGTTTAATGATATCTACTTCGTCTTTATGCGCGTCAAACACCAATTCATCATGTACCTGAAGTAACATTTTCGACCTGAAATTTTGCCTGGTAAATTCCCGGTGGATCTTTATCATGGCAAGTTTGATCATATCAGCAGCTGATCCCTGTATGGGCGAGTTGATCGCATTGCGCTCCGCGTAGCCCCTTACGGTAAAATTGGCGGAATTGATGTCCCGCAACCAGCGCTTGCGTCCCATCAAGGTTTCAACATAACCCGTTTCCTTTGCCAGGTTAATGGTATCATCCATGTAGCGCTGGATATTGGGAAACTGCCTTTTATAATTGTCAATGATCTCCTTTGCCTCGCCTCTAGGTATGCCCAGGTTTTCCGCCAGGCCAAAGGCTCCCTGCCCGTAGATGATGCCAAAATTTACACTCTTGGCCTTATACCGCATTTCTTTTGTTACATCAGCTTCCGCCACATTAAAAACCTTTGCGGCTGTAGCCGTATGAATATCTTTGCCTGTCTTAAAAGCCTCACACATATTAACGTCTCCGCTGATGGCTGCCACGATCCTCAATTCAATCTGCGAATAATCTGCCGAGATCAACACATGGTTTTCGTCCCTCGGGATAAACGCCTTCCTGATTTCCCGGCCCCTTTCTGTCCGTACAGGAATATTCTGTAAATTAGGATTGGTACTACTGAGCCTTCCTGTTACCGCCACCGCCTGGGCATAGCTGGTATGTACCCTGCCGGTTTTTTTATTGATCATCAGGGGCAGGGCATCGATATAAGTATTCTTTAACTTGGTCAGCTCGCGGAAAGCCAGAATATCATCACAAATTTTATTCTGATGCGCCATTTTTGAAAGTACGTCTTCACCCGTTGCATATTGCCCCGTCTTTGTTTTCTTAGCCTTTGGATCCAGCTTTAATTTTTCAAATAATACTTCGCCTAATTGTTTGGGGCTTGCCAGGTTAAAACGCATGCCTGCCTGATCATACACGCTTTCCTCACTGATTTTTACTTCTGTTTCCAGTTGCTTGCTGTACTCGCTTAAAAAATCCTGGTCGATCCGGATACCTTCAAATTCCATATCGGCCAGTACTTTCACTAAAGGATTCTCTACCTCATAAAAAACCTTTTCTACGGATTTGATTTTTAATTGGGGCAGAAAAACGTTTTTTAACTGCAATGTTATGTCTGCATCTTCCGCTGCATACTCCTTTATTTTTTCGAGTTCAACATCCCGCATATTGCCCTGGCCCTTTCCTTTTTTCCCAATCAGTTCCGTAATGGACACGGGCATATAACCCAGGTATTTTGCACTTAAGGCATCCATATTTCTTTTACCCTCCGGTTCCAGCACATAGTGCGCCATCATGGTATCAAATATATTCCCCTTCAAAGTAAAGCCATACCATTTCAGCATCAGCAGGTCGTACTTGATATTCTGACCCACCCAGGTTTTGGATTCATCACTAAATAAACCCTGGAATTTATTCAACAAATTAATACATCCTTCCCTATCTCCCGGGCATGGAACATAATACCCTTCGCCGGGGATTACGGAAAAGCTCAGCCCAACCAGGTCGGCATCATTAGCATCAATACCGGTAGTTTCTGTATCAAAGCAAATTTCAGCATGGCCCGCTAACATTGTAGTTAACTCCGGGATGCCTTCTTCCGAAGTAACCAGTGAATAATTATGAGGCGTGTTACTGATGTTTTTGTCTGCTATGAGGTCATTGCCGCGGCTGCTTTCCGGCTCCTCATATTTTACCTCTTTTATACCGGGTTGCTCAACGGTGCTCCCAAACAGGTCGAGCTGGCCACTCTGGGTCGCTACCTGGATAATGATTTCCGTTTGTACCCGGGTAACTTCACCTTCCAATAGTACTTCTTCGCCCAATACCCTTCTGCTTAAAGCTTTAAATTCGAGTTCCATAAACACTTCCTTTAACGCTTCCCGGTTCATTTCCTTTATCCTGAAATTTTCTTCATGGAACTCGGTGGGAACGTCGGTGATGATGGTTGCGAGCTTCTTGCTCATGATTGCCATTTCCCTTCCTCCTCTTATTTTTTCACCTACGGACCCTTTAATTTTATCTGCATTATCCAGGATATTTTCCAGTGTTCCGAATTCCTCCAGCAGTTTGGCTGCCGTCTTTTCACCGATTCCCCTGATGCCTGGAATGTTATCCACAGCGTCCCCCATCAAACCCAAAATATCTATTACCTGGCTTACATCTTTAATACCCCATTTGGAGCAGACTTCCCGTGGGCCCATTATCTCGATCGTGCCGCCCTGGTAGGGCGGTTTATATATTTTAATATTATCGGAGACAAGCTGGCCGTAATCTTTGTCTGGCGTTACCATAAAAACTTCATAGCCTACTTTCTCTGCCTGTTTTGCCAATGCCCCTATCACGTCATCCGCCTCGTAGCCGTCGATCGCTACCACGGGGATATTCAGCGCCTCAATGATGCGCTTGATATCCGGTATTGCTGATAAGATATCTTCCGGGGTCTCCTGCCGGTTGGCTTTATAATCAGCAAAGTCAATATGTCGTTCGGTAAGGGCAAATGTATCAAAGCAAACTGCCATGTGCGTGGGCTTCTGGTTATTTATCAGGTCAACCAGTGTGTTGGTGAATCCAAACTGAGCATTGGTATTTCTACCTTTACTGGTAATGCGCGGATTGCGTATCAAAGCATAATAAGCCCTGAAAACGAGCGCAAAGGCATCCAAAAGAAATAATTTTTTTTGCATTGGTAAAAATAAGTCTTTAATATAAAAAGGTAACCTGCTGCCACAGCGTTTACCGGGTGTTTTTTTTAACTAAAAGAAAAGCTATTCCAATAAACAGGAATAGCTATAATAAAAACCAGGCAAAGGCCGATTCCCCAGGTTGCAAACAAGTAAGAAGTTAAAACCGGGTATCGATCCACAATGGCAGCATCGCCCGCCAGGTGGGCCAGTCGTGTTTCCATTCATTGCCCCATACGCTCAGTTCGTAATTGATCCCTTTATTATAAAGCACACCGGCAAACCCTTTACCGGCCTCGGGGTCTTCATAATCGCCGGAGCCTGTCAGAATGTGTATATGCCTGCTCTTCCGTATTTGTTCCAGGATGCCATGATCAGTAAGGTTGGGCATATAATGTATGGGGGAATTATAATATACCTGCTCATCAAAAAAGCCCCTGGTATATTCTGTAAGGTCATAGACGCCGCTCATGGCAATTACTCCATTTATAAGGTCAGGCCGTTTCAGGAAAAGATTCATGCTGTGTAAGGCGCCAAGGGATGCCCCGGCAATGATAACGGGTGTTTCCCAGGAGGTATTGGTTTTTATGAATGGAATCACTTCGTTAAAAATGTATTCATTAAACTGGTTATGGCGAATCGCCTTATGTTCGCCTAACATATCATTATTCAGCCAGCTTTCCTTATTGATACTATTGACAGAATAAACTTTGATCTTCCCTCCGTTTATATAGGGGCGGACGTGATCGATCAACTGGAAACGCTCATATTCCAGGTAATCGGCCCCGGCAGTAGGCACAAGCAAGAGAGCAAAACCATAATCCCCATAAACCGCAACCGGCATCTCTTTTTGCAAGGCAGGGCTGAACCAATTAGTTATTTGTCTCTTCATAAAAAAATTTTGTCATAATATTGGCGATATTAATTGATTTCTAAACCCGGCAAATTAAGAGAATCAATATTTTTGTTGAGGGAGAGATAAAATTTCTCTAAATTATTAAAATTCCGTGTTATGATCCTAAAATTAAAATCTCCGGTACTACTGTTTATATTGTCGATCTTTTTTTATTCCTGTGAAAAAGAATACAGTATTGAGGGGAATGTTGTGGCAGGCACGGCGGTATTTAGTTTTACGGGCTCCCCGGGAACCTGTACCAATGCGGTTGTAACGGGTGCATACGATGCCGGTGTTGCACTAGGGGCTACCAATAATGTGACCATCGAAATAGATGTAACTACTATCGGGAGTTATTCTATTACTACAGCAACTATTAATGGTATATCATTCAGTGGCACCGGATCATTTACTGTAACGGGGCCCCAAACGGTATCTCTGGCAGGGAGTGGGATACCCCTGGTTTCGGGCACATTTTCTTTTACTCCCGACCCGGGCGGCTGTGTTTTCCCTGTAGTGATCACTAATGGCGGCAGAACCAGTACTGCTGCCTTTACCTTTACCGGCGCTCCGGGCGCCTGCACCACTGCAACCCCGGCCGGGACATACCAGACCGGCACCGCGCTCACTGCTTCCAATACCATAACAATTGATGTTAATGTAACGACCCCCGGCACCTGGGTGATTACAACTCCTGCGGTAAATGGCATGACATTTTCCGGTTCGGGTAACTTTACAACAGCCACCCCACAAACGGTTACACTTACGGGCTCCGGCACACCGGTCACCGAAGGCGTGTTTGATTTTACCCTTCCCAACAACGGATGTTCCTTTCCCATAACGGTATTTACGGGTACCCCTGCCACCGATTTTTTGAAGTGTACCATTGACGGGGTGGCCAGGACGTTTAATGTAGACCTGATAGCAATAAAGGCTTCAACGACAAGCTTTGTACTAGGAGGATCGGAGACAGCGGATGCGAACTCGCCGCAATTCGAGATTGACCTTACAAATACCCCGGATATTACAGCGGGTGCTTACAATAAATTTTCCGCCACAAATACCACTACCTATAGTATCGGCCTTTTTGATAATGGGGTCGCTGCCACGCCCTGGTCGATAGGCCTCGTGCAGACAGGCCCCTTCCTGGTGACGGTAACAGCAATTACTACCACCAGGATAGAAGGGACCTTTGCCGGAACATTATATGATGACAATGGTTTGGGTGCAGGTGCAATAGAAATAACGGACGGAAGTTTTAGTATACCCTACTAAGGCGGCAAAAATATTAGTTGTTGACTGCTGACTGCCTGGGAAAGATTGCTTCAAACGATTATGTAAAGCGATTGTAGATTATTCTACCACGCCTTCCTTGATCTCTGTCCATAGTTCGTGATAACATTTTGCTGCATAGCTACTGCGGGCGTATTCTTCGATAGGCTGGCGATGAATGCCCATTTTTTCGACATCCGATAGGTAAGGTATATAATTCTGGAAGAACTTTTTGTCTTTAAATAGTTGTTCCATTATTTCATTGTGCATATTTTTTCTAAGATCAACCATGGTGAAAAAACACATCATTTTACTGTTATCCAGGTCCTTTTCCTTGAAATAATCTTTTACCATATGGTAAGTCCGGATAGACAAGGTAGTTGGAATAATGGGCATCAGCACCACATCGGAGGTTTGAAAAATATTTTCGCTCAACGCACTAAACCCCGGGGGGCAATCAATAAATATAAAGTCATACTCTTTTTCAAATTGCTTTAAAATACTTTTCAGCCTGTTCTTATTTCCTTTCATTTCTTCAAGCATGATGTCAAAACTTTTGGCAGAAGCATCAGCGGGTATGATCTCCAGGTTTTCATAGTTTGTAGACATGATCGCTGTTTCAAGGTTGGCATCCTTGCTCACCAGTTTTTTTATCCCCTGTGCATCTTTAGGCTTTATTTTATAATAAAAAGTAGTGGATCCCTGTGGGTCAATATCCCACAATAAGGTTTTAAAACCGTCTTTAGCAGCTAAGTAAGCTAAATTTACACAACTGGCTGTTTTTCCAACGCCTCCTTTCAGGTTATAAAGTGCTACAGTTATCATAAATTAAAAATTTCATTTTACAGGATGGAAAGGAAAGATACCAATTTATTTAAAAATTTAATACGGTTCTTTATTGGTGAGGGTTTATTTCGCCGCATTAATATGAGTAAAGATATTTCTACTTTCACCTGGTCGTTTTTATAAATGCTAATTTCAACAGAGAGGCCCGCTGCAGTACATCGTTATCCAACCAATAAAAATCGGATTTAGTGGCAAAAAAGTCAGGAATTGCCGCGAACATACAATAAAGCAAACAGCTATGAGCAGAACACTTGTGATTGGTGATATACACGGGGCCTTCAGGCGCTGCAACAGATCCTCGAAAGAGCAGCAGTAAGGCCTGGCGACCGCCTGATATTTTTAGGTGATTTTGTCGATGGGTGGAGCCAATCGTTCGAAGTAATTCATTACCTGGCTGAGCTGGAGAAAGAAATGAGCTGTGTATTCATTAAAGGAAACCACGACCTGTGGTGCCAGCAGTGGCTCGAAACTCATACCCACAATGAAACCTGGTTATTTAACGGGGGAAGGGCCACGTTTAAAAGCTACCAGCATCAAACCTATGCAGATAAGTTAACGCATTTGCAATTTTTCCAGCGCATGCTGAACTACTATATTGATGATGACAACCGGTTGTTTATCCATGCCGGTTTTTCTTCACAGCATGGCCCATATAAGGAACACTACAGCAGTAATTATAGTTGGGACCGCACCCTTTGGGAAATGGCTTTGTGCATGGATAAACGCGTAAAAAAGGATTCTGTATTATATCCCAAAAGATTAAAGCTTTTTTGTGAAATATACATCGGGCACACGCCCACCCTGCATTACGACAGTTTTGAACCAATGAACGCGGTTAATGTATGGAACATTGACACCGGGGCAGCGTTTAACGGAAGGCTTTCCATACTGGATGTTCACAGTAAGCAGTTTTGGCAAAGTGATGTGGTACAGAATTTATACCCCGACGAAACAGGCAGAAACCGGGGTTAGCAACTCCATCTAAAACAAACTGGCTGACATCGGGTTTATTCAGCTTTTATAAAACCTGGGCAGGCAACTTACCTGCTTTCCATTGCAGGGCCCCGGTATTAAACTTCGGCGTTATCATCAACAGTGGGTTTAAGTGTGAGGCGAAGGAATAAGTAACCAATTGTGCCGGCGATAAGCGAAGCCAGCAAGATGGCGATCTTTGAATCGTTAATAATAGTCGCCTTATCAAACGCCAGGAGGGTGATAAAAATGGACATCGTGAAGCCGATACCACCTAAAAATCCTGCTGCTATTATATTTTTCCAATTAAGGTCTCCCGGTAATGTACAGAGTCCTAAGCCGGCGGCAATAAATGAAAATAGCCAGATGCCTAAAGGCTTTCCGATCACAAGCCCGGCGAGGATCCCCTTGCTGCCGGCTTCTCCCAAACTACGATGCCAACCTTCATCTAAGGTGATGCCGGTATTGGCCAGGGCAAATAAGGGAAGAATAAAAAAGGCTACAGGTTTGTGCAGGAAATGCTGAAGTACGTAGGAAGGTGATTTTTCTCCGCCATTGCCAAATGGTATCGCAAAAGCCAGCAACACGCCGGTGATGGTTGCATGCACGCCTGATTGCAGCATAAAATACCACATTGCCACACCGCCAATTAAATAAGGTATTAAGTTATGAACCTTCAGCCGGTTTAAAACAAGCAACAGCAGAAAAATACCAATTGCAATTGATAAATTGGTAAATGACATTGCGTCCGTATAAAAAATCGCGATGATGATGATGGCACCTAGGTCGTCGATGACCGCTAGCGCGGTTAAAAAAATTTTAAGCGATGCCGGAACGCGATTCCCAACAAGGGATAAAATGCCAATCGCAAAAGCAATATCGGTAGACATTGGAATGCCCGCACCTGGCTGTGTAGGGGTGCCGAAGTTGAAGAGCAAATAAATCCCTGCTGGAATAAGGATCCCACCCAGTGCACCAAAAATCGGTAACGATGCCGTTTTGATATCCGAAAGTTCCCCATGGTATATTTCCCTTTCTAATTCCAGGCCGATCAGCAGGAAAAAAATAGCCATGAAGCCGTCATTGATCCAGTGTACTCTACTGTGCACAGCAGATTGATGATGCCAAAGATCAGTATAACTGGCCTGCCAGTTGTAGTTGGCAACCAGGAGAGATAATATGGTTACAATAAACAATACAAGCCCGCTTGCTTTTTCATTGTTAAAAAAATCAGTAAAGAGCTTAGTTAATTTCATTTAATATTTTTTATATCGGATTTTTAACCGGAGCAAATATAAGTGCCTGCAGGGTTGCAAAAAATCAAAGATCAACCCGGACTAAAAAAGGATCTGCCCTGAGCCCATTTGCATACTGCCACATGCCTGCAAACAGCACAGATCACAAGAATTAATGGCATTTAACAGGTTTACTTCATACCCTCCATTTCTTTTTGCATCCTGAACATTTCATCCCTGAGCCTTGCCGCTTCCATAAAATCCATATCCCGCGCAGCCTTCTCCATTTCTTTTTTTGTTTTAGCGATCGCTTTTTCAATCTGGGGAATAGTTTTGTAAACAGCTTGTTCTTCTGCAGCGGCTGTTACAATATTCTCGTCAGCGGCAATGGAATGAGGGTTTGAGGGATCATATCCTTTTACGTCCAGTACGGATCCCTGGGCAAATATCTGCTCTTTACTTTTAATAATAGTCGTGGGTGTTATGCCATGCTCAATATTATATGCGACTTGTTTTTCCCTCCTGCGGCTGGTTTCATCAATTGTTTTTTGCATGCTCTCCGTCATTTTGTCCGCATAAAAGATTACCAGTCCGCGCACATTACGGGCCGCCCTGCCAGCGGTCTGTGTAAGGCTTCTTTCATTGCGCAGGAATCCTTCCTTGTCCGCATCCAGGATTGCTACCAGCGATACTTCCGGCAGGTCGAGCCCTTCCCTTAACAGGTTTACACCTACCAGCACGTCAATAACGCCCAGGCGGAGTTCACGTAAAATTTCTATTCTTTCCAGTGTATCTACCTCGCTGTGTATGTATTTACTTTTTATATTGATACGGTGCAGGTATTTATCCATCTCTTCTGCCATACGTTTGGTGAGCGTGGTTACTAATATCCTGTCGCCCATATTTATCCTTTTATCGATCTCATCCAGGAGGTCATCCACCTGGTTAATGGAAGGGCGTATCTCGATAGGCGGATCAAGCAGGCCGGTCGGCCTCACCACCTGCTCTACTACCACCCCACCCGTTTTTTCAAGTTCAAAATCCCCCGGTGTCGCGCTTACAAAAATTGTCTGGTTAATCAGGTGCTCAAACTCATGAAAATTAAGGGGGCGGTTATCCAGCGCACTGGGTAAACGAAAGCCATAATCAACCAAAACAAGCTTACGGCTCCTGTCACCACCATACATCCCGCTTACCTGTGGTATGGTTTGATGACTTTCATCCACAACGCAAATAAAATCTTTAGGAAAATAATCCAGGAGGCAGAAAGGCCGGGTGCCGGGCCGTCTCCTGTCAAAAAACCGGGAGTAATTCTCTATGCCATTACAGTATCCAAGTTCCCTGATCATCTCCAGGTCATAGTTCACCCTTTCACTAAGTCGCTGGGCCTCAATAAATTTTCCGCTGCTTTTAAAGTATTCTACCTGGGCGGCAGTTTCATCCTGTATCTCGTAAATAGCCTGCTGCATGATATCTTTTGGTGCGAGGTATAAATTAGCAGGGAAGATGGCGGCATTATCAACCAGGCCTATCCGCTTGCTGGTACTAAGTTCCAGGGTCTCGATGGTTTCAATTTCATCTCCAAAAAAAGTAATGCGGTAGCCAAAATCCACGTAGGGCAAATTAATATCCACGGTATCTCCCTTTACCCGGAAACTACCTCGTGTAAAATCACCTTGCGAGCGTGTATATAAACTGTTAACCAGTGAATGTAAAAATCCCTGCCGGGAAATAACCTGCTTTTTCTGGATCCTGACAATGCCCTTCTCAAATTCAGTGGGGTTACCGATACCGTAGATACAACTTACACTTGCCACTACAATGATATCCCTGCGGCCACTTAACAATTGCGCCGTTGCCTGCAGCCGGAGTTTGTCGAGCTCTTCATTGATACTCAGGTCTTTTTCAATATACGTATTGCTTACCGGCATATATGCTTCCGGCTGGTAGTAATCATAATAACTTACAAAATAGCCAACCGCATTATCCGGGAAAAATTGCTTAAACTCTCCGTACAACTGTGCCACCAGCGTTTTGTTATGTGTAAGAACCAAAGTGGGCCGCTGTACATTTTGAATAACATTGGCAATTGTGTACGTTTTACCACTACCTGTTACGCCAAGCAAAGTCTGGTATTGCTCACCGTCCAGGATACCCTCGGTAAGCTTGCTGATCGCATCCGGCTGATCGCCGGAAGGAGAATAAGGTGATTGAAGGTTGAAGGCCACTTATAAATGATTTTATGCAAATTAGTTCATCCGGATAAAATTCTGATCTTACATTTCGGGAGCGGGGATTCAAATAAGTTTTAACCTATGGCCAAACGGGCATGCTCATATTTGCGGATAAACCAGGCAATCGTGAAAGAAGGTACAATATCGGTAAAGGGGACGATCTCTTCAATAAAATTTAACACACCGCCAATTGCGCCGAGGCGGCCACCAAATATCCGGTTAAAGATTAATGCCGAAACAGGGGCCCATACGATATCTGTTAAGTCGCCGAGAAAGGGAAATATATAACTTGCCATACCTACGAGGTCCATAACAACACAAAGCGCAATATTAGGGAGTACTAATTTTTCTGTTTTCATAATAAAGCTTCCTCTTAATTACTAAAATAAATAAAAAATTACTATCGCAAAATGAGTACCATTTTAATTTATTCATAAAAGCGGGGTACATTTTAGCCGTCTGATGGTATAGGGGGCTTAGGCTTGTTCCTCCAGGCAAGATTTATGTCTGAACGCATATAATAATAATAAATATCTTAATTTGGCTGTATAACTTTTCAACATGACTTTAGTTCCCCGGCGTTTTTTAGCATTGGATGTCTTTCGCGGTATGACCATTTGCTTTATGATCATTGTCAATACACCGGGAAATGGCGCCACCACTTTTTCACCTTTGTTGCATGCGCAATGGAACGGATTTACGCCTACGGACCTTGTGTTCCCTTCTTTTTTATTCGCCGTTGGAAATGCAATGAGTTTTGTAATGTCCAAATGGAACAATATGAGGCAGAGCGAAGTTCTATGGAAGATCCTAAAAAGGACATTGCTGATCTTTTTGCTGGGATACCTGATGTACTGGTTCCCTTTTGTGCGTATAAACAACCAGAATGAAATAGTTGGATCGCCCTTTAGCGAAACGAGGGTATTCGGGGTATTGCAACGGATAGCACTTTGTTATGGAATCGCTGCGCTGATGCTTTATTACCTAAAGCCAAAGGCTACGCTGGCCATTAGCGTGGTTTTTTTGATCATCTATTGGATATTGTTATATGCCCTGGGTGATCCTACTGCCCCGCTAACCCTGGAAGGCAATGCCGTCCTGCGTATTGACCGTTGGTTAGTTGGCGACAAACACCTGTATCACGGTGAAGGCATCGCTTTCGATCCCGAAGGCTTGCTGAGCACTTTACCTGCAATCAGCAATGTGGTTGGCGGCTACCTGGCCGGACGACATATCCAGCGGAAAGGAAGTACCTATGAAGGATTAAGCCAGATATTATTAGCGGGTGCCCTGCTACTTTTTCTTGGTTATGCCTGGCACCTGTTACTCCCCATGAATAAAAAACTTTGGACAGGTTCCTTTGTTTTATATACGATCGGCCTGGATTGTATCATATTGTCCGGAATTTTATACATTACGCAGTTCCTTAATAAAACCCGCTGGACCTATTTCTTCGAAGTGCCTGGACGTAATCCATTGTTCATTTATTTATTATCGGAACTGGTAGCCATACTTTTTTACACCATTAAGGTAGATAAAGACACAACGGTTTTTCAATGGCTGTGGCAAAATATTTTCCGCCATGTCTTGGCCGTATCGCGCATCTTTTTCGCAGTATTATTTATGCTGGGTTGCTGGCTGGTCGGGTATGTATTAGATAAAAAGAAGATATATATCCGCGTTTGAAAATCTGCAACGTAGGGAAATTTCCCGGCAGATAAAATGGATTATAATATTCTCCAAAAGGTGAAAGGTTATTCGCCCTCCTTAAGGTATTGATAAAGGATGAAATACGATCGCTGCAGACAGCTTATCCAGTATCATTATCCAGTATCGCGGGCAGGTTTCCAGTACCCATTTATCAGAATCCATTATCCCGTATCTACGACTCCTCCTTCCTCATAGCACGATACCCTTGTCCCAAATATCTCGCTTTTTACGTTGCGGTACGGCTGAATTAGCGTACTTTTGCACCTCAAAAAACAGCCTGTCACAGCTAGGGCACCAGCTTTTAAATCAATTAAACGTAAGCGCCTGGCAATAACAGCTAAAAGATAATCCATAATGAACATAAGAAATATCGCCATCATTGCCCACGTCGATCATGGTAAAACTACCTTGGTAGACAAGATCTTACACAGTACTAACATCTTTCGCGATAACCAGGAAACCGGGGAACTGATCATGGATAATAATGACCTGGAAAGAGAAAGAGGTATCACCATATTCAGTAAGAACGTTTCAGTAAATTATAAAGGTTACAAGATCAACGTGATTGATACACCAGGCCATAGTGATTTCGGCGGTGAGGTAGAAAGGGTATTGAAGATGGCGGATGGTGTATTGTTGCTCGTAGATGCTTTTGAAGGTCCTATGCCGCAAACACGTTTTGTATTGCAGAAAGCTTTGCACCTGGGATTACACCCGATTGTGGTGATCAATAAAGTGGACAAGCCTAATTGCCGCCCTGATGAGGTGCATGATGCCGTGTTTGAATTATTTTTCAACCTGGATGCTACGGAAGAACAATTGAATTTCCCGACCATATACGGCAGTAGCAAAAATGGCTGGATGAATACATCGCTCACGGAAACGACTAATATTTTCCCGTTGCTCGATGCTATACTTGAACATGTACCTGAACCAAAAGTAAATGAAGGTACCACTCAAATGCAGATTACATCGCTTGACTATTCCTCCTTCTTAGGAAGGATCGCCGTAGGCAAGGTTGCACGGGGAACTGTACGGGAAAGCCAGCAAATTGCGCTCGTGCAGGCCGATGGGGGCATTAAAAAAATGAAGGTTAAAGAACTGTATACTTTCGAAGCCCTTGGTAAAAAGAAAGCTACGGAAGTAAGCGCGGGAGATATTTGTGCAATAGTTGGTTTGGAGGAATTTAATATCGGGGATACGATTTGTGATGTGGATTTTCCGGAAGCGTTACCGGTGATAAGTGTGGATGAACCAACAATGAGTATGATGTTCGGTATCAATAACTCTCCTTTCTTTGGCAGGGATGGAAAATTTGTTACCTCGAGGCATTTGAAAGACAGGTTAATGAAAGAAACGGAAAAAAACCTGGCGCTTCGTGTAGAGGATACTGATAGTGCAGACCGGTTTTTAGTTTTTGGAAGGGGTATTTTACACCTCGGCATATTGATCGAAACGATGAGAAGGGAAGGTTTTGAACTTACCATCGGTAACCCACAGGTATTGATCAAAGAGGTGGAAGGAAAAAAATGCGAGCCCTATGAAACGCTGGTGGTCGATGTGCCTTCAGAATTCAGCGGTAAGGTTATCGATCTCGTAACCCAGCGCAAAGGTGAAATGCTGGTGATGGAAAGCAAAGGCGACATGCAACACCTGGAATTTGATATTCCCTCAAGAGGACTGATCGGGTTGCGTAGCAATATGCTGACCAGTACCGCGGGTGAAGCAGTAATGGCTCACCGCTTTACAGATTACCGGCCTTGGAAAGGATCAATTCCTGGCAGAAGCAATGGTGTTCTTTTATCTAAAAACCAGGAAAGAACAACCGGGTATTCAATTGATAAGCTACAGGACAGGGGAAGGTTTTTTGTTGATCCGGGCGATGAAGTGTATACCGGCCAGATCATTGCCGAGCACATTAAGCCGGGTGACCTTAACGTGAATGCAACCGAGCCAAAAAAACTCACCAATCACCGGGCCAGTGGCAGTGATGATGCCAGCCGCGCCGCTCCTAAGATTTTAATGACACTTGAAGAATGTATGGAATATATTCAGCAGGATGAGTGCATTGAGGTAACGCCAAAATCCATCCGCATGCGGAAAGTTATTTTAAATGAAGATGAGCGCAAAAGGGTGTCCAAATCTATGGGCCAGGAAGCGTAAAACATACAATATAAATAATCATATCCCCTGTTCAATAACGGGGGATTTTTTTTCCATTATTATAAATCATTGTATTGCATAAATGAGTGCAACCATGCGTACAAATGAAGCAATCCGGATCAATCCATTCGCCCAAATTAAAATGATATCTGCTATGGGTTTATTGGGCCAGGGAAATGTAATAAGCTATGGGAAGTAATGATAACCTGCTCTTTATATTTTATCGCTTTGAAATTAAAGACCCCATAAATTAAGCCTTCAATTCCCGATAATTTTTAGATATTCGCAGGCTATGGAACATCTTATTCACCTGGGCAAGGATAAAAAGCTTAAAAGGATAATGGAACTGCAAAAGCCGTATACATTACAGAAAAGAAAGGATGTATACCTGCATCTGTGTAGTTCGATCATGAGCCAGCAACTAAGTACAAAAGTAGCGGCGGTTATTTACAACAGGTTTTTGGATCTTTATAAAAACAAAAAACCAGCTCCCCAACAGATTGTCGATACTCCCATTGAGACCTTGAGAAGCATTGGTCTCAGCTATGCCAAAGTAAATTATGTACAGAATGTTTGCCGTTTTTTCCTGGAAGAAAGGATAACCGATTCGAAGCTCGATAAAATGAGCAATGAGGAACTCATCAAATACTTATCACAAATAAAAGGCGTGGGCCAGTGGACAGTAGAAATGATCCTGATGTTTACCCTTGGCAGGGAAGATATTTTTGCAGTAGATGATCTTGGAATTCAGAACAGTATAAAAAAATTATATAAACTGGAAGCCCTGGATAAAAAAGCTTTGAAAGAAAAAATGCTCCTCATCTCAAAGAAATGGAGCCCCTACCGAACCTATGCCTGCAGGTATCTATGGGGCTGGAAGGATGATACACCAGCCATCTGATCTCTTTTGCGACTATTGAAAAAGAAATGCCACACCGCCCGGAGGTCACCGGGCGCCAATAATGGCGCACTATTGAATCAGGCATGTGTGGCAATCTGTATCCAAGTATGGTTTAATAGGAGCGCTTATTCTCCTGCTATTTTACAACTCCTTTAATTGATAAAATCTTACCTGCTTCCTGTTCGTTGGAATTTACAGTGATCGTTTTTGAAAAGGCACCGGCATTGGCAGCATTAAAACTTACTTTAATGCTGGACGATTTTCCTGGCATGATCGGTTCCTTTGAATAATCGGATGCAGTGCATCCGCAGGAGGTAAGCACATGGGTAATTATAAGCGCGCCATCCCCGGTATTTGTAAATTCAAACGCTACGGAAACGGGAACACCTTTCGGTATTTCTCCAAAGTTGTGGCTATCTGTAGACCACGTGGCTTTCGCTGCAACCGAGCTGCGCGTTTTCTCAACGCTCTCCCGGGATAATTTAGCGGTTAATGGTTTAAACGACATCAATAATATTGATGTGCTGATTGACAGAAAAAGAAGGCTGATCTTTTGCATGTTGAAATTTTTTTTTAAGATGAAAAGGTTTTGGTCTGCTTGAATATTTAACAATATAAAAGTAAACTTCAAACTCACCCGCGCATGTTAACCGGTACCAAAGGTTTGTAAACGATCTGTTAATAACAGGGCCCTACCGGGATTTGTAGTAACATTGTGCGTTGAAAATCCACCGGGTAAAAATAATAGTCCTCACCGGCATCATTGCGTTTGTCGGTATTATCGTCATCCAGATTTACTGGTTGCGCAAGGGCTTTGATTATGAAGAAAAAAAATTCAGCCAAAACATCCAGGTTTCTTTATTGGATGTTGTAAATGAAATCAACAGGCATTACGGGTATAAAATGCCACTTACTAATCCCATCCAGCAATTATCAGGCAATTATTATGTAGTGAATGTCCGCAATGATTTCGATGCGCGGATTTTGGAATTTTATCTTACCAACACCTTTATAAAAAGAGGTATAGGTATTGACTATGAATATGCCATCTATGATTGTGAAACGGATGACATGGTGTATGGCAGCTATGTAAATATGGATAAAACGAAAGCTAAAAAAATTTCCAATTTTTTTCCGAAAGCGCATAACCTCGTTTATTATTTTGCGATCAGGTTCCCTCAAAAAACAAATTATATTTTCGCTTCCCTGCAGCTATGGGTAATACTGTTTGTGTTCATGGTGATCGTATTGCTGATTTATCTTTATTCTATCTATGTGATTCTTCAACAAAAAAAATACGCCGACCTGCAAAGAGATTTCATTAATAACATGACCCATGAATTTAAAACTCCTTTATCATCAATACTGATTGCTTCGGGCTACCTGGCCAAACAACCCTCAATCCTGGCTGATCCAAAACTTGAAAAATATACGCGGATCGTAATGGAGCAGGGTAAAAAACTGGATGGCCATATTGAAAAAATCTTAAACCTTGCCAAATCAGATAATGCTCCTGGTACCCTGAATAAGTCCGCTATCAAAATGAATGAATTGATCTTATCGGCAATTGGTGTAATACAATTAAAATATCCAACTGTAATCACCCGTTTTGAACCAGCGAAAGAGAACATCATTATGGCAGACGCTTTTCATTTTGCCAACATTGTTTATAATATTCTCGAAAATGCTGTAAAATATTGTGACAGGCCGCCATTTCTCCAAATCACACTTACAGAAAATAAAGACCTGCTGCATCTTGATTTTATAGACAATGGTATCGGGATAACTGCCGCGGACCTGCCCCATGTTTTTGAAAAATTTTACCGGGTGCCCGGTAAAAAAAAGGATGAAGTAAATGGATTCGGTCTCGGTCTTTTTTACGTACAAAAGATCTGCCGGTTGCATAAGTGGAAATTAAATATAGCAAGCAATACAGGCACCGGAACTATTGTAACTTTAATCATTAAAAAATGATGCGGAAACACAGGATCTTATATGCAGAGGATGATCAAACACTTGCTTACCTGACGGTTGATAACCTTACACAACATGACTATGAAGTACATCATTTTTCCGACGGTGCGCAATGCCTGCAGGCTTTCAAAACGTCTCAATACGATCTTTGTATTTTAGACGTCATGCTTCCCGGCATGGATGGGTTTTTATTAGCGGAACAAATACGAAAGATCAATCACGAGATCCCCATCCTTTTTTTGTCAGCTAAAGTATTAAAGGAAGATCGTATAAGAGGGTTACGTATCGGGGCAGACGATTACCTTGTAAAGCCGTTCAGTATAGAAGAGCTGGTGCTGAAAATCCAGGTGTTTATTAACAGGTCACATAAAAAAATGACTGTCACCAACCAGCAGTATAAAGTTGGCAGTTTTCATTTTAATCCTCCGGATTTTACCCTTCAGAATCCAATGCACAAGATTGTATTAACGCAGAGGGAATCGGAATTATTAAAATATTTTATTGATAATAAAAACAAAGTGCTCAAAAGAGAACAGATCCTTATCGCGATCTGGGGGAGGAATGACTATTTTTTGGGAAGGAGCCTCGATGTATTTGTATCGAGGCTGAGAAAAATATTTTCCGGGGATGATAAAATTAAAATCGAAAACCTGCACAGTATCGGGTTTAAATTTGTTGAAGGTGAATAGCCGGCCGGATAAGATCATTAACAACGCCCAAACTCTATTAATCCTGCTATTTTCTCCAGGTATCTTTTATCCGTTTCATCAAACTTTTCCAGGAACTCGCTGTCAGCATCAAGTACACCCACTACCTCCTTATCACAAATGATGGGAACTACAATCTCTGACTTTGATAGACTGCTGCAGGCAATATGACCGGGAAATTTATTTACATCCCCTACGATCAGTGTTTCCGCCTGGTGCCAGGCCGCACCGCACACACCTCGTCCTTTGCGGATACGCGTGCAGGCAACCGGCCCCTGGAATGGCCCCAGTACAAGTTCTCCTTCCCGAACCAGGTAAAACCCAATCCATAACCATCCAAATTGTTCCTTTAACGCCGCGCTAATATTGGCCAGGTTTGCTACAAGGTCAGGTTCTCCGTCGATCAGGGCTGCAATTTGGGGTATGAGGGATTCATATATTTCAGCTTTATTTCCCTGTATAATAGTCAAGTCCTCTGCCATATTATAAACATCTTTATGGTAAAAAAATCTATTCTTTAATCGCTCGGTCTGGTAATACACTGTCATGCTTTGGGAAGCACTTTAACGGCGGTCAAATAACTCATCAGTATTGTAATCTTTACATATGGGGATAAAGGGCTATAAATAAACCCGGATTTTACCATTGCTCTTCAAATGGACGCAGCCCGGTAATATCCAAAATTCACAATATGCCCGGAATGTTTAGTGGTCAAACGTGTATCGTTTATTTTACCAGTTTAAGTTCTTTGATGATGTTTTGTGCCCCCCCTAATTTATCTATGCACCACAATACGTAGCGCACATCCACGCAAATGGTCCGGTTAAGGTCTTTATCAAAAGCAATTTTATGGCTCAGGGCCTCATAATTTCCATCAAAAGCAAGCCCTATCAAATTACCATTGGCATCAATGACGGGGCTACCACTATTGCCGCCGGTAATATCATTGGTAGTAATAAAATCTACAACCAGATCGTTCCTGCCTTTATCAATGTACTGGCCAAAATCTTTTTTCCTGATCAATTCAATTTGTTTTTCCGGCAGATCAAATTCATAATCTCCTGCAACATATTTTTCAAGGATTCCTTTTCCGGTGGTTACATAATCGTATTGAACCGCATCCCCGGGGCTATAACTTTTTACATTACCATAACTCACCCGCATACTAAAATTGGCATCGGGGTACATCTTTTTAGCTGCAACAGGGTTCATTTGCATTATGCCCCTCATGTAGCTTCTGCCCAGTTCTGCATTCTTGTTCGTGAAAGCTGCATACAAGGAAGCGTATTTGGAATTATAATTTTTTATAAAAGCTGATGCATAGGCAAAGGCAGGGTCAGCCTGTATTAGTTTTGCATCTGGATTTGCAATAAACGCGTTCCATTTCGTTTCGTCCAGCAAAATAGACTTCGTCATTACATCCCTGGCCCATTTCTTAAAAGTGGTGTCTTCTTTCAGGTCGCCGTAATGGGCTGCCAATCCTTCGAAAAAGCCCGCCGGATGCTGATCTTTTTGAATATCGTTGTAAAATTTCCTGGCAGTCGCAGCCAGGATTCTTTCATCGCTAATAAGATCTTCCTCAGCTAAAAATGATTTTCGCGCTGATGCCACTGCATCAACAGACTTGGTAATATCGGCAGCGGCGCCTTCAGTATTTATTAAGTTAGCCTCTACTGGAATGAGGCTGGATGCGAACGACGCTAAAGGCGACCCCAGTATCCCCTCGGTCAGAAAAGTCCGCTGTTTGCTGTAAGGTGTCCAGGCTTCATAATTACGGGCATATTCCTCCATGATATTTTCATACTCCGGCTTACCCTTCGCCCATTTTAAAAACCTGCTCTCGAACTCCTGCTTCTGTTTAAAAGTGCCGAATTTTTTCAACTGCTTCGTTTCACCATCAAAAAATTTCCAGTAGTTCGCTATGCCGGCATAATTGCTGGCCAGTTTTAATTTAACCGCGGGGTCCGTGATCATTTGCTCAAACATTAATTTTAAGCGGATATCCCTGAGTTGCACCAATGATGGATTCTCAATATCAATTTTGAGTTTTATCCCATAACTGGTCTCATACCGGTTAGTACCGCCCGGGTAGCCATAGATCATTGCATAATCGCCATTCTTGATCCCTTTGAGGCTGACTGGCAAAAAATGCTTCGGCTTTAAAGGCACATTGGCCGTACTATAATCAGCCGGTTTACCGTCTGCGGTTGCATATACCCTGAAAATGGAAAAATCTCCCGTATGCCTGGGCCACTCCCAGTTGTCGGTATCGCCACCAAATTTGCCCACGTTTTCCGGCGGTGCACCTACCAGGCGGATATCACGGTAGGTTTTATAAACGTACATGATATATTGATTGCCTTTAAACATGCTGTATATCCTTCCCGCCAAACCATTTTCTTTGTCAGCCACCTTATCAGTTATCTGTTTGTAAACCTCCTGGGTTTTTTTTACCCTGTCGGTCCAGCTAAGCCCTTTCAATCCCTCCTCCACTTCTTTGCTCACGTCTACGATCCTATCTAAGAACTGAACTGTTAACCCGCTCCGGATCTCCTCACCTTTATTACGGGCATAAAAACCATTCTTCAGGTGGTTGTTATCAACAGTACTGGCATCGGCGATGGCGGCATAACCACAATGATGGTTGGTAAATATCAGCCCCTGGTTACTTACGATTTCGCCTGTGCATCCGCCGCCAAAGATCAAAATTGCATCCTTCAATGATGACCTGTTGATTGAATAGAGTTGCTCTTTTGTTAATTTTAACCCTTTTTTTACCATGTCCGCATATACCTGCTGTCCCAATAACATGGGGAGCCACATGCCTTCATCTGCACTGGCTTTTAATAAGGAAACCGTTAAAGCAACTGAAACAAAAAATTTCTTCATATTATTTTTTATTAGGGTAAACCTGTATAAATTACGAATATCCCCTTTACCGGCGATAAAATGAGAATTCCTGCATTTAACAGGTATCAAAGCTTGTACCAATAGTTAAGTACCTTTACTTATACCTGCTTTGATATAAAGGGCAATATGAAAGTAACGATGCAGCCACCGCCAAAAATTTATTACGTAAAAAGCCCTTCTTAAAGAGTAAATTTGTTAGACACCGATAAACCATTGCATGCCATTATTTGAATTAAAACTTCCTCATAGTATCGCAAGGGCATTAAACCTCTCTTTGAGTGATCCCCGGCGGCAGCAAATAAAAGTGCTGAAAAAATTACTGCGTATGGCAAGGTTTACACAATTTGGCCAACAATTCAAGTTTGATGAAATACTGATGAACGGGAACCCGGGCAAAAAATTTCAGCAGTTGGTCCCTGCTTTTGATTATAACAAATTATATGCAGAATGGTGGTACAAGTCAAAGAACGGCATACCGGATATCTGCTGGCCCGGAGTTATTCATTATTTTGCCTTAAGCAGCGGTACAAGTGAATCTTCCAGCAAATTTATCCCCATCACAAAAGACCTTATACGCAGCAATACCGTTACCAGTTTTAAGCAATTGCTAAGCCTGGCCAAATACGAGGATGTACCAAAAAGCGCTATTGGAAAGGGCTGGATGATCCTTGGGGGCAGTACACAGCTGCAAAAAGGCCCCACTTATTTCGCTGGAGACCTGAGCGGCATCCAGCAAAAAAATATACCCTTCTGGTTCCAGGGGCTTGGCTTATATAAACCCGGCAAGCGGATCGCTAAAGAAAAGGACTGGACCAAGAAACTCGAGGAGATAGTGGATAATGCGCCCAATTGGGACATAGGTTTTATCGTGGGCGTACCGGCCTGGCTACAGTTGTGCATGGAAAAAATCATCGACCGCTATAAACTGAATAGTATACATGATATATGGCCCAACCTTGCCTTTTACGTACATGGTGGCGTAGCAATGGAGCCCTATAAAAAAGGCTTTGAGAAATTGCTTGGCAAGCCCATTACTTATATCGAAACGTATCTTGCAAGCGAGGGGTTTTTAGCTTATCAAAACAGGCAGGATGCAGTAGGCATGCACCTGGCCCTTAATAACAACATCTTTTTTGAATTTGTGCCTTTTGATGAAAATAATTTTGATATCGATGGGAATATGGTAGAGGAACCGGAAGCGTATATGATCCACGAGATAGAAGAAAATAAAGATTATGCCATCCTCATCAGCACCAATGCAGGTGCCTGGCGTTATGCCATCGGCGATACCGTCCGCCTGGTTGACAAAGAAAAAAGCGAGATCATTATTACCGGCCGCACGAGGCATTTTTTAAGCCTGGTAGGCGAGCATTTAAGCGTGGACAACATGAACAAAGCCATTGAAATGGTTAGCGAGGAATTAAATATCTCCATCCCGGAATTTACGGTGGCAGGTGAGCCGCACGGATTATTCTTTGCGCATCACTGGTTCGTGGCTACAAATGATATTGTAAACTGTGCAGACTTACGTAACCGCATAGACGAAAAATTAAAAGAGCTCAATGATGATTACGAAGTAGAAAGAAAACATGCCCTGAAAGATGTGATCGTAACCGTTTTATCAGAAGATACATTTATGGAATTTATGAGATTAAAAGGTAAGATCGGCGGGCAGCATAAATTTCCCAGGGTATTAAAAGGGACGATGCTGGAGGACTGGCAGAAATTCTTGAAAACTGCCGTCATCTATTCCTAGCCATTACCTGGCGATCCTACTGGTTACAATTCTTGTTTACCAACCGGCAACCGCGCCACCCCACCATATTATGCAACTATGCAGTAGTTGGTGATGTGACCAACAGGCGAAACTAACTCGTTAAGGGTATTTATGGCCGGCCTACTCTTGAGGAGCCGCTAACAGGAATGCAGCGGCCCGTTCAAGGTCCTGCGGCGTATCGATCTCTATGCCCATGTATTCGGTCACTACCATTTTTAGTGCTATGCCATTTTCCAGGTAACGCAGGCATTCGATCTTTTCAGCAGCTTCCAATGCTGTTATTTCCCATTGGGTAAAATTGATCAGCGCCTGTTTACGAAATGCATATACACCGATATGTTCATAATAAACAGGTGCTGCCTGTTTATCCCGGGGATAAGGAATAATGCTCCTGCTAAAGAACAATGCCTCCATATTTTTATTGACCACTACTTTTACATAATTGGGATCTTCAATGAATTGTTGTTCTTTTAAAACCTGCATCAGCGAAGCAACCTGTACATTTTTACCAGTCTCCCCTTCAAATACCTTCAATAATTTTTCCAAAGCTTGTTTCTGAACAAAAGGCTCATCCCCCTGCACATTCACTACTACCTCCGTGTCCATTCCTGCAACAGCTTCTGCGATCCGGTCACTGCCGCTTTCGTGTTCGCGGATGCTTTTGATCGCTTTCCCGCCATGGCTTATTATCTCATCATAAATCATTTCACTGTCTGTAACTACAATTACTTCATCAAATAAATTGGTGGCAACTGTATTATCATATGTATGCCGGATGACGCTTTTGCTGCCCAGCCGCTGCATTAATTTGGCGGGAAACCGTGTAGCAGCATAGCGGGCAGGAATCATTGCAATTATCTTCATTCATCAAAAATTAGTATTAACAAAGTTACCAATATTGTAAAGCGGAATGATTGAAAACAAATTTGATTTATTATATTTGAAAAGCTAAGGATTTTACGATTGCCTGCCATTAATGTTCCAAAACCCGACAAATGCAAACAAGTCAGTTAATGCAGTCATATTTAGTGGACGACAATACCTGGGATGAAATGTATAACAACTCATCGGTTAGGGAGCATTATAAGAATGCGGTGGAGTTTTTGGAAAAACTATCTGTGGACGATCTGAATAAAAGGGAAGAGTTTGCCAAGCGTTTGTTCATGAGCCAGGGCGTTACTTTTACTGTTTACAGCAGTGGTGAAGGCATTGAAAAAATATTCCCCTTTGATATCATCCCGCGCATCATTACATCGGCGGAATGGGATTTCCTCGAAAAAGGGATCAGGCAACGTTTAAAGGCGCTCAATCTTTTTTTAAAGGATATCTATAGCAACCAGTTTATTTTAAAAGACGGTGTGATTCCTGCGGCTATGATCTACAGCTGCCCGCATTATCTCAGGGAAATGCACAATTTCCCGGTACCCTACGATATTTATGTACACATCTCGGGCATAGATCTCATTCGTAATAATGACGGATCATTTTACATACTTGAAGACAACCTGCGTACACCCAGTGGCGTTAGTTACATGCTCGAGAACCGGGAAATCACCAAACGCATTTTTCCTTATTTGCTGCCGCAAAGCAATGTCCGCAGTGTTACGGAATATCCTACTATACTGCACAGGAATTTAGTTTCTTTGTCGCCCCGGCAGATTAGAAACCCTACCATTGTACTGCTTACGCCAGGTATCTACAATTCCGCTTATTTTGAACACACCACGCTGGCAAGGCTGATGGGGGTTGAACTGGTGGAGGGAAGCGACCTGGTGGTTGACAATCATAAGGTCTACATGAAGACGACCGGTGGCTTACAACAGGTAGATGTTATTTACCGGCGCGTAGATGATGAGTACCTTGACCCGCTTGTTTTTGATCCCGGCAGTATGTTGGGTGTGGCAGGTATCATGAGCGCATACCGCAAAGGAAATGTTGCCATCGTAAATGCCGTGGGGAACGGCGTTGCTGATGATAAGGCCGTGTATACTTTTGTGCCTGCAATGATACGTTACTACCTGAATGAAGAACCATTGTTGCAGAATGTACCAACATACCAATTAGGTAAAGAAGAGGAAAGAGAACATGTATTTAAGAATATAGAGCAAATGGTTATTAAAAAAACAAATGAAAGTGGTGGCTATGGAATGTTGATGGGTAGCGCCGCTACTGAAGAAGAGATTGATAAGTATAAAGAAGAAGTGCTGCAGGACCCCCGGCAATTTATAGCCCAGCCGATTATCAGCTTATCTACAGTTCCCTGTTACATGGATGGAAAACTAAAGCCAAGGAGAGTAGATTTGCGACCTTATGCTCTATTCGGCCCGGGAGGGATCGAAATAGTACCGGGTGGTTTAACCCGGGTAGCGCTGAGGGAAGGGTCGCTGATCGTAAATTCATCCCAGGGAGGAGGAAGTAAAGACACCTGGGTATTGGCACAATAGGGGCTGCCCAGGGTAGATCCGGGTGTTGGCTTACCTGGATATCCTGTATGATAAATAAAGGCGTCGCCAGTAACTATTTTTAATTGAATTATATTATTCACGTGAATTCGAAAAGAGCTTCCTGAGCACCCCTCTGTGTCAGGTGGCCGGAACTCATAATTATGCTAAGTAGAGTTGCTGATAGTTTATATTGGATGAGTCGTTACATGGAACGAACGGATGGTATTTTAAGAATGCTTAAAATTAACTATGCCTCTTCACAGGATGACACGGAATTTTCCTGGAAGCCGGTATTAAAGATCTTTACATTCCTGGGGGAAGAAGATGCCAATATCCTGGCGCATGATACAAGGGCCGTATTGCAATTTATGGTAATTGGTAAAGCCAATCCTAATTCAGTTTTGAATATCATAACCCTCGCGAGGGAAAACGGCCGTAGCGTACAGGATCATATCACAAAAGAAATGTGGCAATGCATCAATGACTTTTACCACATCATCCGCCAGGACAGGCTCGCGGAATTATTCCAGCTTGAAGACCCGATTACGCTGCTTGATAATTTGATCAAACAGGGTTTGCTCTATTTCGGTACCACGGATGTTACCATGGCAAGGGGCGAGGGCAATTCGTTTATCAATATTGGAAAGTTTTTGGAACGGGCCATCCAGTCAACAGATATCCTCGATGTTAAATTCAGCTATATGAATTATGAGATGGATACAATGACTGATACCACTTACTGGAAATATTTTCTGATGTCGATAGCAGGGTATGAACTATACCTTAAGACCTACCGTGGCGGATTTGAAGCCAGGAAAGTAGTAGATCAAATTGTTTTAAATGAACAGTTTCCCCGTTCGGTATTGTATTCCATTAATCATATCCAATGGTCTTTCACGAAGCTCAAACATGAACATAACAAAGCAGATTTCGACCAGATCAATTTCATGATCGGCAAGATACAAAGCCGGGTAAAATTTTCTACTCCTGATTCTATTATCAGTGAAGGGCTGCACCTTTTTTTTAAAGAAACAAAAAAAGGGCTTTTTGAAATTGGCGACAAATTGAACCGCCATTATTTTGCCTATGCTTAATCAGGGTACCTTCGGGTAATTGCTCCCGAAAGGCGACCTGGTGCAGCCTTCATAGTTTAAACCGGTGTAACCTGGGAGTCATTTTGCGCTACCATTCAAGAATCAAATTACTAAAGTATACTCCTTATGCCAAGATTCTTTATACACCATGTTACAAAATATACTTATCCCGAGCCTGTTCGTGACAGCGCCAACCAGATTATGCTTTATCCCATTAAAGATGAAAACCAGGAAGTGCAGAGCCAGCGCATAACCATTACCGGGGAGCCTTTCGTAGAACAGTTCAGGGATTATTATGGGAATGAGGCCGGCTCTTTTATGAACATCGCGCCACACAAGGAATTAAGGATTGATTCTAATATCATAGTCATTACAAAGCCTGTCAATTTTCCCCCGGATGAAACACCCATTGAACAACAATGGGAACATCTCGGCGAAATAAGGAATATTGTTCCTTACATTGATTTTTTGAAACAGGAAATATTTTGTGCCCTCCCTGAAGTAAAACAAATAGCAGACGCTGGATTTTATAAATCCGTTTCGGTTTTTGTAGCCGTACAACAACTGACCCAGTATGTATACGATAACTTTCAATACATTAAAGGCATTACCAGCGTGGAAACTACGCTGGACGAAGTGTGGAAGCTAAGGGCCGGTGTGTGCCAGGACTTTGCCCATATCCTGCTCGTAATGCTGCGCCTGGTGAATATCCCCGCCCGCTACGTTAGCGGCTATGTTTGTGCCCGGGAAAGCGACCTGCGCGGCGAAGGGGCCACGCACGCATGGGTTGAGGCTTACATTCCTTTTTATGGCTGGCTGGGCCTTGACCCTACCAACAATTGCATAGTAACGGACAGGCATGTACGCCTGGCGATCGGCCGGAATTTCAGTGATTGTTCTCC
Source organism: Ferruginibacter sp. (assembly GCA_037719925.1). Lineage (GTDB taxonomy): Bacteria > Bacteroidota > Bacteroidia > Chitinophagales > Chitinophagaceae > Ferruginibacter. The sequence continues at coordinate 49,322 of JBBJMD010000002.1, forward strand.
TGTTAAAGGAACTTATAAAGGCATTGCCAAACAAACCCTGGAAGTAGGCGTTTCGGTGTCCCTGGAAGACACTGCAGTATCAAAAGAATTATTAGCCGTTACCACGCCACAGGAGGTAACGGGTATGAATACAGAAGGTGGTGGCGATGATAATTCTTACAGGAGGTATGTGCAAATGAAACAACAGCAACAATAAGCTTATTGCTGTTGGGTACCATGTTTAATACCATCAATTATAGCTATCAGTTTTGGTGTAATATATCCGGGGTAAAAGTTTCCGGCAAGATTTCATTTTCATAACCACATTGTCCACATTGGTAAACATAATCAGGGGCAACTGCATAACTTGAAAACAGCCAGGTAAATATGGCGGTTAAATAATTGGAGGTTTCCGGTTTGGCAATATATACAAAGTTGTTACTGCCGCATCTCGGGCAGGTAGCGGCTTTCATGTATTCATCATCATATTGGTTAAGGAGTTGAACAGTGATCTTTTCATCTTCTTTTTTTACAACGAGCTTAATACCTCCGATCGCATTACTTATAATAGGATTTATGGTAACTGTGTGCTCATCCATGAGATAGCATTCTATTCCTGCTGCATGCAATTTTGTTAAAATAATATTGGCAAGGAAATAATTGTCGAAGGTTTTTACAGTTACCAAATTCATCTGATGGTTGTACAAGTCTTGCTCAGTAACAGGCGGTCCCGTACTGCCGCAGATTCCTTGAATTTTTTTTAGTTCGTGTATTCCGCGGAAATTATGGTTTTAATTATTCAACATCAATGGCATCACCAGCATAAGCAGATTTTCATTTTCTTCTGATTCTGTTGGTTTAATAATTCCCGCCTTTGTGGAGGTACTTAATTCAATATTGATCTCAGCGGTTTCCGCAGCATTTAACATTTCAATGAGAAATTTAGCATTGAATGCGATTTGAAGATCCTCTCCATCATATTGGCAGCTCATCCGCTCATTGCCTTCGAAACTAAAATCGACATCCTGCGCAGCCAGCTGCAGTTCGCTTCCAGTGATCGTAAGTGCAACCTGGTTGGTACTCTTGTTACTAAATACGCTCACCCGGCGCAGTGCACTTTGGAAATCATTCTTATTCACCGTCAATTTATAAGGATTGTCAACCGGTATTACTACTTTATAATCGGGAAAGCGCGCGTCGATAAGGCGGCAAACCAATTCTGTACCACCGTGTTTTACAAATAAATGATTGCTGTTATAAGATAGTGTTAACTCATCCTCATTATCGGGGAGGGCACTTTTTAATAAGTTCAATGGCTTTTTTGGTACAATGAAAGTGTCGGTTTTAGGGCAGCTTACATCGGTCCTTTTATATTTAACAAGGCGGTGCGCATCTGTAGCGACACAAGTAAGGCTTTCTAAATCCAGTTCAAAAAATACACCCGTCATTGCAGGCCGGAGATCATCGTTGCTTACTGCAAACAAACTTTTATTGATAGCTGTTACCAAAGCAGTTGAGGTCATTGTAAAAGAATTGGCATCATCTGCTACCGGTTCTTTGGGGAAGTTATCGGGATTTTCGCCCATCACCTTGTACTTCCCGTTATCGCTGGTAATTTCGATACCAAAATTTTTATCTATTGTAAATGTTAGTGGCTGTTCGGCGATATTCTTTAAAGAATCCATCAGTATTTTAGCGGGAATACATACTTTTCCGTTGTCTTTAGCCTCAACATCCAGGTGCACTTTCATAACGGTTTCCAGGTCAGTAGCTACCACAGTCAACTGATTTTTCTCAATTTCAAACAAAAAATCTTCCAGTATTGGTAGTACGGTATTGGCATTTATTACACCATTGATCTGTAAAAGTTGTTTAAGCAATGCAGAGGATGAAACGATGAACTTCATAATATTTTTTTATTGATTTCCAAAGATAAAATCTTTGCAGCTAATCAGACAAGATAATAAATAATCGGGGAAGGTCCATTGTAGGAATATGGTCAAAATAGCGGGAAAGAATTTATGAACCGTGCTATGTATTAGCCGGACAGGGGCCCCTAACTTCCCTAACAAAAAACCGCCTGGCCCGTTTTACTGGAAAACCGAACGAATATCGTTAATACAAGACCAGGGTGGCAGGCAAATAATAATTGATGCCGATAAGTTACTTTTGCAGCATTATGCAGGAAGAAAGACTTACTCCTTCGCAGGTGCTGCCTAAAATAAAATATTACTGTTCTTACCAGGAACGCTGTCATAGTGAAGTAAGGGAAAAACTCTACGCTTACGGCCTGTATAAAAATGATGTGGAAGAAATCATCAGCCTTCTGATCAATGACAATTTTTTAAATGAAGAACGCTTTGCCCTGCTTTTTGCCGGCGGAAAGTTCCGCATTAAACAATGGGGGAAGGCAAAAATAAAGTACCAGCTTAAGCAAAAACACGTCAGTGAATATTGTATTAAAAAAGCGCTGGCAGGCATCAGCCAGGAAGATTACATTAACACGTTACAAAAACTTGCCCTTACGAAATGGAAAGGCCTCAGGAACGAAAGAAATATTTTCATAAAAAGGAAGAAACTGCAGGACCACTTAAAAATGAAAGGCTATGAGTCCGACCTTATCAATGATATGATACATGATATTATAAAATAGCATGGCTTATTCAATATGTTGCTTTGCATTTTCTATATCCTCCGCGATCGTGCGCAGTTTTGTTTCGCAATACCGGATCAGCTCATTAGCATCCTTTACTTTACCGGCCAGTGTATCCAGCTGGATATTTTCATCTTCAATTTGTTCTACCAGTTTTTCGAGCTCCGAAAAAGCGCTGTTAAAAGTGAGGGTCGTTTCCATTGTATTCTTTTTTATCGACGGTAGTATATAATATTTCATTTTTTAACACGGCCTGTACCTGGTCGTTAATATGAATCATACCGGTGTCGGTAATGATTTTATTTTTATGCATGAGGATCGCGAAACCTTTGTTCAGGATCGTTGCAGGATTACTGCTTTTAATAATGCGTACGTTGTATGCCAGTTTTTTCTCCGCTGATTCTACAAGGCTGGTTATGCGCGAAAAAAAACGTTCCTTTAATTGCAGCATGTCCTGTTCAAAACACATGTTTTTATCGATTATAAAAGTGGCCACTTCTGTGGGAGTTTTATGTTGCCTTGCCATCAGGTCTACAATGCTCGTATTCCTGTCGTGGCCGATGCCGGTCAAAATGGGTATGGGGAAGCTGGCGACATAATTGGATAACTCGAAAGTATTGAAGGATTTAAAATCCGTATCCGACCCGCCCCCTCTTACAATTACCACCACATCAAAATGAACTTTCGCCGACTTAATATTTTCCAATTGCTGTATGATCAGGGAAGCAGCCGCATCACCCTGTACCTGGGTTAAGTATTCCTTCACATAAAAGGCATAGCCATATTTATTTTTTTCAATCACCTCTTTAAAATCTCTTTGCCCGTCAGAGTTGGGTGCGGTGACAAGGGCAATTTTTTGAAATACGGTCGGCAGTCCAAGCTGGTTATTGATTGTTGAAAAACTGCCATTGCTTAAAAGCAGGATACCCGGGTTTTCATTTACCAGGCGTTCAAGCGTTTGCTTTCGTTCAATTTCCATCCGGCCGATCGCATAGGCAAAATCGATAGCCAGCACTTCCAGGTCGAGCCCAAAACGCTTATGGAACCGCACCCTTACATTACAGGTTATTTCAAGTCCGCTGGCAAACACCTGCCCCGTTTCTTTCTCAAAATTTTCAACATGGTGATAGGTATTGGACCAAAACACCCCTTTTATCTCTGTGCTAATGGCCGCACCATCCTTTTCTATAAATTTTAAAAAGCACCAGCGTTTATCCGGATATTTTTTCACATCCGTTATTTCGGCTTTGATCCAGCTTGTTTTACCGGCAAACCTGTTGTAGATGGTTGCATCGATCTCGTTGATGAGTTCTGAAAGCTTTTGGGCTAAGGGCATAGGGCATAAATTTAAGGCCTTATTTTTTAGGGGGTATAATAAATTTCGAACTATTCGCCGGGGAGATGTTACTTATACAGCGATATTTTAAAAAGTAAGTTCCTTCATACCACTTATTCCGGCAATTTGCGGTGAGTATATCCCCCATTATCATAGTGGTGTGGCCCGGATGGAGGTAAATGCTGGATTGTTACCCATTGCTCCCTCTTTTTATATATTACAACAGCCGGCGTAACTTCGTAAAAACCTACAAAAATGGCATCCCTTAGTATAACAACGATGCAAACAAACCTGCCCGGGAAGATAAGGCACGTAACCTGCAGGCGCTGGAAAGAAAAATAAATGAGCTGCAACAAAGAACAGAGATTGTGATTTTACCCGAAATGTTCAGTACAGGATTTAGTATGAATGTTCAGTCGTTAGGCGAAACAATGGAGGGTGAAACCGTGCAGTGGATGAAGGACGTTGCGGCTAATAATAAAATTATCCTGGCAGGCAGCCTTATCATCAGGGAAGGGAATGATTATTTTAACCGGCTGATCTGGATGTTGCCCAATGGCCAGTTCGGATATTATGATAAACGCCACTTATTTGCTTACGCCGGGGAGGATAAATCCTTTACGGCGGGCAATAAACGCCTGATCGCTTCCGTAAAGGGCTGGAAATTAAACCTGCAGATCTGTTACGACCTGAGGTTTCCCGTTTGGGCAAGAAACAGGTCATTGCAAACCGGCAGGGTTCCCCCTGAAAGCTCCGCGGATATCCCCGATGCAGAGACTGCTCTGGCTGCCGGTCCTGAATACGACATCCTGGTTTATGTAGCTAACTGGCCCGAAAAAAGAAATCATGCGTGGAAAACTTTGTTGTGTGCCAGGGCGATCGAAAACCAGTGCTATGTAGTGGGGGTAAACAGGGTAGGCAGGGATGGAAATAATATTAACTCGAGCGGTAACAGCCTGGTGATTGACCCGCTGGGTGAAGTTTTGTATCATATGGCGGAAGAAGAAGGCATGTTTACGATTACCTTTCATAAAGAACAACTGGAGGAAATAAGGGCAAAATTTCCTTTTTGGAAGGATAGCGATGATTTTACTCTGCGTTAGTCTGTTTAATCATCACGCTTTCTTTTGAATCACGGATCATTCCTTTTACAATTTCCATTTTTCGGTCAATATTCTGTCTTATTCCCTCCACTGTGGGCGGGATATAAATATCCGGAATAACCCCGCGGCCGTTTTTGGGCACATGATCATATTGTACGAGTTTAAATAATGGCAGCCTCACCCTCAGTTTTGTTACAGGCAATGTAATATCCGGTATCATAATTCCGCTGTTGCCATGCCAGCCGCCACCGGTTTCTTCTCCAACGATCGTTACATTGGCCTGGCCCTTTATGGCGTTACAAAAAAGTGTCGACGCGGAAAAGGTTGGCCCGTTGGTAAGCACATACACTTTGCCGTCAAAATGGTTTTTTGTTTCAGGCCGGTAAAAATGCCTCTCCCAGTAACCAAAATGGTAATTGCCGTCGCTGTGTTTTTTGGTAAGAAAAAATAAGCCAATATTATTATAAAGCCCTTGCTTGATGTAGGATGTGTAAGGGGCAAGGTGTTTCGCGATAGCATAAGCGCTGTCTGCCACTTTGAAACTGGTGTTGCGTATATACCTGGTGAGTTTTACGTACATGGTTACATCTCCTCCGCCATTACTTCGCAGGTCAATTATTAAATTTTTAATTTGTTGATCTTTTATCTGTGTGAAGGTTTTTTTTATGAACGTCCGTAAATGCCTGCCATCGCCATTTGCAAAAGTATTCAGTGATAAGATAGCGGTTTGCAGGCTGGTGTCAATTTCCAGTGAGCGGGCATTTTCTTTTGATGCTGCTTTTCTTTTGTTACGGGAGATCTTTTGCGCCCGGCTTTGTTTTTGCTGGCTGCGGCTGGTATCAGTTACAGGGCTGTACAAGGGGCGTAAAGCCGTTTTTTCCTGCCCGCTGCTGTCGATATACCCGATCCGGTAGTTTTTGAAAAGCCCGTATATATTCCGGTGGTAATAAGGAAAATTGCCGCTCACGCGGATATAATTTACATTATCTGCATAGCCATCCAAAGGAAGATACTGGAACATTTTTTTTACCAGTTCCGAGCTTCGTATGCCATTAACTGAAGTAAGTAATGTCCCTGTTTTAAAAACAGCATCGTTTCGGATAAGGCTACCCGTTACTACCATAGTATCTTTCCACAATTTTACAAATAGCGGGAAGGACGGCGCTTTTTTATCCCTTATAAATTTGTTCCAGTTTTTGCTCATGCTGAAACTCGTATGACCGCAGTGTATCTTATTCGTCAGGGGGGCGAGTATCTTCCAGCCAAACTGGTTCTCTGTCATAGAATCTGTAATATTATTATAGAGGCTGTCAAAGTAATAATTCATACTGTCCTTTGGCGTGTACCAGTAAAGCGCAGGATGTTTTCTTTCGAGGATATTCCTAAGCAATGAATAATCTTCCTGCAGTTCACTTTTTGTATATTTTTTGCCGGGGTTATAGTTCCTGCTTACGGAACAGCCTGTGAACAGTGCCCATAAAAAGACTAACAATAAAAAATTTTCTTTCTGCATTATGTCTTGATAGGATTACGCATGCCTTACCCCTGGGCCATGATTTTTTTTGTTCTTCTACAATACTTCGTTTTATTTCTTCTTCATTGGGCAGATTAAGCATGTGCAATCACTGACCACAATTTCTCAACGTTCCTGAAAACCAAATAAAAAGATTTTGCAATCACTGACTGCAAAATTTGAGGATAGGCTGAATATAATGATGTAAACAAGTAAAAATTTCATTCTCCGTTACTTCAGGTGATTCCAGCCTTGTGCCACTAATTGGTGTTTATTACCACCCCGGGTTAAAATATGTGTGCCTTCTTCCCGGTCTGTCATGTAGCCGATCACACTGATCTGTTCATTCAATACGATCTTATCATAATCCGTTTGGGCAAGAGTAAACAATAATTCGTAATCTTCGCCACCGCTTAAAGCACAGGCGGTAGGATCCAGTTCGAGCTTGTAGGCAAATTGCTTGGCTTCTTCATGGATAGGTATTTTATCTTCATATATGATACAACCCAGGTCACTCTGTTTGCAAATGTGAAGGCTTTCACTGCTTAGCCCGTCACTAACATCGATCATAGAGGTAGGTGTAATGTCACTTTCCGCAAAAAAGTCAATGATGTCCTTCCGGGCTTCAGGTTTTAAAAGTTTCCCCACGATATAAGCCTGGTCCTCCAGGTCAGGCTGCGAACCGGTTTCAGCGAAGATCCTTTTTTCACGCTCCAGAATGGTAAGTCCTAAAAAAGCGCCGCCTAAAAACCCGCTTACACAAAGCAAGTCGCCTTTTTTAGCGGTACTTCTTTTTACGTATTTATCCGGCGCCACTTCACCAATGGCGGTAACGGAGATCACAAAGCCTTTTTGTGAAGAAGTTGTATCGCCGCCAACAAGGTCCACATCATATTTTTCACAGGCGGTATATACACCTTCGTAAAACTCATCCATGGCTTCAAGGCTAAAGCGGTTGCTGAATGCTATGCTAATCGTAATATGGGTAGGTAGGGCGTTCATGGCATAAATATCACTGATATTTACAATGACGCTTTTATAGCCCAGGTGTTTAAGTGGCGTATACATCAGGTCAAAATGAATACCCTCTACCAGCATATCAGTAGTAATAACGGTTTGCTTACCGAAATGATCGATGATTGCCGCGTCATCACCTATACTTAAAATAGTAGAAGCATGTTTGGTTTCATTGTTACGGGTAAGATGATCAATAAGCCCAAACTCGCCAAAAGAAGATATTTCTGTACGCTCGTTAGTCATTTATTTATTCGGTTTTGATTAAATGAAGGGCGCCAAATCAGGAATCAGGTAAGCGCCATGCTATTATTAATTGTCAAGGATGAGGATCACTTTATTTAAATGTAAACAGTTTACACTTGTAAATACACGAACGGCTGCTAAAAGAATCCCAAAATTTACAGGTCCTTCTGATTGTTGATCACTGCCAGCATCTCATCGTGGATTTTTCCGTTGGTGGCCAGCAGGTGGGGCTGGTACACCGAATAGTAATCGCCATTAAAGTCAGTAACTTTTCCCCCGGCTTCCTCTACGATTAAAAACCCGGCCGCACTGTCCCAGGCTTGTAATTTATGCTCATAGAATCCATCAAACCTGCCTGCAGCCACCCAGCAAAGATCCAGCGCAGCGCTGCCGAGCCTTCTCACGGGTACCCCTTTGCGGATCAGGCGTTCGAAAACTTCTAAAGGCCCATTAGGCGTGTCGAGGTAGGTGTATGGAAAACCTGTGGCCAGGCAACTATTGACCACCGCTGACTTATTACCTACGCGGATTGGCTGGCCATTCAGTGTGGCGCCCAATCCTTTTTCAGCGAAAAAGAATTCATTCATTAATGGATTGTAAACCGCTCCCATTATGATTTTACCCTGGTGCTCCACACCAATGCTCACGCAACAAATGGGAATCCCATTGGCAAAATTGATAGTACCGTCAATGGGGTCAATGATCCATTTGTATTCACTATCCATAATGATCTCGCCAGCCTCTTCACTCAAAATGAAATGGCCAGGGAATCCGGCTTTAATTATTTCAAAAATGGCTTTTTCGGATGCATGATCCGCTTCTGTAACAGGGTTATTGATCCCCTCTTTATTTGTGATTTTAAATTCACCGTTAAAAAACCGTTGCAGCTCTTTTGCCCCGGCCTCTATGGCTTTAAGTAATGTATTTTTTATCATTATACAAAGATAAGAAGCCCGGTCCGCTAAATCATTCACCTGCCGGATTTGAAAAGTACCCGAAAGATTTGGGTGTAACCCCACGTCATACCGAGGGGTTCATAAAAATCACTTATTTCCAAGCATCCGGCCGGGTTTTGATGTCGTTAACCCCTGTAAGACGGGTTTGTTACTTCAATATTTTTTTTGGTGCCCGCTAAATGCCTGACAGCCTTACCGGGGATAGTATGACTTCACGTAAGCCCTCTCAAAAAGAGTAGGCCTACAACCCTTAATGGCATTAAGTTTTTTGCAAATCCGGCTATTTTTTGGAGGACAATAGTAATTTTTTGATAAGTTTCAAAGTAGCCATTGGATCTTTTAAGGGAAGGAAAACAATTTTGAATAATGGTATAAAAAATCTTATTTCGTTCACCAAATCATATCTATTGCGGCTTTCCATCATCATAGTCAATTATAATGTCAAATATTTCCTTGAACAATGCTTGTGCTCGGTTATTAATGCCTGCCAGAATATTGACGCTGAGATTTTCGTTGTAGATAATAATTCAACGGATGGTAGCAAGATTTTTTTTGAAGAAAGGTTCAGCAGGATCACATTTATATGGAGCCCTGTAAATTCCGGTTTTGGGAGAGCAAATAACCTTGCGTTGCAAAAGGCAGTTGGGGAATACATTTTATTTTTAAACCCCGATACTATTTTGCCGGAAGATTGCCTGGAAAAAAGCCTCTCTTTTTTCCAGGGGCAGCAGGATGTTGGCGCCCTGGGCGTAAGGATGATCGATGGCAGTGGGAAATTCCTTAAGGAAAGTAAAAGGGCATTCCCCGCACCGCTTCCTGCTTTTTATAAGTTATCCGGACTTACTGCATTGTTTCCACACTCTAAAATTTTTGCAAGATATTATCTCGGCGGGCTTGATCAATATAAAAGCCATGAAGTGGATGTGCTGGCCGGCGCGTTCATGATGGTGAAAAAAAGCGTACTTGACACAACAGGTGGCTTCGATGAACGTTTTTTTTTATATGGGGAAGATGTCGACCTCAGCTACCGTATCCGGAATGCCGGTTTTAGAAACTATTATTTTTCCGGGACCACGGTCATACATTTTAAAGGCGAAAGTATTAACAGGCATAGCCTGAAATATCTCCGTTTATTTTATGGAGCGATGAGCCTTTTTGCCAGGAAGCACTATAGAAGTGGCATCGCACGGTTATATAACGCACTGATCCAGGTTGCCATCGGGTTAAAGGCATTGCATTTTGGTATCGGCCAGTTGCTGCGCAGGGTATTTGCCGGCACTATACGAATATCCTTTTACGGGCCATGTTTCATCATCGCAGAAAAAGGCGAATACGACCGGGTAAAGTCTATTTTGGAAAAAAGCAACCGGCAACAGCAAATCATTGGCCGTATTAACCCTCATCAGTCCAAAGAGGAAGATTCAATGGGGAATATAACGCAGTTAGCCATGCTTGTTGCAAGGCACAAAGCGAAAGAAATAATCTGCTGCGTAAATGGTTTTGCAGCTAAAGAAATGATCGCCATCCTCCAGGATATACCAACCGGCATGGTTTTTAAAATTCATTTTGCCGGTACCGTTAGTATTGTAGGAAGCAGCAATGAGAAAACCTCCGGTGATTATATTACCAATGAACACGCATGAGTAGTTGTTAGTTTCCGGTAATGCTGATGTTGCCAGTTATTCCACTATTTTGTAAGTAACATCCTGCCAAATTCTTCAACAAGCCACACTGGCCGTTACTTAAACGACAGCAAACCTCATTTATGATCTAGCCTTTACAAAAATCCCGAATCCACCTATCAAAAAGCCATCCCTTTCGGAATGGCCTAATTTACTAACCCCTAAAACCAATATAATTAAACAGCCAGGTTTTCTGCAATTTTGGCCCTGATTTTTGCTTCTATCTCTTTTGCCATTTCGGGATTGTCATTCAATAATTGTTTGACAGAATCCCTGCCCTGGCCCAATTTATTTGTATCGTAACTAAACCAGCTACCGCTTTTTTGAACAATGCCCAGTTCTACACCCATATCAATTATTTCACCGTTTTAGAAATCCCCCTCCAAAAATGATATCAAATTCCGCCATACGAAAGGGTGGCGCAATTTATTTTTTACCACCTTCACTTTTACCCGGTTACCAATTGCTTCGTCTGCATCTTTTTATTTGTGCCATACGCCGGATGTCGAGCCTTACGGATGCGTAAAATTTTAATGCATTACCCCGGTCGTAGTTTCGGACTTCCAAACATAACACCAATTTTTTTCTCAACTGGTTTATAAAAATGCAGCAGCAATTGGTTTTAGAAATAGTGTCCGTAAGTTTACGTAGCGCCTGGCTCATCAATCGGTCATGCAATCCCATTTTAATATCCCCCCTTTCACCTTCTAAGTCACTCTTTGGCACCAATGCAGCAACTGAGTCGATTACTACTACGTCAACCGCTCCGGATAAAATCAACCGGTCTGCAATTTCCAGGGCCTGTTCGCCATAATCGGGTTGTGATATAAGCAGGTTATCTATATCAACTCCCAATTTTTGCGCGTACCCGCTATCAAAAGCATGCTCCGCATCGATAAATGCACACATGCCGCCTTTTTTTTGTGATTCTGCAATAACATGAGTAGCAATCGTCGTTTTACCACTGCTCTCCGGGCCATATATTTCAATTACCCGTCCTTTAGGTAACCCGCCAATTCCTAATGCCACGTCTAATCCAAGCGATCCTGTTGATATAACTTCCTGTTCAACATGGGGTTTATCTCCCATTATCATTACCGACCCTTTGCCAAAATCCTTATCAATTTTGTCCATTGTTAATTTTAGCGCCTTTAATTTTTCTGCATTACTCATTGTTTTTGTTTTTATATGTGATGTATCTGATTTTGTTGGTAAAAATAAACCCGGCACCAAAGATAACAGGTTTCTTTTATTAACACTAATAAATTTAGTAAATTTTTAGTAAATTTTTTAGCTAAAAAATAATCTGTAAAAAACCCCGTTCCTGGTTTGGAACGGGGCGGCTCAATTCATTTGAGAAAAATTACTTATCTGTAACCCCCAATGGGTATTATCGGATGAAAACGGGCTTAAAATTTTATTCTTGGGTTTAAGTGTCTTCTTCTCTGGGTGTATTGATAATACAAAGAGACAACAGTTTAACCAATGGAACAATACCCCAAAGTGTTAGTTTTTTAGGGTGTTGTGTAAGATTTATGATAAAATATCAGTAATTTATTAAACACTTACTTATTTATGGAAAATCCGGGCCTGTTGGATTTGTTAAGCTGGCCTCAGAATTCGTGTTTTATTAAATTTTACCCGGGTATAAACCGGGCTCGTACTTCCAATGTTAATAAATTGTTACCAGACCAAAAAAAGAACAATTATATTTTATAAAAAACTTAACCTTTGTGTCTAAATGCATATCATATGAAATGGGAAGTAATTAGCAACGAACGTTCTTCCTTAAAAGAATACCGCCTGATCGACAACAATGATTGCAAAGTTGTAATTAAATATAATCCTTTGCACCGGTCGGCGAGGATTACAAGCGGTAACCACCATCGGCTATTCTTTTTTGAAAGCGGCGGTTCGCTTAGCGGTAAAACGGTTTTAAAAAATGAGTACGGAATGGAGATCGGCAATCTCGTCCATGATAAGTTTCATTCCAGGGAGGGGACCCTCGTCCTGGACAGCAAAAAATATCAATACCAGTTACAGCAGACTACTTCCGCAGAACTCGTTATTTACGAAACCGATCCTCAAAAACCTGTTGCAAGCTGCGGCATACCTTCAAATAAAAATATTTTACAAAACCTTTTTTCTACCAGTACACAGGCAATTGATAATAATTGTTACCTGCTGGGGCTTTGCTGGTATTTGTTTTTACCCATGGTAAAGGACAATATATTAAAATTCGCTTCTTCAAATTTTTGACAACGGCCAGTGAACCTTTTTTATTGATCCTGGCAGCTACATGGTGTGCTGCTATGTTCCATGGATTAATATCCAGTGTTTTTGGGCACGCATTTGTTTAAAAAAGGTATAATTTCACTATGTTTAAAAATATTCTTTTATGAAAGTGGTAGCAATTATTTTGATCGTTGCAGGCATATTGATGCTTATTTTTAACGGGTTTAGTTTTACCAAAGAAAAAAAAGTGGCCGACCTTGGACCTCTTGAAATAAATAAAAATGAAACCAAATCTGTAGGTTCGCCAATGTATGCAGGTGGTATCGCCCTTGCGGCCGGCATCATTGTACTGGTTGCAGATAAAAAGAAAAGTTAACCAAGGAATCTTTCTCATTTTACAATTTCATCCGTACTTAAAAGGGTTACTAACCCCCTTGGGATTAAGAATTATTTCCCCACACTTTCCTACCTCCATCGCCCGATTCGTACCTTTGCAAAATGGTAAATTATTTAGATGAACTGAATGAGCCACAACGGGAAGCCGTATTGCATAAAGACGGCCCGATCATGATAATCGCGGGAGCCGGAAGCGGCAAAACAAAAGTGCTCACTACGCGTATTGCTCACCTGATGGGGTACCATGATGTAGATGCCTTCAATATCCTCGCCCTTACTTTTACCAATAAGGCAGCCAAGGAAATGAAAGAAAGGATCGAGCGTACCCTGGGCAATTCAGAGGCACGTAATTTATATATCGGCACTTTTCACAGCGTATTTGCAAGAATTTTAAGAGCGGAAGCCGGAAGAATCGGTTACCCTAACAGCTTTACCATCTATGATACCGACGACGCTAAAAGTGTGTTGAAAACAGTGATCAATGAAATGGAACTGGACGATAAGCACTACAAACCCGGAACTGTTTATAACAGGATTTCCGCGGCGAAAAACAGCCTCATTGGCCCCGGGGAATACAGCAATGACTGGGCCATCCAGCAGGAGGACGCGCCTAACCAGCTGACGTGGATTTACAGCGCCTATAATGTCGCTGCTTTAAGAATGGGGCGATGGATTTTGATGACCTGCTTTTAAAATGTATGAGCTTCTCAAAAACCACCCCGAGGCATTGAGCAAGTACCAGCGTAAATTTAAATACATACTGATTGATGAGTACCAGGATACAAATACTTCCCAGTACGAGATAATTAAATTGCTGGGTGCCATGCACGAAAATATTTGCGTTGTGGGGGATGATGCCCAGAGCATCTACAGCTTCCGGGGTGCTACCATTGAAAATATACTGCAGTTTACAAAAAACTATGATGATGTGCGGCTGGTAAAGCTTGAACAGAATTATCGCAGCACCAAAAGCATTCTGAGTGTGGCCAACGAAATTATTGGTAATAATAAAAACCAGTTACCAAAAAAGTTATGGACAGATAAAGGAGACGGAGATAAAATTAAACTCGTTCGTACAGCTACCGATAATGAAGAAGGAAAATTCGTAGCCGATACTATACAGGAAGAAAAATTACGGAATCATTATTTCAATAACGAATTTGCCATTTTGTACCGTACCAATGCCCAAAGCCGGAGTTATGAAGAAAGTCTCCGCCGCATGAATATCGCCTACCGGATCTATGGAGGGCTTTCCTTTTACCAGCGAAAAAAATTAAAGATTATGTGGCATACTTGCGCATCGTGGTCAATCCCAATGACGAGGAAGCTTTAAAACGTATCATCAACTATCCAACCCGTGGGATCGGCAAAACAAGCATGGACCGGGCCGTACTGGCGGCCAACGAAAATAATATAACCCTATGGGAGGTGCTGATCAACGCCCAGTATTATGGTTTTAAAGGAGGCACGCTGGAAGCTATCAGCAATTTTGTAATGATGATTAAGATGTTCCAGAGTGAACTGCCAAAAAAAAATGCGTATGACCTGGCGGTGATCGTGGGTAAAAGCACACAGATCGTTAAAGAGCTTTTTAATGATAAAACAACGGAGGGACTGGCAAGGTATGAGAACGTGCAGGAATTATTAAACTCGGTCAAAGAATTCATAGAAACACCCATGAACGAGGAAGACGGAGAAGTAGGGGATAAAAGCTTGGGTACTTATCTTCAGCAAATTACCTTACTAACGGATACGGATAACGATAAGGAGGTTGATAGCGTAAAGCTGATGACCATCCATGCCGCTAAGGGCCTTGAGTTCAGTTGTGTTTTGTAGGCGGACTCGAAGAACATTTGCGAGTTATAGCATACGGGAAGAACTGGAGGAAGAACGGAGGTTGTTCTATGTAGCCATCACCAGGGCGAAAGTAAAATTATGGCTGACCTATGCTAATGCCCGGTACCGCTTTGGCCAGTTGCAGCAAAATGAGCCCAGTCGTTTTATAGATGAAATGCCGGTCGATTTTATTGATAAAAGCTTTGCCGGTGGCGGTATTCGTAACCAGGGCGGACACAGTAACAATTGGGGAGGCAGTTCGTTCGACAGAAACGGCGCAGGAGGAAGCAGTTATAAAAATTCCCCTTCTTTTCCTGGCAGGGAAGAAAAAACAAGGCCGGCATACCTCGTGCCTTCCAGGCCGCAAGCTAAAGAGCATACACCAACAGCAGGCTTTACACCTAGTGATACCAGTAATTTGCAGCCCGGTCAAAAAATAGAACACCAAAAGTTCGGCTTTGGGGAAGTTACAAAAATGGAAGGTGCAGCGCATAACCCCATCGCTATTGTTCAGTTTGAATTAAACGGCGAAAAAAAGATCATGCTTAATTATGCAAAACTGAGGATACTTGAATAATTTATTTTAATAAAAGCAATGACTTTATTTGGTAAGTTACCGGGGGCATAAAATCAATCAAGTGTTGAGAAAATCTTTCTTACACCGGATTCAGACTGTTATTAGTCGGGGTATTTCAACTGGTAGAATTATTAAATCAATAATTTAGTATTACCTTGAATTGTTAATAAACCAGCCTTCTCCAAGCAGGTACAAGGAAGACCTTAATAGTACATCTGCACCATTTATTAACGCCATTGAATTTTTAAAATATCTACTATAAACAGCTTAAGGTATGGTCAAGGATGAAGTTTTCAAGGAGGATATCAGTAAGCCATATGATTTCAAATTTGGCGCTTCCGTAGCCAATGTTTTTGATGATATGGTTAACCGGTCGGTACCATTCTATGGCGAAATTCAACGGATGATCGCGGAACTGTCTGCCGTACATGCTATGCCGGGAACCATGGTGTATGACCTGGGCTGCTCAACGGGTACCACTATGATCGGAATGAATACGATGATACCATCGGAGATACCTTTCACCGGTGTGGATGATTCACCCGAGATGCTGGAAAAATGCGCTTCCAAATTAAAGGAGGCCAATTTCACCCGGCAGTTTGACCTTGTCTGCGAAGACCTTAATAAATCAGTTACGATCCATAATGCTTCTGTGGTGGTGCTGTGCCTGACCTTACAATTTGTACGCCCTATTTTCAGGCAAAAATTACTTACCCAAATTGCAGAGGGTCTCGTGCCTGGCGGTGTGCTGATCCTGGTAGAAAAGATACTTGCTGAAGAAAGCTCTTTTAACCGCGACTTCATCAATTATTATTATAATTATAAAAGGCGCAACCAGTACAGCGAGATGGAAATTTCACAAAAAAGAGAAATGCTCGAAAATGTTTTGATCCCTTACAAGCTCAGTGAAAATATTCATTTATTACGGGAATGCGGTTTTGCACATTGCGAGGTCTTTTTTAAATGGTACAATTTTTCCGCCCTTATCGCCACAAAACAATAATGTATGATCGCTATCGGGAGCTTCTTTTTTAAATACCGCAATTTCATTTTTTTGTTTTTTTACCTGGCCTTATTTATACCTTCCTGGCCTTTGTTTCGTGAAAATAATGCTGGCACAGCATATTACCGGTGGCCTATTATTATCGGCCTCTTCATTACTTTCTCCGGGCAGCTTACCAGGGCGGTAAGCATAGGGCTTGCTTACATCATTCGCGGCGGGAAAGATGGAAAGGTTTATGCAGAGCAGCTTGTCACGGAAGGAATGTTTAATCATTGCCGCAACCCGCTTTACGTAGGTAATATTTTGATGCTGGTTGGCGTGGGCATATTATCCAACTCACTTTTTTATGTAGCCGTAATGTTGCCTGTTTTTATGTTTATTTACCAGGCAATCGTTCTAGCCGAGGAAAATTTTTTGCGCAATAAATTTGGCGCCCAATATAATGAATACTGTAGAGTGGTAAACCGGTGGCTTATTAACCCGGCGGGACTAACCAAAACCTTTGCCGAAACTACCTTCAACTGGCGCAGGTATATCCTGAAAGAGTACAACACCATTTATATCTGGTTATCCGGGATAACGCTCGTTCTCTTGTTTACCTATCCGCAACTTACGCATTACGATACCGCCCTTCGCAATAAATTACTGGCCATCCTTTTACCTTTGCTGCTGCTATTTTACCTGGCCGTGCGTTACCTCAAGAAATCAGGCAAATTAACAGAGGAGTAACGTGTTCAGATCTCTACACTTACAGATCTGTTTGGTAAGAATACCATCCCCTACGCTCTATAAGCCACCCGCATTAAATGTACCATGGTGTATGTTATTTTTAAAGCGGCGGCTGCTGTCAATTGCCGATCCCATCCTACTAATAACTAAATTGGGATACTATCCGGGAGTGTTCACCGGCGGCGGGTCTTGGGGGCAGGACACCATCATAGCGATTATGCTCAATGCAGGGAAGATATTTTCCTGTCTTGTATTTGATGAACTTACAATATTCAATCATACAGCCAAAACATGCCACCGCAGAAATATATGTTCGACCCAACAGAAGGCATTGGATGCTGCATTGGTGAAATGAGAGGCATAGCACCTGTACATTAATTCGATAATATTAAGAAATCCTTCGGTAACCGTTGTTGCGCCATTCTGGTTAGTTTTGTATCTTTGTATCGAAATATTTAAATACAATGTTATGATAAAGACAGGCAACCCCGTTATAAGTATTTATACTGAGATGACCCCCAACCCGGAAACAATGAAATTTGTAGCCAATAAATTATTATATCCTGGAAAAAGCATCGACTTCCCGGATGAAATAAGTGCGGCCCCTTCGCCCCTGGCGCAGGAGTTATTTACATTTCCCTTTATTAAATCGGTTTTTATAGCCAGCAATTTTATTACGCTTACAAAAACTACCGGCACCGACGACTGGCAGGACGTAATCCCAACGATCAAGCAGTTTTTAAAAGAATACCTGGAAGACGGAAAAGCCGTAGTAAATGAGGAAGCCGTGGCTTCTATGAAACAAGAAAGCAGCAATGAAGTGAGTGCAGATGATGATGATGTTGTAAAACGTATCAAGGAATTACTGGAAAACTATGTAAAACCCGCTGTTGAAATGGATGGCGGCGCCATACAATTTAAAAGTTATGAAGAAGGCCGGGTTAATTTGATGTTGCAAGGCAGCTGCAGCGGTTGCCCTTCTTCCATGATCACTTTAAAAGCCGGCATTGAAGGAATGATGAAAAGAATGATCCCCGAAGTAAAAGAGGTTGTGGCGGAAGCAGAATAATTAAGCCGATTTTAAGGCCAAAACAATACTAGAGCATCTATACTGAATTTTGGTATGGATGCTTTTTCTTTTAAAGTGGGTTGAATGGCTAATTATTTCTTTATTTACTTCCTGCCCTGTAACATCCGGACACCTGGGACAATAATCAATATGATCTGCTGCCATCCGGTTAACTTTGTGCTTCATGTGTCGGTAAACGGTAAGCGATCCTTATTAAATTTTTTTTAATAAATAGCTTGATAAAACAAACAAACAAAAGGTCTTAGTTGCCTGTTTGTAGTAGGCTGTATTAATCCCCTGGTCAACAGCATACGTTTTTATACAAAGGATCATGATTCAAAGACAACTTTTCTTCCTGTCAATTTTGTGGGCTGTAATTATATCGGGTTGTACTGCCAGCAAGGACCCGATCCGCATTCAAATTAAGCAACTCCAAAAGGGCCATATAAAAGATGATACCAGCTATGTATATAGTTTACCATTCGCCGTCGGGGATGCGCATCGCGTGGTTCAGGGCTATTTTAGCCGTTATTCTCACCGCAACAGGGCAGCCCTGGATTTTAGAATGAAAAGGGGTACCAGGATTTTGGCTGCGAGGGGCGGGGTGGTAATAAGGGTTAAAAAAGATGGGCACAAGGGAGGATGGAACAGGAAATACCGTACCGAGGGAAATTACATTATTATTCAGCATGCGGATAGTTCCCGGGCGGGTTACTGGCACCTTCAGCATGACGGTGCAATTGTAAACCCGGGTGATACTGTGCTGCAGGGCCAGTTCATCGGCCTGAGCGGGCGAACAGGGTACGCCTTATTTCCCCATCTTCATTTTTTGGTTTGGCGCTCCAACCGGAATGGCCAGTGGCTTCCTACCGCTACCCGTTTTAAAACATCAAAAGGAATCATTTATCTTCGGCCATTAAGAAAATACCGTAATCGTAACCCCAAATAACCAATTTGACCATAGAGCAAATAATTCAGCAATTTATTGCAGGCATGAAAAATACGAATGCCCTCGAATACATTGCAGTTTTCACCGGCATCGCCAGCGTCTGGTTTTCGAGAAAGGAAAATACCTGGGTATATCCAACCGGCCTGGTTAGTACGGTCATTTATATTTATTTAAGTTTTAAGGTCGGATTATTTGGTGAAGGAAGCGTTAATTTTTATTATACCGTAATGAGTATTTATGGATGGATCTTATGGACGAGAAAAGATGACCGGCACCAACTGCTGTTAAAGATCTCTTCTGCTACAAAAAAGGAATGGGCACATCACATTGGTTTTTGTTTGTTTTTTTACCTGGTAATTTTTGGTATTTTATACTGGCTTAAAAGGAACAATTATTCACAGGAAACAATCCCCTGGGCGGATGCCTTTGCCAGCTCCACCGCTTTTACCGGTATGTGGCTGATGGCAAAAAAGAAAGTGGAAAGTTGGTATTGGTGGATCGCTACTAATATTGCCTCTATTCCATTATACTTTGTGAAACTGTATGTTTTTACCAGCGTATATTATTTGGTGTTGCTGTTAATGGCAATATATGGTTTACTGGAATGGAAGAAAAGAGAACATGCACATGGACTGCCTCGTAATAATACCAGCCATTTAACAGCATGATTACCCTTATGGACCCCAATCACATATTTTTACTTTACGCATAATTAAAGAATGGATCCAAACAACACTTATTGTAATGCGCTTGGCAGGATGAAGCCGGATGATTCCGGAGTACATAAATTATACCATGACCAGCATTATGGCTTCCCGGTTGTTGATGACGATGAATTGTATTGCCGCCTCATTTTGGAAATAAACCAGGCAGGGTTAAGCTGGACCACCATCTTGAAAAAGCAGGATAATTTCAGAAAAGCATATGATGGTTTTAATATACAAAAAGTTGCTGCCTATAAGGATAAAGATATACAGCGCTTATTGAATGATCCTGGCATTATCCGCAACCGGTTAAAAATAAACGCTGCTATTGAAAATGCAAAAACCATCCTTTCCCTGCAAAAGGAATATGGTTCTTTTAAAAAATGGCTTGACGGGCAACATCCTCAAACCAAAGCCGCGTGGACAGCACTTTTCAAAAAAACATTTCGATTTACCGGTGGTGAAATAGTAAATGAGTTCCTTGTAAGCACCGGTTATTTAGCCGGCGCCCATCATGAAGGTTGTCCCATTTATAAAAAGGTTCTAAAATCAAAGCCATCCTGGTGTACCACTAAAAATAATGGTTAAAAAAATCGTTGTACTGGGTCCTGAAAGCACGGGCAAAAGCACTTTATGCGCTCAACTGGCGGAACATTATAAAACGGTGTGGGTAAAGGAATATGCCCGCGAATATTTACTGGCTAATGGCACCGCATATACCTTCGCTAATTTGCTCGACATAGCAAAAGGACAATTGGCTCTTGAAGACAATGCTATTTCCGACCGTAGTTTCAGCCAGGGTAAACTGTTGTCTACCGAAAATAATAACATGGCCCCTATCTTTATTGATACCAATATGTATGTCTTAAAAGTATGGTGCGAATTTGTTTTTGATAAATGCCATCACTGGATCCTGAATAAGATTGTGGAAAGAACGTATGACCTCTATTTACTCTGCGATATTGACCTGCCATGGGTAAAGGATGAGTTAAGGGAATATCCCGACCTTGAGTCAAGAGAAAAATTGTACCATCACTATAAAGATATCATGGTAAACCAAGCGGTGCCCTGGATAAATATCAGTGGTAGCTATGAGGAACGTTTACAAAAAGCTATTGTGGCTGTGAATGAGATATTGTGATTATAAATTGCGAGGCAATGGACAAAAATCGAAAAGCGCTTTCAAAAATAATTTGTAGCTGCTACCCCTTTCAAAAAATTACTTCCTCGCTTTGCCAGACCCTTAATTGTCAATTAAGCCGCCCTTAAATGGCCCAACTCATATTGCCGTCCTTTTCATCCTTAAGCGCGATACCCAGTGTGAGCAACTGGTTCCTGATCTTATCAGAAGTGGCATAATCTTTTTTTGCCTTAGCTTCTTTGCGGATATCGATCACTAACTGCATCACACCTTGGAGGGCACTGTCGTCCATTACGGTTAAATTTTTTAATCCCAAGATATCCTCCAGGTAAACTTTAAACAAATCTTTCATTAACTGCAGCGTTCCTGCGGAAATTGCACCCGCAAGAATATGCCCGTCCCGCAATGAATTGATGATAGGTGCCATTTCAAACATATTGGCCAGCACTTTGGCCGTGCTAAAATCATCATCCATAAATTCATCGAGCTCATTCAACATGTTCACAATTTTTTCGTCGAGTTCCGCATCGGAAGGCGACTCGTTACCTGCACCCGGTAATTTCTGCAATACATCATAAGCTTCCCATAACCGCTTCAACGCTTTTTCACTTGCCTGTAATGCCTCGCTGCTAAAGTCTATCGGGCTCCGGTAATGGCTTTGCAGTATAAAAAACCGTATGGTCATTGGGTCAAAAGGCTGGGTAAGTAAAGGGTGGGTGCCACTAAACATCTCAGTTAGTTTGATCTGGTTGTTGTAACTTTTGCCCATCTTACGGCCATTTACCGTAATCATATTATTATGTATCCAGTATCTTGCAGGGTATGATGATTGCAAATAGTACTCTGAGCGATCTCGCTCTCATGATGTGGAAACTGCAGGTCCATGCCACCGCCATGAATGTCGAACTCGGCGCCCAGGTACTTGGTTGCCATGGCCGAACATTCGATATGCCAGCCGGGATAACCTTCTCCCCAGGGGCTTTTCCACCGCATAATATGTTCGGGTGCCGCTGATTTCCATAGTGCAAAGTCTGCCCGGTCTCTTTTTTCCTCCTGGCCATCCAGCTCCCTGGTAGTTTCTAAAAGGTCATCAATTATTCTGCCGCTAAGTTTACCATAGTCGTGGGTAGCCGCATATTTTTTTACATCAAAATATACCGAGCCGTTCATTTCGTAAGCATAGCCTTCCTCTATGATCTTTTCGATCATGTTCAGTTGTTCAACGATATGGCCGGTAGCGGTGGGTTCAATACTTGGTTCGATGCAATTGAATTGCAACATCGCCCAATGAAACAAATTGGTATATTTCTGTACCAGTTCCATAGGTTCCAGTTTTTCCAGCAAAGCCTTTTTTGTTACTTTATCTTCAGCCTCCCTGCCTTCTTCTTCAAAATGACCGGCATCAGTTATATTGCGGACATACCGCACTTTGTATCCCTTAAAACTTAAATAACGGTATATAAAATCGAATGTAACATACGGCCGCGCGTGGCCAAGATGGCTTTCGCCACTTACGGTAGGCCCGCAAACATACATACCCACCAGGCCGGGCGTTATGGAAGTAAAGGTCTCTTTTTGACGGGTATAAGAATTATATACTTTTAAAGGCATAATGTATTTTTATCTTGTATGTAATTGCACACCTGCGTTATTCAGTATTTATCCTGCTCCATCGAGGGAGATCTTTTCGATTGCCATGATCGTAAGTTTAACATCCTTATCGGGGAAAACAATAAATGTTTGATGGCATCAGCGGCAGATGACAGACGAATGCATGCCGATACTTACTTAAATGCATGAATGTTTGCAAATATAACGTTTTCGGTTAATCGGGTAAATGGCTGATATCGGTAATAATGGGAAAATGATCACTCAGGTTTTTCTGAATACGGATAAACTGGTGGACCAGGTACTGCCGGTCTACAAAAATATTGTCTATCCGCAGTGTTGGGGAAATGCCGCTGAAGGTCCGTCCCAGGCCAGCACCCTTTTTAACAAAAGCGTCCTGGAGGTCCTTGCGGATTGTTTCATAGGGATAAGAATTGGGAACATCATTAAAGTCGCCGCAAACAATTACAGGGTAAGGACTTTTATTTATTTCTGCCCTCACATGGTCTGCCTGTACCCGCCTTTTAATAAAAGCGTTTTTAAATTTCGTGATGAGGTTTTTAGACTTCACAATATCAGTGTCGTTTTTTATTGTTGGGTTCCTGATATAATTTAAATTGGTCGGGCTAAATCTCAATGACTGTAAATGGCAATTAAAAACCCTTACCGTATCGGTGTCTGTAACAATGTCGGCATATTGAAAAATAGAATTATAATCGTGCGGAAAATTACTGATTGTTTGCTTATTGATGATGGGATACCTTGAAAAGATGATGATGCCAAAATGCTGCTGGCTTAAAAAATTTTCCTTGTAATTATAGCTATAAAAATAATTGGGTAAATTAAGCTTATCTACAAAATCAAAAACAGAGTAAAAGCTATACTTGCGATAATACGGATTGTTCAGATCGGCAAGTGTATCGCCACTTACCATTTCCTGGAAACAGGCGATATCCGGTTTAAATTCATTGACCAGGCTGATCATTTCTTTGTAAGTACCTGGCCGTTCCTTAAACTTCATGATATCGAACTGGGCCACGTTCCAACTCATGATGCGCAGGTCCTTCGCCTGCTTTTTCATCTCGAACATGTTTTGAAACCGGAAGGGAATTATATTCCGGACATGATTGAAAGAAAGCGCAGCAGTTACAATAAAAACTATGAACCAGCGCGATCGTATAAATAACCAGAAAATAAAAAAAACAACCAGGAACACCCACAAGTAAAATAAGGAAAGGGTTAAAAAACCCATTGGCCACCAGGCTGCCGAAAACAACAATTCACTATAACAGCCAAGTAAAAACAACAAGGCTACTAACAGGTTGGTAAGTATAAAGATTTTTTTTGTTAACCGGCGTACGATGCTAACAGGCATGCCATAAAGATAGGATATGCCTTTTAAAAATAAATTTAAAGAAGATTATAAAAACAATTGCCGAAGCCGCGTACCGGCATCAATTTGAGTAAGGAGATGAAGTAACCATAGTGGAAATTAAAGATCTTCTTCGGCTGCTCTTTTTAGAATACCCTTTTCTTCATCTGTGAGAAAATGATATCCCTTCTGGTTGATCTTATCCAGTATCTCATCTACACGCTGCTGTGTTACGTTGGAAGTTTTATGGTAAGGTTTTCTTCCCTCTGATTTATAAAAGACCTTTTCCTTAACTGAAGGAACATCCTTTTTTTTATAAGGATTAAATAAATTCATGAACCAGTTATAAAAATTATTCATCCATATACTGCCGTCTTTTTCTTTCCGTAACAAATAAATGAAAAAGAACCCTGCAAGTCCGCCCCCGAGATGTGCCAGGCTGAGAGCGGTGCTTTGACCGGCCACACCGGCAAAATCAATGAAAATATATATTAATGTCAGGATCCAGATAGGAATGCCCCCGTTCAAATTTCTAAAAAACCGGTATTGCGGTGCAAGCGTTGTTGTAGCAACAGCTAACGCCATGGTAGCGGCATTAGCACCAATGAGGGAACTACTGCCTTTAAATGGCTGCAGGGACGGGACAAGGTAATTAGCTAAAATAAAAACCAGCGCACCCGCAACCCCGCCGTAAATATAAACAGGGATCAGCTTTTTATTTCCGGTAAGTTCCTGCAGGATAAAACCGAAAGCCCATAGCCACAGCATATTACTCAGAATATGCATTATTTTGGTATGGCTGAACATATAGGTTATGATGGTCCAGGGGCGTTCACTTAGCTTCGTAAGACTGGCCGGCATTTCAAAATATTGTACTACCTGTGTGTTAAACGAAACTTCGTTGGCCTGGAAAAAAGAATAGACCACCTGTATGGTGATCAGCAATAAGAAAAAGATAACATTAATAGTAAATAAGGCAACGAGTGCGTTGCCATCGTTTCCAAGTGTCAGCCTGTTTCGGGGCCGCTTATATTCAGGGTATCTTTCTGATTCTCCCATGTAAAATATTGTATGGTAAATTTACAAACAGCCTGCCAATCGTTGTTAACTTTTTAGTGAAACGTTCTTTTATTCATTTTGTTCCAATATAGCACCAGTAAAAAACCAATAACTGCCCCGCCAATATGTGCGAAATGCGCAATATTATCACCTTCTACCTTTACCACACCGCCAAAAACATCCAGCGCGATCATACCCGTAATGGCCCATTTCGCCTTGATCGGTACAGGGATTGGTATTATAAGCAATTCCATATTGGGAAACAAATAGCCAAAAGCAGCCAGCACACCCATTATCGCCCCGGACGCACCTACTGTATATGCCTGCCTTAAAATAGACTGATATTTTTCTACATCGTCTGAGCTTAATATACTGTGGTCAATTGGCCAGAAGTCGTATGCGTATGATCCAAGCTGAAAAACCGCTGACCCCAGTCCGCAGATAAAATAAAATATCAGGAACCTTTTTGGTCCCCAAGCCCTTTCAATCATTGAACCAAACATCCACAGCGCGAGCATATTAAACAGCAGGTGAAAAAAACCCGAATGCATAAACATATAGGTTACAAGCTGGTAAGGTTGAAAATAGGTTGATTTATAATGGTGCAATGCAAAGAGATCTGTAGCCGGGGTATTTAGCTGGTTGCCCCCAATTACCATTTGTGCCAAAAAAACTAATACATTAATGATAATGAGGTTAAGTACGATCGGGGTTGTTTGCTGGAAACGTTTGCCGGGATTATTAAAAGCCATTTATAATTTATTGATTATCCTGCA
>JBBJMD010000177.1:0-7871 GCA_037719925.1 Ferruginibacter sp.
ATTTTCGATCCTGTCTAATTTTTCGAGCCGCTTTACAATACTTTGTGCGGCAGCGGCCTTGCTGGCTTTCGCTTTGAACCGTTCCACGAACCGCTCATTCTGCCGTATGTAATCCTGCTGGTTCTCATAAGCTTTTTGCTGTATATCAATCCTCAGCGCTTTTTCCGTTTCATAAAAGGTATAATTGCCTGTATAAAAATGCAGTCTTTGCTGGTACAATTCCACCACTTTACTTACCATGCGGTCTAAAAAGAAACGGTCATGGCTTACCATCACCACCGCGCCCTGGTAACTCCTCAAATATTTTTCCAGCCATTCGATGGAGGGCAGATCAAGGTGATTGGTCGGCTCATCCAAAAGCAATACATCCGGGTGCATAAGGATCATTTTCGCAAGCAGTACCCGCATTCTCCAACCCCCGCTAAAAAGTTTATAAGGCTTATGTAAACTTTCATTGGGAAAACCCAGTCCCTGTAATATTTCTTCTGTTTTATGGTGAATATCATAACCCCCCAATATTTCCAGCTCATGCAGTTTTTCCGAGTATTCATGTGCAAGGTTTTCGTCGCCTGTCCGCTCCAGTTCCTTCCCAATGAATTCTATTTCTTTTTCCAGTTGCTTTACCCTTTCAAAGGCACCCATTGCTACTTCCAAAATTGAATCCTCCGTATCAAAACTTAACAGGTCCTGGTGCAAAAAACCGATGGTGGTTTCCCTTCCTTTTTCAACGGTACCTCTATTAGGCAGGAACTGCCCGGTTAATACTTTTAACAGCGTTGATTTACCGGTTCCATTGTAACCAATCAAACCGATCCTTTCATTAGGTTGTATATGCCAGGTAGCATCTTCCACGATGGTTCGGGCCCCAAATTCAAATGTCACATTTTGTAATCCTAAAAGCATTGTTTGTTATTTTCTAAAAAACTGAATACTGAAATATTTTGCAAAAGTAAGTTATTTAAGCCTTACCTGCAGGGAGCAACGGGATAGAGCGCTACCAGTACGAAGGCGCCAACACATTTAAATAAATGCATTTATTCAACCTGCCAGGAATGCAGGGCATTAGTGTTAGCATCAGAATTGAAAAGCAGGTGATAACGATTGTATCACTCATTGCTAAATCCACATCCGCCTAAACCTGTAATCCAGATACCTAAAAATCTCCCGGGAATACATGTCGTATATTTATTTTTAAGAACTTACCGGTGCTTTTTACGACTGTTGGATCGATTATCAGCCGGTAACTGCCACTTTAATAAGAACAACTATTTACACGATTGTTTGTTAAGATGTAACTTTGCCCAAATTAAAAAAATGAAAAGGTTTTTATTGATACTGGTTGTTTTACTGGCAGCTTTTGGCAGTTATTGGTTTTTTATAAAAGATAAAGACACCACCCGGAAAGAAGCTAAAGTGGGCCCCCTGGTTGCACGAAAGCATTCTGCTGAATTTAATAACGGATTGGATAGCTTATTGAATACCTATTTTAATCTGAAAGATGCTTTTGTAAATGCGGATAGTAATGCGGCAAAAGCTGCTTCTGTAAAGATCGTACAACTGGCAGACAGTGCTAGTTTATCAGAATTAAGATCAGAGGCCACAGGTATTTACGAAAGTGCGCTCATGCAATTAAGTGATGTAAAGGCGAATGCCGAAAGTTTGCTCAGGCAAACAGACCTTACAGAAATGCGGCAGGATTTTAACATGATCGGTGAAAGTATTTACCCTTTGCTAAAAATCCTTCATTATGATGGCAAAATACTATACTGGCAGCATTGCCCCATGGCATTTGGCGAGGATAAAGGAGCCAACTGGATCAGTAACACGGAAGAGATAATCAATCCTTATCTTGGTAAAAATCATCCTGAATTTAAAGGTACTATGCTGCATTGCGGGGAAGTAAAGGACAGTATAACCGCCCGGTGAAGTTCTGGATTTAAAGGTCACATAGTGGATTATTCTCTCTTACATTCCTGGATGATATAGTATTGTCAATTAAATAACATAACAAACCATTTTCGCCCGCATAAATGCCTGAACCTTTGCCTGCCGGGCGGCCTCCGCCGAACCCTTCACTAAATTAATATATAACCTGGAAATGCCTGTTCTTACTAATGACAAATAAATTTTTTTTATCCGCACTCCTTTTATTGCCTTTCATTTTAACCGCGCAAAAAAAATATACAGTCAGCGGGTATATAAAAGATGCCCAAAATGGTGAAACCCTCATTGGGGCAACAGTTACTGTAAAAGATAAAACAAAAGGCATCAGCAGCAATCAATATGGTTTTTATTCCCTTACCCTCACTGAAGGAGAATATGAACTGGTGGGCTCTTATGTTGGTTTTCAACCGTTGCTGGTTGGGATAAAACTGGATTCCGATAAACAGCTCAATTTTGATATGGTGGCCCGGGGCACCCTGGCGGAAGTAATCGTAACTACAAAAAAAACTGACGCGAATGTAAAGAACCCTCAAATGGGAAAATTCGTTTTACCAATCGAACAGATAAAAGCCATTCCGGCATTTTTAGGTGAGGTAGACCTGCTTAAAACCGTTCAGTTGCTGCCAGGTGTGCGCAATGCAGGCGAAGGGAGTGCAGGCATCTATGTGCGGGGAGGCGGCCCCGATCAGAACCTGATCATGCTGGATGATGCGATCGTGTATAATACGGGTCATTTGTTTGGTTTCTTTTCCATCTTCAATTCGGACGCCATCAAGAATGTTTCCCTCATCAAAGGCGGTATGCCGGCACAATATGGCGGTCGCCTTTCAAGTGTGCTGGACATCGCGATGAAAGAAGGCAATGATAAAAATTTCCAGGTAGATGGTGGTATCGGCCTGATTGCTTCCAGGATCTCGATACAAGGCCCTATTAAAAAAAATAAGGCATCATTTATTATTTCAGGGCGGAGAACTTATATCGACGCGTTAACCAAACCATTCATCAAAAAAACTAGCCAGTTCCGTGGTTCCGGATATTATTTTTATGATTTAAATGCAAAAGTGAATTATAAGTTTTCAGAAAAAGACCGCCTCTATTTAAGCGGGTATTTTGGAAGGGATGTTTTTGATTTTGTAAACGGTCAGAGAAGTCTGGATGTAAAGATCCCCTGGGGAAATGCTACCGGTACTTTACGATGGAACCACGTTTTTAATAACCGGCTTTTTGGAAATACAACAGCCGTTTTTAATAATTACAATTTTACTTTTGAAGCCGCTCAAAATAATTTTAATGTAAAGCTTGCCTCGGGTATCCGCGATTTTAGTTTGAAGCAGGATTTTGACCTTTACCCTTTTACCGGGCATAAGATAAAGTTTGGCGGAATTTATACTTACCACCGTTTTACCCCAAGTGTAGTAAGCGGCAGGCAGGATTCCGTTATTTTTAAGCCTTTGAATGCACAGGCCAAATTTGCCCATGAATCCGCTGTATACATCCAGGATGACTGGGAACTAAGCGACCGGGTGAAGATCAATGCGGGAATGCGTTACAGTTGGTTTCAACAAATAGGTGCATATAAGATATATGAAAAAGATGCGGATGGCAACAGGACGGATAGTACTGTATTTGCAAAAGGACAGGCAGTAAAAACCTATGGCGGACTGGAACCGAGGTTTACCATCAGGTTTGCTATCGATGATGAAACTTCCATCAAATCATCCGTTACAAGGAACCTGCAATATATCCACCTGGTAAGTAATTCAGGCACCACGCTTCCTACCGATCTTTGGGTGCCAAGTACTTACCGGGTAAAACCGCAGATAAGCTGGCAGTACGCGACTGGTATCTTTAAAAATTTCAAGGATAATATGTACGAAACATCACTGGAGTTGTATTATAAAAATATGCAGAACCAGATCGAATACCAGGAAGGATATACACCCAATACCCTGGAAGACACAGAAAACTTTTTTACTTTCGGAAGGGGCTGGAGTTATGGCTCGGAACTTTTTGTGAATAAAACAAAGGGCAGGCTCACCGGGTGGATAGGCTATACCTTAAGCTGGACATGGCGTAAATTTGAGAAATTGAATTTTGGTGAAAAATATCCTGCAAAGTATGATCGTAGAAATGATATGAGCATTGTTGCCATATACGAATTGAATAAACGCTGGAAACTATCCGGCACCTTTGTATTTGGGACGGGCAATGCAGCTACCTTACCCCAGCGTTTTTATGTAGTGAATGGAGTTTTAACCCAGGAGTATAGCCGGATCAATGAATACCGGCTTCCTTCTTATCACCGCCTTGATTTTGCAGCCATCAATTCTCCTAAAAAGAATGAGCGCCGGAAATGGAAAACAGAATGGGTATTTAGCATCTATAATGTATATAGCCGCAAAAACCCCTATTTTATTTATTTCGATCAAACAGGCAATCCATTAGATGGCACATTAAAGGTGCAGGGAAAACAAGTAAGTTTATTTCCTGTAATACCCGCGATAACATGGAATGTGAAATTATAAACCGATCAGAATTGCCGGGCCTGGCTCCTTTAACCTAAAATCTGGGGTAGCCTCCCTCAATTAATTTGCGGGGGCCCCCTCTCCTTTAGGCGAGGGAGCATGCACAAAACGAATAGACCCACTTTTCTTGAGGTCAGAAGTGATCCTTACTTCATAGCGCTTGTCCCCATCTGTAACCACCATCAGCGCCGTATTCGGGGGTATCTCACCCAAATTTTCAGCATACATTGTCAATTCATTTATCTCTTTTCCCGTGATGGCATTAAGTGTTAGGGTGAGCGGCTTATTGGTGAGTTTCTTGTGCGAAAGCAACAGTTGTCCATTATAAAAAAGCGAGATGCTATCTCCGTCGATGTCCCCGTTGTCGTAGAGGTCTACTTTAAAAGATTCATTCCCAATTTCAATTGTTTTGAGAATATCATTGCTTCTTTTTTCAAAATTTTTATCCGTTGGAACAATAGCGACCTCGGGTTTTTTAAATTCCGGTGAGATCATATCAGGTACATCCCGTTGAACGGGCTTATTTTTTGCCAGGGGTGTCACCGGCTTTGTGGTTTTAGGTACCGGTTTAGGGCTACTTTTAGCGGTGGGAGGGGTTTGTTTTTTATCAGTTTTATTAGTAAGCGCGGGCGTTTTCGCTACAGGCTTTTGAGTTGAAAAAGGATTGCCGCGTTTAGACTTATTGAAAGACGAAAGGTCCTTTGTAACCGTGCGCCTTGTTAAAGTGGTTTTACCTAATCCGCAGTCACCGATTTGCCCGGGTGCCGTTACCCACCTTCCTGAAAGTTCTTCCGTATCGCCTTCTTTCTGGTAGGTCAAAATATGCGTTTGAAGGCAATCACTCCAGTCGGGAGGCGTAAGTCCTTTTATGCGCGCCGTTTCGGTTACCTTCATGCTTTTCGTGCTTTTATAATAGGTACCGGATAAACTGCAGATAACATAGTAGCGGCGGTTTTGAAAATAACTATAGGAAAATCCGCTGACCACCGTACCGTTTATCTCAATTTCCAGTACGTATTCGGTGGTACTTGTACCAGACAGAACGATATCGCCGTTACCATTAAAATAACCCCGCCATTGGCCGTTCATTTTTTGAGCGGATAATGAATGCGCCAGTAAGAAAAGTGCCGCTACAACTATGATCCTTTTCATGTGTTCTTTTACATTTGCTTTCAACCGATATGCTTTACCCCGTTTACATTTACTCATCTACAAAGATATTTCAGTTATGTGCTTCCTTAGCTAATAGTTCGTTAAATTTGCATCTCAAAATAAAGGTTGAATTTACACAAATTATGATAAAGATTACTTTACCCGATGGGGCTGTCAGAGAATATGAAAAGGGGGTGAACGCAATGGATGTTGCAAAGTCTATCAGTGAGGGACTTGCAAGAAAAGTATTGGCTGCTGCAGTAAATGGCCAGGTGTGGGACGCATCCCGGGCGATCAATGAAGATGCTTCCTTACAGTTACTAACCTGGACCGATCTTAACGGGAAATCTACTTTCTGGCATTCCTCTGCTCACCTCATGGCAGAGGCAATTGAGGCCACCTTCCCCGGAGTAAAATTTTGGGTAGGGCCATCACTGGAGACGGGCTTTTATTATGATATAGATCCGGGTGATCACGAGATCGGTGAAGAAGACTTGCGAAAACTGGAGGTTAAGATGGCTGAACTTGCCAAACAAAACAATTCGTTTGTCCGCACAGAAATCTCCAAAGAAGATGCAGTAAAATATTTTGGAGATAAAGGGGATGAATATAAACTGGACCTGTTGAATAACCTGCCAGATGGAGGAATTACTTTATACAGCCAGGGAAATTTTACCGATCTCTGCCGTGGCCCGCATATACCAAATACCGGTTTCATCAAAGGGATCAAACTAACTAGTATTGCAGGGGCTTACTGGAAAGGTGATGAAAAAAACAAAATGCTTACCCGCATTTATGGCGTTACGTTCCCCAGCGCCAAAGAACTGGAGGAATACCTGGTTTTACTCGAAGAAGCAAAAAAAAGGGACCATAGGAAATTAGGGAAGGAACTAGAACTTTGCATTTTCTGAGAGAGTTGGAATGGGGTTACCGTTATGGCTTCCCAAGGGTGCGATGTTAAGGGAAAGGTTACAGCAGTTCCTGCAGAGATCGCAAATGGAAAGCGGCTATCTTCCTGTTATAACCCCGCATATCGGCCATAAAAATCTATATGTTACATCGGGCCATTATGAAAAATACGGAAAGGACAGTTTTCAGCCAATAAAAACGCCACAGGAGGGGGAAGAGTTTTTCTTAAAACCCATGAACTGCCCCCACCATTGTGAAATTTATAAAACTTCACCACGCAGTTACAAGGACCTGCCCTTGCGGCTGGCCGAATTTGGCACCGTGTACAGGTATGAACAGCATGGTGAATTGCACGGGCTTACGCGGGTAAGGGGATTTACGCAGGATGATGCGCATTTATTTTGCATGCCCGGTCAGGTAAAGGATGAATTTAAAAAAGTGATCGACCTGGTGCTGCACGTTTTTCAATCGCTCAGTTTTACGGATTTTACGGCGCAGATCTCACTAAGGGATAAAACTGACCGAAGCAAATATATGGGTAGTGATGAGACCTGGAACTTAGCGGAACAGGCGATCATCGAAGCGGCAGAAGAGAAAAAATTAAAGACAGGGAGTGAGTATGGCGAAGCTGCTTTTTATGGCCCCAAGCTCGATTTTATGGTTAGGGATGCTATCGGCAGGAAATGGCAGTTGGGAACGATTCAGGTAGATTATAATTTACCGGAACGCTTTGATCTAACCTATATCGGGGAAGACAATGCCAAACACAGGCCGGTAATGATTCACAGGGCTCCCTTTGGAAGCCTGGAGCGTTTTATCGCAGTGCTGATTGAACATTGCGCAGGGAAATTCCCCTTATGGCTGGCGCCTGTCCAGGTAAAGCTTTTGCCGATCAGTGATAAGTTCTTACCGTATGCAGAAAATGTATTAGCTGAATTAAAAAAGGCGGATATTCGTGCCGAAATTGATGACCGGAATGAGAAGATTGGCAAGAAGATCCGCGATACGGAAATTGCGAAAGTGCCGTTGATGCTGGTGTTGGGAGAAAAGGAAATGAACGACCATAAGGTGGCAATCAGGCGGCAGGGCAAGGGAGACCTTGGGGTAAGCGGCATACCTGAATTTATCGAAATGGTAAATGACGAAGTCAGGACTAAAAAAGCATTTGAATAAAATTTTTATTAACTTTAAATCAAAACCGGGCGCGTCCCGGTATTATAAATCTAAAATCAATTAATGGCATTTCCACCCAGGGCACCCAGAGGAGCATTTAACCCACGCTTTAGAAAAGAACAACAACAGGAACACCGTACCAACCATATGATAAGAGTACCTCAGGTA
>JBBJMD010000044.1:0-23508 GCA_037719925.1 Ferruginibacter sp.
CAAGCCTTAGCCCCATTCCGGCCTCCAGATTAAGTTTGCCCTACAGACTGGCAACTATTTTTAGAACAGGCATGAAAAAAACAATGAGCTGGGCCAGGTAATTTTGGATCAAAAAAAAGCAGGTTAAAGCGGTTTTAACATGAAAACATGTTTATACATGTTAAAGAATGTGTCTTTGATAAATATTTTATTTGTAGTATAAGTCAATACAGTATTGAGTTATGTGTTTTTTCTAACTGATATAATAAACTCAAAAAAAATATTTTAAATTTATCTTGTATATACAAGATAAATCTGTATTTTTACTTTCAGAACGAGATAAGGCTATTAAACTGCAGCTAATTTTCCGGGCCCAAAACAGAAAATGGCTGTTCTGTCGATTGCTGATCAAAATCTATATGCATGAATGAGAACAAAATTACCTGCTCTCCAAAACACCGCCTGGAAAGGCCAATAAGTATTCAAGATACTGTGATAGCCTATTCGGACATGAGAACTAATCGTGCTTTAACCAAGAAATGGGCAGTTATGCCGGAATCGGTTTGGAATTAGTAATATGGTTTCTTTGGGCCATGAGCCACAATGAAATTGCGCAGGCATTGAAGTTATAAATATCTGCTTTAAAAGTGTGATCCCAATACCCCACTGACAACAGACTATGCCAGATTTTACGGCGGGTGATTCGTTTTTTCGCCGTTGATATTAGGGTAGGGTGCAATCCGTAAACTTCCCCGGGGAGTGCAACCTGCACTTACAGGTATCAATAGCCAGGTCGGTAACAACAATATAGTAACTACATTTCCGGGATGGCCGGGAATAAAGAATCAAAACAAGCATAACTGTAAAAAAACAAGGTAACAACCTCCATTTATACATATTCATAACCAAAATCAATTTACTGATGAAAGAAAAGATCTTCTTATCCTGCATGCTGTTGTGCCTGGCGTTCATGTTTGCACAGGCCCAGCAGCCAATAACGATTTCCGGTTCGGTAAAGAATCAAAAAGGGCAACCCATGCAAGGTGCTACGGTAAGCCAAACGGATTCAAGAAATGAAACACTTACGGACGACCAGGGCATGTTTAAGTTTCAGGTGCCATCACAAAAAGGAACGCTCACGATCAGTTATATTGGTTATGCTTCGGAGGTTGTTCCAATGAGTAATCAAACCAGTTACCAGATCATTTTAAAAGAAACCAATTCAACGCTGAGTGATGTTGTCGTGATCGGTTATGGTTCGATTAGAAAATCGGATCTCACCGGGTCAGTCGGTACGGTGAAAGAGTCCCAATTGAAGGAAAGACCGGCTGCGTCCCTGGCACAAGGGCTCTCCGGCAGGATTGCCGGTGTGCAGGTGAATTCCAACTCTGGACGGCCGGGAGGAAGAACCAACGTGCGTATCCGTGGTTTTAGTTCGATCAATACTTCCAATAGCCCTTTATATGTTGTAGATGGAGTAGCGATGCCGGTGGGTAACCAGGTACAGGCTACCCAGGCGATAGATTATATCAACCCAAATGATATCGTTTCGGTAGAGGTACTAAAAGATGCTTCTTCCACCGCAATTTATGGTGCCAGGGGGGCAAATGGTGTGATACTCGTTACCACCAGGCGCGGAAGAATAAATATGGAAGGCAAGGTTACATACGATGCCAATTTTAGCACTACAACGATCGGCCCTAAAAGAATTCATGTGCTCAATGCTGCGCAGTTCCTGGCAACAGAGGACCTTGCCTATAATAACATGGAGAAATTTGATCCCGTAGGCTGGGCATCCGGTAAGTACCTGAGCCGTAATCCCGCTTTGGCCAGGACCGACCCGCGTGTTTTTGATGCCAATGGAAAACCTTTGTTTGAAACGGATTGGCTGAAAGAATCCACACAAAGCAAGTTGTCTCAAAATCATGAGCTGGGCTTTTCAGGAGGAGGTACCACCAGTTCATACTCTGTCGGACTTGGATACCGCGATGATGAGGGCCTGCTGTTAAATTCTTATCTGAAAAGATATTCTGTGAGGATCGCATTTGACGATCAGATCAAACCCTGGTTAAAAGTTGGCGGTAACCTGAGTTACAATACCCAGAATGAAAGTATCGTGGACCAGGATTACCAGGTGATGCGCAATATCGCAGAAGGTTTGCCTTTTCAACCGGTAAGATATGCGGACGGCAGTTTCTCCAAGAGCAACGATTATCCCAATGTTGAAGCTTACTGGAGCCCGGTGCATCTCTTAACAGACCGTAAGTTCATCGTGAAATCACAAACAACCTTAGGGAGCATGTATTCGAATATAAGTCTGCTGAAAGACCTGGAGATGCGCACCGTGTTGGGTACCAATATACTGAACCAGGAAATTAACCAGTCAACCACCCGCACCCTCAATCCCGGCGCACAAGGGAGTGCCAGCGTGAATAACAGTAAGGAAGCTTTCTGGTCATTGGAAAATTATTTTACTTATAACAAGCGGATCGGAAGCGATCATGCCATCAAGGCCTTATTGGGACTATCGTGGCAGCAATCCAATTTTTTTGCCTCCGGTGTAGGAATCTCCAATTTTTCCAGTGATTATTTCCTGTACAATAATTTAGGTGCGGGCAGTACCAACCCCAGCTATAGTTCTTCCGCTTCCAAATTCTCCTTTAATTCTTATTTCGGAAGGTTGAACTACACATTCAGGGATAAATACCTGTTAACCGTAACAGGTCGCGTGGATGGTTCATCAAGATTCGGTGAAAATCATAAGTATGCCTTGTTCCCATCTGCGGCCCTGGCCTGGAAAGTATCTGATGAAGACTTCTTAAAGAGCAGCACGCTCATCTCTAATCTTAAATTAAGGACGAGCTACGGTGTTACCGGTAACTCTGAAATACCGTCCTTTTCCTCGCTCTCTGTTCTGAGTTCCAATTATGCAGGTATTTTTTCAGATACGCGTGTAGGCGGTACCGGTATCAGCAGGCTCGCCAACCCGGATCTGAGGTGGGAGAAAACTGCGCAAACAGATTTTGGAGTAGAACTTGGATTGTTTAATAACAGGATCTCGCTGGAAGCAGATTATTATTATAGAAAAACCACCGATATGCTGCTGGACGCGCCTGTTCCTCAAAGTAGCGGCTACGCCACCATCAGGAAGAACATTGGCTCGATGGAAAACAAGGGCATAGAACTAAGCCTAAATACTGTTAACATCAGTACTACCAATATAACCTGGAACACCACTTTTAATATTTCCATGAACCGGAATAAAGTGTTGTCACTGGCTACCCCTGCGGACATTTTTGGAGTGGGCGGTCCGGGCTTTACCAATCAAACCAATATCATCCGCGTGGGTGAAGCGGTTGGCTCATTCTGGGGACTCGTGCGCCTGGGCACATGGAGCGAAGCAGAGAAAGGCGATGCATCCAAAATTACCAGCTACCGTAACGGACTAACATTGCTGCCGGGAGATATCAAGTACCTGGATGTAAATGGTGATAATGCAATTACAGATGCAGACCGCATGATCATCGGTAACGGAAGTCCTAAAGGCTGGGGAGGATTTATGAACAGCTTCCGGTATAAAAAATTCGACCTGATCGTTGAGCTGCAATATTCTTACGGAAACGATGTATTGGACCAAACTAAACACTCGAGCGAGGATCGCCAGGCATTGGCCAACAGCTATACAAGCATATTAGATGCATGGACGCCGGAGAATCAGAATACAATGGTCGCACAGGTTCGTGATACAAGGGCAGGTTATGTAACAAATGTGGATAGCCGCTGGGTGCAGGACGGCTCATTCATCCGTGGAAAAAACCTGCTGGTAGGTTTTACCTGTTCGGAGGCCTTGTTAAAGAAATTACGACTGAACAGGCTCAGGTTCACGTTGTCTGCTCAAAACTTCTTCCTGTCTACAAAATATACCAGCGGAGATCCGGAAGTAACACTCAACACATTTGGTTCCGAAGCCAACCGTGTATTTGCACAGGGACAGAATTTTCACGATTATCCAAGGCCCACAATCTACATGGTTGGTCTGCAGGCTGGTTTTTAAGTTCATTTATAAAATAAATTATTATGAAATTTAATTTAGTAAAAGGTTTCAGTAAGGTATTTCTCCTCAGTGCTTTATTGCTTTTTTCGGGTTGCAAAAAATTCCTGGAGGAAAAGGACCCGTCCAACCTGCAACCGGAGAATTTTTATACCATTCCCCAACATGCCCAGGCAGCTATTGCTTCTGTGTATGCGGGTACCAGGTTTATTACCGGGGGTGCGAATATCGTTTCCATCAACTGGCAAATGCTGGATGCCGTCACCGGCACCGCCACTACCGAGTCTGCCCAAAACTCAGATTTGAATAACCTGCTGGGGTTAGCGTACGATGGCAGCAATCAGCATATCATTAACTGGTGGAACGGTTTATACCGGGTGATATCAAATGCTAACCTCGTGCTTGATAAAGTGCCGGGCATCACGCCAATGGATGAAGCGGTTAAAAAGAGTATCCTGGGTGAAGCCCAGTTTCTTCGCGCCTGGGCATATTTTTATGCTGTGAGGTTATGGGGAGATGTTCCATTAATACTCACTCCTCAAACCTCCACCTCAACAGACTTTTTACCCACCCGTACTGAGCAGGCAACAGTGTACACGCAGATCGTGGCCGACCTCGTTGCTGCCGAAGCCGCGGGCCTGCCATGGATGGATGCATCGGGAAGGGTATCGCAGGCAGCTGTAAAGGCGCAGTTGGCAAAAGTATATTTAACAATGGCAGGGCAGCCACTCAACAAAGGTGCGGAATATTATAAACTGGCCGCGGATAAAGCAGCCGAGATCATTGCAAGCCCGGGCACAGCGGGTTTGTTTCCAAACTATGCGGATATTCATAACCCTGCTACTAAAAATACAGTGGAGCATCTTTTTCAAATACAATATTTATCTAGCGTGCAAGCCAATAATGATCTGCAATACCTGTTACTTCCAAATTTCAGACCCATTTCAGCTTATACCGCTACGTTTGGTACAGAAGTGCCAACACTTAAATTTTACAACTCCTTTGAAGCCGGTGATCTTCGTGCCAAAAATCAGCAAGGGTATTTTTACACCAGCTATTTCAAAGATGGCACAGGCGCAATTTTTGACCTGGGTGCGCCTTACATATTTAAGCACTTCGATGTAACTGCGCATGGCAGTCCGGGCAAACCTGGTACTCAGAACAGTAATTTGAATGTGCCTCAGATACGTTTTGCCGAAGTACTGTTGATCTATGCAGAAGCGCAGAATGAAGTGGGCGGACCTAACCAACTTGCTTATGACGCTTTGAAAAGGATCAGGGACAGGGCGGAACTTGCTACGCCGGCGCTGGGCACTTTTAACCAAAATACTTTCAGGGAAATCGTGTGGAGAGAACGCTGGCACGAACTGTGTTATGAAAACATCACCTGGTTCGATATGGTGCGCCTGAGAAAAGTATATAATGAGAATTCGAACGGCTTTGATGACTTTGTGGGGCATATCAACCTGAGTTCTAACCAGCCTTTGCAATCTAAACACCTGTTGTTTCCCCTGCCTAACCAGGAGATGAATAATAATCCCAATCTCAGACCTCAAAATCCAGATTATAACTAAGCACTGCTTACAGCTTGCTTTTCAACTTATACATATTTAGATCATTCATGCCGCAATGATGAAGATCGAATTTATAAAATTTGAATCATGAAAATAAGCCGATCCCTGGGTTGTTTTATGGCGGCGCTGATCTTTATCATAGTGATGCAGGGGAACTCGTTTCAGCAGAAGTTTTCAACGCCTGGTAATACTGGTGATATAATTGCTTCACCCACTCTCAAGAATATAAAGCTCAGGTTCAGGAATGATTCTATTTTTCGCAGGCCAAATTTTGAAGGCGATAACTGGCATACCACCTATGCTGCCGACGGCAATCAGTATGTATTGCAGTGCGATGGGCAAGGGTACAATACGCAGATGTGGCGGTTGACCGGGGCGCCTCAAAATTTTAAATTTGAAGCAGTTGCTTCGCACCCGGGACCGAAGGAAATGCCGCGTGAGCGCTACTATGGCTTCGGCATTCTCGGAAATGGACCTTTTATCTATCATTTTCTGTCAACCCCCAACAGGTGGTATTTTGATCCGCCCTGGAAATTCATCGGGGTCAAATTGATCTATTCATCCGACACAGGGCACACGTGGAAAAACCAGGATGGATCCAGCCCCGTGGTTTTTGAAGAAACCAATCAGCGCACCAAAAACAACATGGTCTTTTTTAATGAGCAGGACGAAGCATTTTCACTATTAACCATGTTGCAAATGGGTAAAGGCTATGAGCAGAATATAGATGGCTTTATCTATGTATATGCACCAAATGGCGGAGTGGAAGGGAAGATGAATCAACTGGTAATGTTTCGTGTACCGAAAGATAATTTATTGCAGCACAATGCATACGAATATTTTGTTGCACGAGGGGATAACGGTGAGGCGCAGTGGTCAAAAAATATCGATGATCGCAAACCGGTACACGTGTTTCCATCCGGGTATGTGAACAGGCTGAAACACCCTTATTCATGGCATCCGAGCGTGGTTTATAACAAGGGGCTGGGACTATATATGATGGCTAATTGGGGAGTAGGCACAGACAGCACGGGCTATTGGTTTACCGGGCCATCCTATCTCGGGGTATGGGTATCAGAAAAGCCATGGGGGCCATGGAAGCAGATCCATGAAGATAAGGCGTGGTTTCCCCCGGGCGGCACAAAAGAGGGGCAGTGTTATCAGCCGCAGATCATGCCGGGATGGATCGCAGACGATGGCAAGTCATTCTGGCTTGCCTGGACACAATATCCCAAAGGGTACTATTTCCAGTTGCAACGGGTTGATATAGTCCAGGATTAATGGGTAATCATTACCAAACCTTTACGCGATGTTGATAATATACAACAAGCCTGATATCACCGGCAATGTTTTTTGCCGTAGAAAAGAATAATCGCTGTTCAATAACTGAGCTGTAAACCTGCATCCCTCCCCATTAACGTCGTGGATCTGGTCACTTGTCTATACAGGAGTAACGGTTTCAATATCCAGGCTCCAACACATTTGGAGTACGGGCGGATCATTCAGCATTATTAAAAGTAAAAACGTGAGATACTTACTATTTAGCATCCTCTTATTTATGCCGGGCAGGATATTAGTGCCGTTGCAGGGCGAACCAAAAATGGTAAAAATCGAAGGTGGCACATTTATGATGGGAGATGATAAAGGAATTGGGGAACGGGATGAGCGGCCGCTACATCCTGTTACTTTGACAAATTTCAGCATGGCGGCAACGGAGGTTACTGTTTTGCAATGGAAAAATTATTGCCGGTTGGTAAAGCAGGTAATGCCTGATGCACCGGAGTGGGGCTGGAAAGATGATCATCCCGTTGTAAACGTAACATGGGAGGAGGCGGTTGCTTACTGCAAATGGTTAAGCGAGCGAACCGGTAAAAAATACAGGCTGCCTACCGAGGCAGAGTGGGAATATGCTGCACGTGGCGGTAAGTTGAGCAAAGGGTTTACATTCAGCGGCGGCGATAACGCAGGTGATGTAAGCTGGTTTGCAGGCAATAGCAATGGCAGCACGCATACTGTTGCACAGAAGCGCCCCAATGAGCTGGGGCTCTACGACATGAGTGGCAATGCATGGGAATGGTGCAGCGATCATCTGGATGAATATAAAGCAGAAGCGGTCACTAACCCCACAGGTTCTGCAACCAGTGTATTTGTTATACGCCGTGGGGGTAGTTGGGATGATATTGTTTCCAGAAGCCGGCCCACTTACCGTGCCGGTAACAGTTTCCGCAGGAGCTATCATACCCTGGGTTTTCGCGTGGCTTCTTCTGATGAATAGTATAACCGTTTTATTATCAGATATAATTTAATCAACACATCAAATAGTAAATCATGCGCCTGAAAAAAATATTTTCATTACTTCTGAAACAAACATATGCGCCGTTGGTGATAGTACTCTTCGCCATAAATGTCACCGCGCAAAAAAGCGAACCGATCAGGGATATCAGGTTTGATTCGGGCTATTTCCAGATCAGCAATAGTGTAGGAGATGAGTGGGCGCCTACCTGGGGCAGGGATGACAACCTTTATACCGGTAATGATGATGGCGCCAGTTTCGGCGGAACAAATAACAACCTGGCATTCGGAAAATTGGAAGGCAACGATCCTTATTCGCTGAAAGGTACTACGGTCAATCCTATGAATGAGTATGGCTTTGCAGGCGAAAAAGCTGCTGATAGTGCAAGTTGGAAAACAATGAATTCATATAGCGTGGATGGTGTGCTATACATGTTCGTCACACGATGTCTTTACCCCGAGCAGTCCGGCGATAATCATAACCGTCATGTTTTCAGGAGCTCAAGTATAATCAAATCATTGGATAATGGTAAAACCTGGACAAGGTCCGTGGAGGAAAATTATAACAAACCGATGTTTCCGGATAAGCGGTTTGGTGCACCCTATTTTGTTTGGTATGGTAAAGACGGTTCCGGCAGCGTTGACAATGCCGGAAAATATGTATATGCTGTTTCAAACAATGGCCATTTTGAAAGTGGCGACAATTATATCATTGGTAGGGTATTAAAAACTAAACTCCCTGATCTCAATGCAACCGACTGGACCTTTTATACAGGTGGGGAAGGCATGGAAGATCAGAGCTGGACAACAAATATGGATGATGCCACACCGATACTGACTTATGAAAAGAATTGCAGTATGACAGGCATGACCTATATCAATGGACTGAACAGGTACATGATGGTGGTATGGCACTACACGACATACAATTTGCGCACGGATCCCAGGACGATCAATGATTTTTATGAGGCACCACATCCCTGGGGGCCATGGACGAAATTTAAAACACTGGATGCAGGTGAACTGGGGTGGTATGTGCCGATCATCGGGCAGAAATTTCAAACGAAGGTGAATTCAAATACGGTAAAATGTTTTATTTATCCCACGGGCAATTACCAGAACAGTGCCTTATACAAGTTAACATATATACCTGTAACCATTTCAACAGTACTACTCGATCATCCGCAAGGAAGCAATTATGTTGGCGCAAGGAATAAGTAAAATAATATACCTGCCCGTAAATACTATGCGGACAGCAATCTGCCTCAGTATACTGTTTAATAAGGCCAGGGTAATTTTTTAAAACGCCCGCGGTAATTGATTTGCTATCGTGATTGGCTTGTTAGAAAAAGTAAATCGATTTTAGATACCACATGTATATACAAGCTTACAAGATTTTTAATTATATTTGATCTATGAAAGAAGGCAATGAGAAGATTATCGATATGTATAAACAGATGTTCCTGTTGAGAAATTATGAAGACAAGATCTATTTTCTTTTCCTCGAAGGTGTTATGCCGGGTACGATACACCAATCACAAGGGCAGGAAGCCAGTGCCGTTGGAATGCTCTATGATCTGAGAAAAGAAGACTACCTCACCTCCACGCATCGCCCGGCCGGGCATTGTCTTGCCAAGGGAGTTTCGCTCGAATCCATGATGGCTGAAATGTTTGCCAAGTCAACAGGCTGCTGCAAAGGAAAAGGCGGTGCGATGCACACGGGAGATATCACGGTAGGTGCATTGCCAGCCATAGCGATCACAGCCGGTGGAATGCCGGTAGCGGTTGGGGTGGGATTGTCCTGTAAAATGAGAAAAACAGATAACGTGGTCGTCTGTTTCTTTGGTGATGGTGCCAGCAACGAAGGTGCTTTTCATGAAGCCATGAATGCAGCCGCGATATGGAGCCTGCCGGTAATTTTTGCTTGCGAGAATAACCTCTATGGCGCATCTACACATATCAACCGGGTAG
Organism: Ferruginibacter sp.; assembly: GCA_037719925.1. Lineage (GTDB taxonomy): Bacteria > Bacteroidota > Bacteroidia > Chitinophagales > Chitinophagaceae > Ferruginibacter. The sequence continues at coordinate 9,868 of JBBJMD010000044.1, forward strand.
TAAAGATCAATGACCTGGCTGAACGAGGCTCGGCTTATGGCATCCCGGCCGAAGTAGTGGATGGCAATGATGTATTGAAAGTAAATGAAGCGGCTACAAGAGCGATCGACCGGGCAAGAAAAGGCCTCGGACCTACATTCCTCGAATTAAAAACCTACCGTAGATGTGGCCATTCAAGAAATGACGCCTGCGGTTACAGGGACAAAGCAGAAGAGAAAGAGTGGTTTGATAAAGATCCGCTCACCCGGCTGAAAAAACATATGCTTGACCATAACATCATCACACAGGAAAAGATTGAAGCGATTGAACAAGAAGTGATGGCCAGGATAGAAAGTGCGGTGGATTATGCAAAGGCAAGCCCGGATGTAAAACCAGAAGATGCATTAACAAACGTTTATTAAAAGGAATAATATTTATGGCAAAGATGTCAATCGCGGAGGCGCTTAGAGAGGCAATACGGGAAGAGATGCGAAGGGATGAAAGGGTATTTTGTTTGGGAGAAGATATAGATGTGGAAGGTGGCTTTGGAGGAGCTTTTACAGTTACGCTGGGATTATCAAAAGAATTCGGGCACGAAAGGATTTTGGATACACCGATCTCTGAGATCATGATCGCGGGGGCAGCAGTGGGTGCTGCCATGACAGGCATGATCCCCATAGCGGATGTGCAGTATGGAGATTTTCTTTTTTGTATGATGGATCAGTTGGCAAACAATGCAGCCAAGATGACCTATATGTCGGGTGGTACGGTAAAAGTACCGATGGTAATGCGGGCTCCTGTTGGCGCTACTACCAGGGGCGCGCAGCATGCCCAAAGCCTGGAAAGTTTTTTCACGCATATACCGGGATTGAAGATCATCTGCCCTTCCACCGCTTACGATGCAAAGGGTTTATTGAAAACAGCGATCCGTGATGAAAACCCTGTGGTGGTTTTTGAACATAAACTACTGTACGGCAGTAAAGGTACCCGTGCCGAAAAATCTGCCTTGAGCCCGGTGGGTGAAGTTCCGGAAGAAGAATACCTGATACCATTTGGCGTAGGCGCCATCCGCAGAGCAGGAACTGACATTACGATTGTTGCAACCCTGCTGATGGTGTATAAAGCGCTGGAGGCTGCGGCCGTTCTTGAAGAGGAAGGGATCAGCGTAGAAGTGATCGATCCAAGAACCCTGGTGCCTTTCGATTATGAGATGGTAATCGAATCGATCAAAAAAACATCCCGGCTTATAATTGTGGAGGAAGATACAAAGCGGAATGGATGGGGTGCTGAAGTAGCAGCCACCATCGCTGAGGAAGCTTTGTATTACCTGGATGCACCGATAAAACGGGTGGCTACTTATGATGTTCCCATTCCGTTTGCACCGATCATGGAAAATTTTGTGATCCCATCACCTGCAAGGATCGCTGATGCGGCCAGGGACCTTATGAAGTACTGATAAATAAAAATATATGCCATTAGTTTCAATGACAGAACTGATGAACCACGCGCTTGCCAACAGGTACGCGATAGGTTACTTCGAAGCCTGGAATATGGAATCGGTCCTTGCGGTGGTAGATGCTGCTGAAAGAACTAATTCGCCTGTGATCATAGGTTTTGGCGGCCAGTTTATCGGGAGCGGCAAAAGAAGCATCAAGGAAAATATAATGCATTATGGTTACCTGGGCAAAGCGGTAGCCCAAAACGCAAAGGTGCCGGTTGCGCTGTTGTTGAACGAAGCACGGGAAGTGCCTATGCTGATCAATGGTATAAAGGCCGGGTTTAATGCGATCATGTATGAAGCGCATGATATCCCAATGGAAGAATTTACCGAAATCAACAAATACCTCGTAAAAACTGCACATTACTGGGGTGCCGTTGTAGAGGCTGAAGTCGGCAGGTTACCGGATGCCGATATAGCTACTGGTACCATTAGTGACGGAGCAAAAACGGATCCTGATGAAGCAGCTTATTTTGTAAAAGAAACCGGCATCGATGCGTTGGCTGTAGCAGTTGGCAATGTGCATTTACTGGAAGGTAAAAAAGCTGACCTGGATTTTGATCTCATCAGGTTACTTAGAAAAAAAATCAAAGTGCCGCTGGTGTTACATGGCGGTACAGGGATTTCTGACGACAGTCTCAGGGAGGCGATCGCGATGGGTATGTGTAAGGTAAATGTAGGCACCGTGATGAAAAGAGCCTATATCAAATCGATTCAATGCTACCTCCAGCGCAACAACGTAGATAAGATGGACCCACACAATGTAATAGGGCGTGGCGGTGATTTGGATATGCTGTGTGGTGCAAGGGTGGCGATTACAGAAGAAGTTGTAAGATTTATAAAAGTATTTGGAAGTGAAAACAAAGCTCATCAAATATAAAAGAGAAAATGTCTAGTAAAATATTAATGCCTTCAGGTGGACAGACGACGGACGAAATGCTTATCATGAAGTGGTATAAACAAGTGGGTGAAACAGTTAACCGGGGTGATATTCTTTTTGAAATAGAGACCGACAAGGCAATACTTACAGTAGAAAGTTATGCGGCAGGTACACTACTCGAGATTAGGTATCCTGACGGAAAGATGGTGAAGACGGGAGAAGTTGTCGCAATTATAGGCGATGCCAGTGAGCAACCAACACCGGTGGCTGAGAAAAGCCCGGCTGCTGTTCCGAACACAGGGAAACCGCCGCACCAACAGCAAATTCAAAATGAGATCACTCAGCCGGCTGGGACGCATGCCCTTAAAAACGCATCAGGGATATTGGCATCACCGCTGGCGAAAAACCTTGCAAGGATCGAGCAAATAAAGATCGAAGATGTTGCTGGGTATGTTTGCAAAAATCTCATCAAAAAAGCTGATGTGGACCAATACCTTGAAAATATCCGCTCTTCAAAAAAATTGTCGCTGGCTGATGAACAGGTTTATTATATCGATACCGATTCAGTGAGAAAAACAATAGCGCGAAGAATGAGGGAAAGCGTTTCCACGGCACCGCATTATATCGTATCTGCCGATATTGATTTTTCAGCAGTGATCCGGTTAAGAAAAAAACTCAATCTTCATGATGAGGGCAGTGGCAATGTGTCGTACAATGCCATTATTATGAAGGTCGTTTCAAAAGCCATAGAATCATATCCGCTGATCAACTCGTCTTTTGAAGAAACCCGGATCAGGGTAAGCAAGGATGTAAATTTTGGGTTGGCCATCGCCACTGAAACAGGCATCATAGTACCCGTTGTGAAGGAGGTGAACAAAAAATCAATTCCCGAAATATCTTCCGGTAATGCCGTCAATAGTGAAAAGGTTAAAACGAATAAATTGCTTCCCACGGATATTTCAGGAGGAACCATCACCTTGTCCAACCTGGGCATGTTTGGCATAGATAATTTCACAGCGATCATCAATCAGCCTGAAAGCTGCATACTTGCAGTGGGTGCGATCATTAAAAAAGTAGTAGTGGTTGATAATGAAATGGCCATACGTGACATGATGAACATAACAGGTTCATTCGATCACCGGGTGATAGACGGCGCATACGCGGCGGCTTTTTTGAAGAAGACCAGGTCTATGCTTGAGGATCCCGAATTATTATTATTATTTTAAAACAGACCGATCATGATCAGCCAGCAGCAATTGGATGCCGCAAGGAGCAGGGCGATTTTATTTTATGAAAAAGCGGGCATCGTTTTAACGGAACAGGAGCAACAATCGATCGAGATCGCTGACTTTGGACTGGGCGATCTTGAAAAGATAGGCCTGGAAGTACATTTGTATGTAAACACGGAAAGAGTATGTGCGAAAGAACTGGTGATGTTTCCCTGGCAAACTTGTCCCGAGCATATCCACCCTACACAAAACGGGATAGCCGGAAAGGAAGAAACCTTCAGGTGCAGGTGGGGTACAGTATATCTGTATGTGCCTGGCGAAACTAACGCTGAGCCACCGTTTCAGGGATTGGAAGCGCATAGCGACTATCTTGGCGTACTCCATGAGCATGTATAGACACCCGGCGAACAGTATACGATCATGCCGGATACATTGCATTGGTTCAGGGCAGGGGAGGAAGGTGCGGTTGTTTCGGAGTTTTCCACCAGGAGCACAGATGAACAGGATATTTTTACGGACACAAGGATAAAAAGGTTTACTTTAATTGCACAATAAATTTGCTTGTATGATGCCAGCCGCTTCCGGGATCACCTGTGTAGGTATATTATGCGCGGATGTATTGGGAAAAACAGTAGACAATTTACCGCAAAAGGGAAAACTGAATCTTGTTGATAATATTTCTCTCCAGATAGGCGGTTGTGCGGCAAACGTCGCCATCTCACTGGCAAAACTGGGGGTAAATACTTCACTGGTGGGCAAGGTAGGGGATGATAGCCTGGGCAAATTTCTTATCAATACTTTACAATCAGAAAATGTCGGCGTGAAAGGATTGAAAGTTGATAAAAACGTTTCCACTTCGGCTTCGATGGTTATGATCTCCGGCGACAGTGAAAGATCCATTATACATGCACTGGGGGCCAATAAGGAATTTTGTTATGAAGATATCGATGTGGATATTTTAAAAGAAACCACGATACTATTGATCGCGGGCACTTTCCTCATGCCGGGTTTTGATGGAACCGGGACTGAAAAATTATTAAAGACTGCAAAGGAAAATAATATATTATGTTGTATGGACACGGCCTGGGATGCATCCGGTGAATGGATGAATAAAGTAAAAAGTTCCCTGCAATATTTGGATTGGTTTATGCCAAGTTACGACGAGGCCTGCGAACTGACAGGTAAAACCATACCTTCTGAAATAGCGGGTATTTTTAATGCCAAAGGTGTTAGGAATGTTATTATAAAACTGAACAGCGAGGGCTGTTTTGTAAAACCGCAAAACGAAGAAGGTTATATTGTTCCGTCATTTACCAGGATCCAACCAGTTGATACTTCCGGGGCAGGCGATGCATTTTGCGCCGGGTTCATCACCGGGCTCGACCAGGGATGGCCAATCAGGCAATGTGCCGAATTTGCAAACGCGGTAGGTGTTCATTGCATCATGCAGATAGGAACAACAGCCGGGATCAAGTCAATGAACGAGATCCTGCGATTCATGGAAAATTATGAAGCAGGCGTTGTTCCTGTTTGTTAATGATCGGCCGATCATTATTTTCCCCCCGGTTCTATTTAAAATTTAGTTCCAACATTTTTGACCGATCGATGCTTGCCCTTACCCAAAGAGTTTTTCCATCCCATGCATAGCTTCCGGCCGAAAGTGTTTGCCCTCCGAGCTTTACCGTTGATAAGGTAAGCGGTGCATCATCGATCTCGAACACAGGGTTCACGCACCATTTATCCGGTTTGATCGTAATCCTTATATTATTACCGGTAGCTGCAATACAGAACGCCCTGCGCTCCGGTGCATATATTTCTTCTGCTGCCTTTGCACCCCTCAATTCCAGTTCAGCAGGTTTCGCAAAACTCCAAGCCGTGTGTCTTAGTGTTTCATTATTGATATCCGTCATACCGATCAGCCAGGCATAGGTTTCCTCCCGCATGGATTTCTGCACGCCCAGCGCATCCTTTGTTTGCAATGTTTTGCTGTGAAGTGGCTGCGGCCTTTTTGCCGCCCAGGTAAGCAAGGAGTTGTGAGAGGGCCCGCTCCAGATCGACTCATTGATGGCGCGGCCGGTGTTGAATCCCTGGCTCAGCGGCCAGTGGCCGCCCCAGTATGCAGGAGTTACAACAAGCCCTTTGTCGTAAAAAGGTTTGAAGGCGAATGGTTTTTTTGTCAGTAAGGGGTTAAAGCTAAAAGCCGCCATCGGTTCATTCCTGTGAAGCTTCATTTTATAGATCGCTGGATCTTCGATCTTTAACCAGGCCGTATCCGTTTCCGGTAAGCTAATCTCGGCTTTATTACCCGTATTGACCGATATAATATGCATTGGCTTGCCAGGCATTACATCGAAGGGGAGGGCAGCCTGGGATGCCAGCAGGATGAATTCGGCCACCTCATATTCGGCTTCGGGAATACTCGTAAGCGTTAGTACACGTGTACCAAAACCATCGGGGTAGAAATAATAATCTTCCTGCGCATAATCGCCATTTACTTTATAATTAAAATCGCAGGACTGGTAATTCCACCGTACATGTACCCGTGCGCTTGTGGATTCGATGATGTTTACCCGGCCATAGCGAAGTTCTTTATCCATCAACGGTTCGGGACAATCGGTAAAACCTGTATTGGGAGAAATACGTTCGGCCCACTCGTAGCTCAGGCCGGTATTATACCTGCTTAGCCACATTGGTATATAACTGGATCCTCTCCAGAATACCCACCTTGAACCGTTTGGCAGAAAAACCACGTAATCATTTTTGTCAGCCGTCCACGCGGTTGTATAACTGAATGGCTGATTTTTTCCGTCTACAATATTTGTGATCGGTGGGTCGTAACGCAATTTTGTTTTTACCGCGCCAAACGTTGGCCGCACTTGTTGTTTTGGAACCACCATTACTTTAACCTGTTTTGTCCAAAGTGGCTGATTGGCTGAACCGGTAACTGCAATGTTTAGTGTATCCTGTTCCCCGGTACCTGCATAATGGGGAAGCGATAATTCTGCAAGCACCTTTTTTCCTTCGGACAGCGCTATCGTTAAGTTAATCTTTTTTGATGGGGTTGATGTGTACCAGGCTTGTGTACGAACGGTTGCCACTTTAGCTGAACGGCTCAGTAAAGCCAACTTAAGCTTCGCCTGCTGGCCAATAGCCAACAATAGCCAATCCGAGGGCACCAGGATGGCGCCAAGATCAACCGGGTTGATTATCTTTTCAGGTTCTGCAACTGCTGCAATCTCCAAAGACGGTAGGGATAGCTTTTCACGCGCAAGTTCCACCGGTGTATCTTTTTCATCTATCAAATAAAAAACTACCTCATCTGCATTTTGTGGCATAGTTTCCCGCGCTGTAAAAGGCATTGAATCGGTAAACAACATTTTTTGCCTGCTCACTTCTTTTCCTTTCAAAAAACCTGCCACCTGGAATTTCCCGGCAGGCAGTTCAGGGGAATGGATCACTGCAACGATGTCGTAGGAACGACCTACCCGGTCCAGGTGAAATGGGGGCCTCCATGGATGGAGGGGTTCAATAGTGAGTTGCACTTCTTTTGCCGCCGGCGCCAATGCAGGATGCAGGCCCTGTCCTGTTACGGGAGCAGTAAACCCTGTAACAACCATAATGATAGCTGCCAGGGCCTTAATGAAATGATTAACTGGTAAAAAATATGTTGGATTTTTCATATACAAGTGTTTTCTGAATTGTAATAGCGGGAGAAATAAAAATACAACATGTATAGACAACTTTAAAATATATTTTATCACGCCGGTCACCTATGTTAATAATTCCTATTTTTGTAAATACTCACTATAACCCTAAACTAAAACATGCACAAGGAAGAAACAACACCGCTCTACAAAAAACTGATAGAGGACCTTAAAAAGCAGATTGATGATGGTAAGTACCGGCAGGGAGAACTACTTCCATCCGAGAATGATCTTTGTACAACTTACCACACTACCAGGCCCACAGTAAGGCAGGCTTTATCCGGCTTGATCAATATGGGCTATATCATACGACAGCAGGGTAAAGGTAGTATCGTATCCGAACCACGGAGAGGATTGGGCATTTTATCAGTAAGTGGCGTAACCGCGGGTGTTGGTGATCAGAACTTAAAAACATTGATAATGGAAAAGCCCTCCAAGCAGGACTGGCCACCGGAACTTTTCTTTACACTAAGCGAAGAGGAACAAAAGGCGGGGTGTATTTTTTTTAGCAGGCTTCGATATATCAATAACGTACCGATATTATTTGAAGAAACTTATATTACCAATCTGGGCCTGCTTAGGTTTACTTCCCGCAACCTGGAAGATCGTTCGTTTCTTAAAATATTAAAAGAATACTACCAGGTGGAGATAACAGGCGGCGAACAAAAAATATGGGCTATTACAGCCGGTAAAACGAAAAGTAAGTTGCTGAAAATCAATGCGGATACTCCCATTGTACACATGAAGCGGAAATTAAAGACCAATGTAAAGGATCTTAATATTTACTCATGGTTATATTGTTATACGGAAAACCATTATTTAGACGATTTTTTTTAAGTAGCTCTTCCCCAACAAGACGTTGCTTAAAGCATCCTCACCCGATTTGTTGAATGCCTGATTATTCAGCGTTTAGTTTGCCTCTATCGTTTTTACAGTTTTGTTGCCATAATTCTGCCAATGCCTTTACCTACTCTCTTTCATAGATATTGTTCTGCTTAAAGCCTTCACCGACTGGTAATTTCCAAATAATTTCAATTCATCTTAAAAAAACTTGTCTATACAAGTATTTTTTTTATCTTTATCAAAATTTAGCATCAATGATTGCAGGCTGTTGTTATTTAGTGATACGCAATCTGTTTAAAAAAAGGTATTCCTGTTTTCCGCGATTCTGATTGCTTGTGGAAGATGGGATTTATATCCATCTTTTTTTTAGTATTTATACGTTTGTAGGGAATAATAAATAGCCAGGGAATATGATCGCGTTATATTCCTGTTCATCGGTAAGGGCGATGCGTGGTGTCAAAAAAATTGTCTTTATCATTCAATTCAAAAATTATATTTGTTTATGCCAGGTACGGATAATCAACTTTTAATTGCAGCAAGGGTGCATACTTCCCAACTGCTGGGAAAAAACAAGTCATTGGTACTCCACGGAGGCGGTAACACTTCTGTTAAGATCACGGAAACAAATATTGTAGGAGAAGAAGAAGAGATTCTTTACGTAAAGGGAAGCGGGTGGGATCTCGAAACCATCACCGCAGAAGGCTTTTCGCCGGTTCGTTCAGCGCACCTTAAAAAACTTTCGGAGCTGGAAAATTTATCCGATGCTTCCATGGTGAACGAGCTGGTAACGCATTTAACGAGATCATCGGCACCGGTGCCATCTGTTGAAGCGATCTTACACGCGGTTGTTCCGTACCGTTATGTTGACCATACTCATGCAGATGCGGTGATCGGTATATCCAACTCCGTAAATGGTGAGAAGATCATACGGGAGTTGTACGGTGACCGGGTGGTTTATGTACCGTATATCATGCCGGGTTTTGATCTGTCAAAACTTTGTGCGCAGCTACTTAAAAGCGATCTCACGCCCGATAAAATTGGAATCATTTTATTGAACCATGGTGTATTTTCTTTTGGAGATACTGCGGAGCAGTCTTACGAAAGGATGATTGAACTGGTGAGTATTGCAGAAAATTATTTAAAACAAAATACACAACCGGGCCAGGTTTCAATAAAGGCGGGAACCGATAGTGTGAGGGAAGATATTGCGTGCCTGAGAAAAAACATATCGGCTGCTGCAGGGTTCCCGGTTATTCTAAAAAGGCATAAGATGATAAAACGATGGGTTTTTGTAACCGCCCGGATCTGTCAGTTATTTCGCAACAGGGACTGCCACTCCGGATCATGTGATCAGGACTAAAAGATTACCGCTGGTAGGTAGGGATGTCAATAGTTACGTAACCAGCTATACAAAATATTTTGAAGAGAACGCGCTATTGGCAAAGGATAAGAAAAAAATGGTTGATCCGGCACCCAGGGTGATACTGGATCCCGAGTTGGGATTGTGTACGGTTGGCAGAACGGCAAAGGATGCACAGATCGTTGCAGATATTTATCACCACACGATAGATATTATGCAATGGGCAGATGGCCTTGGAGGCTACAAGGCCCTTTCCGCGAAAGATATTTTTGATGTGGAATACTGGGAATTGGAGCAGGCGAAATTATTAAAATCCGGCAAGCCCCCTGTGTTCTCCGGTGAAGTGGCCCTGGTTACAGGTGCAGCATCGGGTATCGGGAAAGCCTGCGTGGCTTCGCTGCTAAAGCGTGGCGCGGCAGTTGTTGGCCTCGACCTCAATCCAATAATCACCACTATATTTAAGCAAGACGCATTTTTGGGTATTGAATGTGATTTGACAGTAGAATCCGCTTTAACCGACGCGCTTGAAACCGCCATCGAAACCTTCGGCGGATTGGATATGCTGGTACTCAACGCGGGTATTTTTCCTCCTGGCCAGGGCATAGCTGATCTGAATACAAAAGATTGGCAGCGCGTGATGCATATTAACCTGGATGCAAACCTGGTGATCCTTCGCGAGGCTTATCCTTTGTTAAAACTTGCTCCCAATGGCGGAAGGGTGGTAATAATCGGGTCAAAAAATGTTGCAGCACCCGGCCCCGGTGCGGCGGCCTATTCTGCTTCGAAAGCGGCATTGAACCAACTTGCCAGGGTAGCTGCACTCGAATGGGGATAGGACGGTATTCGTATCAACTCCGTTCATCCCAATGCTGTTTTTGATACCGGTATCTGGACCGATGATATAGTAGCGGCCCGCGCTAAAAGTTATAATCTTACTCCCGAAGCATATAAAAAGAATAATATTTTAAAAACCGAGATCACCAGCATAGATGTAAGTGAATTAGCAATCGAAATGTGCGGTGCGCTTTTTTCCAAAACAACAGGTGCCCAGATTCCTGTTGACGGTGGGAATGACCGGGTGATTTAAAATATTGTTTCAAATCCGTAAACACCAGCTCATCTTCAGCCAATTTTCTGCTTGTATATGCAAGTTGGAGGGTTGGTACAATCGGCATCGTTCAGCCAGTTGAATAACACATCAGATCTGGACAATGCATTTCCAGGCTTGTAAAAACTATATGATGAACAAAAAAGAATCTGTCGGCAGGGGGAAATTTATCGCCAGCATGGCCGTCGGTGTTTTGGGTACGCTTGAAAGCAGTGCCTTCCTGACGGCATTTTCCACAAAAGGGAATTTAGGTCTTAATGCATTGCTTCGTCCCGGCAATGCACTCCCGCGGGATACATTTCATGTTATCCCGCACAATCACTGGGAAGGCGCCGTTTTCGCAACACGCGAGGCGTACCTGGAAATGGGGTTGCCACATATTGTTACCGCATTGAAATTATTGAGGGATTATCCCGAATATCGTTTTACCCTGGACCAGGTTAATTATATACGGCCCTTTATAGAGAGATATGAAGAAGAGGGCAAAGCATTCCGCCAGTTTGTTGCTGAAGGAAGACTGCAGATCGTTGGTGGTACTGATTCTATGCATGATACCAATATGCCTTCAGGCGAGTCCATTGTTCGGCAGATCCTTTACGGGAAAACTTACCTGCGCAAAGAATTAGGTGTAGATGTAAAGGTAGGATGGGGGATCGATACTTTCGGACACAGTGCACAGATGCCGCAGATATTGAAATTAGCAGGTTACCATTCACTGTGGTTTGTGCGGGGCGTACCCAACCGGCAGATGCCTTCAGAGTTTTTCTGGGAAGGACTTGATGGTACCAAACTGCCGGCATTCTGGCTTCCGCATTCTTATGTCATCATGGCCCGCGTACCTAATAACATTAACGACTTCAATACATTTGTGAAAAAGAAATTTGATTCGTTAACAGCTAATAGCGGTGGTGGAAAAGACCGCGTGGGCCTTGCCGGCTGGGATGTTGAAAACCCCCAGGAACACTTGCCCGTTATGATAAAAGAATTCAACAGGCAACAGGACCCGCCATTTAATCTGCAGTTTGCCGTGCCAACGGAATATGAAGCAACGATAGCCAAACGCAACGACCGCACTATTTTTAAAGGAGAATTCAATCCAATTTTCCAGGGCGTTTATAGCTCGCGTATCGAGCTTAAACAGAAACTCAGGAACGTGGAACGCATACTATTGAATGCGGAAAAACTGGGAGCAATCAATAACCTGTTAGGCAAGCCGACGGAAGATAAAGATGTTTGGAAGGCCTGGGAACCTTCGCTGTTTAACCAGGCGCACGACCTGATGTCTGGCGTGATGACAGATCATGTTTATGCCGACACTATCCGGGGCTATGATTTCTCTCAACAGGTGGGAGAAGAATTAGTGGAGCATCGCCTCGATGACATGGTTTCGATGATAGACACTGGTGGTGGTGAGATACCACTGGTGGTATATAACCTGCTGGCCTGGCAGCGCACGGATGTGGTGGAAACAAATATTGCTTTTGCTAAAGGAGGCGTGATCGATATCGAAGTAGTTGGCCCCGATGGTAATGCGATCCCGGTTGAAGTGTTATCAGCCGAAAGATATGACGATGGTGCATTGCGTACTGCCCGGATCATTTTTATTGCGAAAGATTTACCGGCGCTCGGCTATACCGTTTTCCACGTAAACCCCCTGAAAGCCGCATCTTCACTTAATATGGCATTAAAGGAAAACAGCGAAACAACGTTTATAGAAAATAATTTTTACAAAGTTAGTTTTGACATGTATAGCGGCGCCATGACGAGCCTCCTGGTTAAAGAAGATCAGTGGGAAGTATTGTCCGGAGCTGGCAATGTGGTTGCAAGGCAGTATGACGGTGGAGATTTTTGGGAGCTGTACCAAAACCTGCGGGATGGCATGGTAGCCAAAACAACTACGCAAACACCTCCTACAGATTTCAAAGAACGCCTGAGTAAAGAAAATCAATATCGCGGTGAAATAGGCAAGATCCACCAGGGGCCCGTGTATGCTGAGTTTTCAGTAAAGCATGGGTTTAGCACCGACAATCAATTCGAAACAAGGGTGAGGCTATACGCCGGCATACGAAGGGTCGATATCAACACAAAGATCTATAACATAGAAAAATACGTCCGGTACCAGGTGATGTTTCCCACCACGATCAGCCAGGGAATAAATGTGCACGAAATACCTTTCGGTGCGATCGAAAGACCGCTGGCAATTGAATTCCCCGCACAAAACTGGGCCGACTACAGTGATGGAAAAAGAGGCCTTGCGCTGCTCAATCATGGATTACCTGGTAATCTTACAAGCGGGTCCACAATGATGCTTTCTTTGTTGCGGTCCGCAAAAATTGAGAACTATGGTTATGGAGGAGGCTATGAAAAATGGATGACTTCCGACACGGGCTTACAGATGCACCGGTCCTTTTCCTTCGATTATAGCCTGGTACCACACCAGGGTGACTGGCGGGAGGCTGGTGTTTACAAGGATGGGCTTGAGTTTAACAATGCCCTGGTTTGTCATAAAACCGGCATACATAAAGGGAAATTACCAAAGAAATGGAGCCTGCTGGAAGTGTCGCACCAAAATGCGGTGATAACTTCCGTTAAACCCGGGCCAGGCGGCTCTACGATCGTTCGGTTTTACGAAGCATCCGGTAACGCTACTAAAGGAATCACTCTTAAAACTAAGTTATCCCTGAAGTCGGCACACGAAGCGAACCTTATGGAGGATGTGATTAAAGCGACGAAGACAGCTGGTAGTGCCCTGCGGTTTGACCTGGCTGCATTCGAGATCAAGACATTCAGGTTGCAGTTTAAAACCGTATAAAAAAGTTTACACTATTCCGGTAATGAGAAGAAGAAAATTTATTCAGCAATCAGCCTTTGGTACTGCGGCCCTCTTACTGCCAACCGCGGCTTTGCCGGGCTTTGCTCAATCAAAAATTATGGAGCAGGATAAAATGAAGTACTCATTTCTCTGGGGCAGCGCTTACTATCGGGCACCCATACCCGAAGAAGAGTTTTGGGACGCGGACTTCAAAAAAATGCAGGAGAT
>JBBJMD010000003.1:0-74245 GCA_037719925.1 Ferruginibacter sp.
AAGACATACACGTATTCTATCCCTCCACTATTTATAGATAAGATAAAGGCGGGCTGCAGGGTAGAAGTTGTTTTAGGGAAAAATAAAAGGTATGCAGGTATTGTCCAGTCACTTATAACAGAACCACCGCCTTATCACACAAAAGATATTTTAAATATACTGGATGATGAACCACTCGTGTATCCACAACAACTTCAATTATGGAAATGGATAAGCGAATATTATATGTGCAGCGAAGGTGAAGTAATGGCCGCGGCTTTGCCAACCCATTTTAAATTAAGCAGCGAAACTATATTACTATTCAACGAAGAGTATGGGGATGATTTCAGTGACCTTGATAATGATGAATACGTGGTTGCTGAAGCCCTGCTGATTAAAAAGCAACTCAATCTTACCGAAGTGCAGGAGGTATTGGATATAACGCATGTGTACCCGGTAATAAAAAAACTGATCGATAAAAAAGTTTGTATTGTTTGGGAAGCGCTAAGCGAACGCTACAAGAGCAAAATGGAAAATTTTATTTTGCTTAGCCCGGTTTACGATAATGAAAAGGCTTTGAGTGAACTGCTTAATAACTGGACAAAGGCCCCTAAGCAACTGGAACTTTTATTGGCTTACCTACACCTGGTGAAATCCGAGGGGGAGGTAACCCAAGCAGCGCTTTTAAAAAAATCAGGCGCCAGCGCTGCGCAGTTAAAGGGCCTTACCGACAAGCAGGTACTCCGTATCGAAAAACGAACGGTGGACCGGGTTAAGGCTGTTCCCCGGTCGATGGACCTGAATTTTGAATTAAGTGCAGCCCAGTTGGTAGCCCTGCGACAGGTGCAGGAAAACTTCCTTAGTAAAAATGTTTGTCTATTGCATGGCATCACGAGCAGTGGTAAAACCCAGTTGTATATCAAACTGATTGAAGCATTTTATCAACAAGGCAAACAGATACTATACCTTTTGCCCGAGATAGCGCTTACCGCGCAAATGATCCGCCGGCTGCAATTGCATTTTGGCGGCAATATTGCCATTTACCACTCCAGGTTCAATAACAATGAACGGGTGGAATTATGGAACAAAATTAAAAACGGCGAAACGCGTATAGTGCTGGGAGCCCGTAGTGCGCTGTTTTTGCCTTTCAAAGACCTAGGGTTGATAATTGTTGACGAAGAACATGATGCTTCCTTTAAGCAGCAGGATCCGGCACCCAGGTACAATGCGCGCGATGCAGCCGTTTATTATGCTTCCCTGTTTGGTGCAAAAGTTATGATGGGCAGCGCCACCCCTTCTATTGAAACTTATTTTAATGCTAAAAAAGGTAAATACGGCCTGGTCGAATTGAACGAGCGTTACGGGGCGATACAGTTGCCGGCAATAGAAATAATTGATACCCGCAAAGTAGTGCAGAAGGGCAAGGTGATGCTATCACCCCAGCTAAAGGAGGCTATTCAGAAGACAGTTGAAAAGGGCAGGCAGGTAATTCTTTTTCAGAACCGGCGGGGCTATTCTCCTTACCTCATATGTGGCACCTGCGGTTATCTTCCGCAGTGTAAGAATTGCGATGTTACCCTTACATTGCCTATCCTAAAATAACGGCATGCCCTGCGTGCGGTACCGTTAACTGGATGGAGAAAAATTTTGGCACCGAAAAAATAGAAGAAATGATTGAGGAGGAATTTCCGTCGTTAAAAGTGGCGCGGATGGACGTGGATTCGGTTAGAGGAAAATCTGCGCATGACAACCTGATCAAATTGTTTGAACAACAGCGCATAGACATACTAGTGGGTACACAAATGGTGGTAAAGGGGCTTGATTTTGATAAGGTAAGCCTGGTGGGTATTCTTGATGCAGATGGCTTATTGAGCTTCGCGGATTTCAGGGTCAATGAGCGCGCCTTTCAACTGATGGAGCAGGTAAGCGGAAGGGCCGGAAGAAAAGATGAGCAGGGCAAAGTATTAATACAGGCCACGCAGGTTGGCCATCCCATATTGGAATACGTGCAGCAGCACGATTATAAAAAAATGTATGCCTTTGAAATTGCTAACAGGCAGCAATGTTTTTACCCGCCTTTCAGCCGTGTCATTGAAATTACCTTAAAGCACAAGGTAAAGGAAGTAGTGGAAGAAGCCGCCCATAAACTGGGCCTTGCCTTAAAAAGAGACCTCAATAATTTTGTGTTGGGACCGGCAGCGCCTGTGGTAGCAAGGGTTCGCAACCAGTATTTGATGGAGGTGCTGATTAAACTTCCGTTAGATATGAAGCAAATACAACGTTATAAAAAATTGATCAGGAACCATTTCAACCTGCTGCTTGCTGAAAGGCAGTTTAAGGGTGTGGCCATGATTGCTGATGTGGATGCGAATTAATTTTTGCTAATTAGCTTATGGGGTAATTTGCTAATTTTGCCACGATCGTATCTTTTGAAAAGTCCATGCAAAGTAGCTCTTACATATTGCAATACATTGACCTTTGAGCTGAGGAACTTATTAGCAATTAGCAAATTACAGTTTAGCAAATTATCCATGTTATTGAAAGAAAATTTTTCACTTAAAAAGTATAACACCTTTGGCATTGACGCCACCGCCCGCTATTTTGCCAGCTTCAGCAACCTGGATGAATTGGAAGAATGCCTAAGCCTCAGCCAACGATCAGCCATCAGCAACCCGCAATCTCCCCTGGTCCTCGGTGGTGGCAGTAACATTTTATTGACCAAAAACTTCAATGGGTTTGTTTTAAAAAATGAAATTACTGGGATCGAAAAAATCAAAGAGGACCCGCACCATGTATATGTTAAGGCCGGCGCGGGTGTAAACTGGCACAGCCTGGTTACTTATTGTATCGATAATGGCCTCGCCGGGGTGGAAAACCTGTCGCTGATACCGGGCAATACCGGTGCCTCGCCCATGCAGAATATTGGTGCATACGGAGTTGAGATAAAGGATGTATTTTTTTCTTTGGAAGCTTTCCATATCAAGGAGAAAAAATTAATGACGTTCAGCTTAAATGATTGTTCATTTGGCTATCGCGAAAGTATTTTCAAAGGCAAACTCAGGAATGAGTTTGTTATTACCACGGTTACACTTTGCCTTAATAAAACCCCAGTCTTCAATACTTCCTACGGTGCCATTGAGCAGGAACTAAAGGCAATGGGCATTCAACAATTAACGATAAAGGCGGTCTCGCAGGCAGTCATCAACATCCGCAGTAGTAAACTGCCGGATCCCGCGGTAACTGGTAACGCAGGCAGCTTTTTTAAAAACCCGGAAATCGCCGGCAACACCTTCGAAGCATTGAAAGCCAATTTCCCGGAAATAGTAGGCTATCCTTCGGCGAACGGTAATATAAAGTTGGCTGCCGGATGGCTGATTGAACAATGTGGCTGGAAGGGATACCGTAAAGGAGATGCAGGATGCCATGCAAAACAGGCCCTTGTGCTGGTGAATTATGGTAATGCAAACGGCAAAGAAATTGCAGACCTAAGCATACAGATTGTAAATAGTGTGCGGAAGGCCTTTGGTGTCACGCTTGAAAGAGAAGTGAATATTGTATAACCACTACGCCACTTTACGATACTCATCATCACGGTGATGGTTAACAAGGCCGGAAACATTACCTTCGTGTTGTGAAGTTTCTTATACTCATATTTTCCTTTTATGTATTGCTGCTGCCTTGCATTCCCTGCAGCGATGTCAATGAATGTAAGAATACGGAGCAAACAAATCTTACTGCCTTATCAGCTGATCACCAAAGTCAACAGCACGGGAATGAAGCCTGTAACCCGTTTTGCAGTTGCCTGTGCTGTGGCAATATTTTCGTTCCCAATCCAAGGGTAACCAGGGTTTCGGTAACCAATCCTCCCCGCAGTGCACTGCTTCAATATTTTTCTAGCAGAAACTCTTTATCCGATGATTACATCGGCAATATCTGGCAACCGCCCAAACGTAGTTAAGCATTATTTCCAATAAGTAAAGTCCGCGGTCCCCTGATCACGTGACGGTACTATGTTTTTATTTTTTAACTACAAATGCTCCTTAATGCTTAAAATAATTGTACTGCTGACTGCTTCTATATTTATGTATAGTGCCCACGGACAAAACACATTTCAAACAATCATAAAAGTGAGCCAAACGAAAGAGCCCCTGCCTGCTGTTTCTATTTTTCTGCAACCTGCAAATACCGGCACAGCTTCTGATAGCACTGGTTTTGCGATATTGTCAAACATCCCCGCGGGCAGACAGGTTATTGTCTTCACGCACTCAGGCTACAAGGAGGTAACTAAACGTTTCACTTTTCCGTTACCCAATGCTGACACTATTGAAATATTAATGGAAACAAGCGATGAAGAACTAAACGAAGTAATAGTTCAGAGCACGCGTACAAGCCGCACCATTACAAATACGCCAACCAGGATTGAAACAATCGACGGGGAGGAGTTGGATGAAAAAAACAACATGCGCCCTGCCAATGTATCAATGTTGCTACATGAAAGCACCGGCTTGCAGGTACAACAAACCTCGGCTACAAGCGGTAATGCAAGCATCAGGGTGCAGGGGCTCGATGGAAGGTATACGCAGCTTTTAAAAGACGGGTATCCCAATTTTGGCAATTTTGCCAGCGGGCTGAGTATACTGAAATTCCACCACTTGACCTTAAGCAAGTTGAAGTTATAAAAGGCCCTGTATCTACTCTGTATGGCGGCGGTGCAATAGCCGGCGTTGTTAACTTTATCAGTAAAACACCTCACCAAAAATTTGAAGGCGATCTTATTTATAACCAGTCACATATCGGCCAGGCCAACCTTGGAGGGTATATTTCCCAGCGGAACCGGAAAGTTGGCTATTCCCTTTTAGCGCTGCTGAATATCCAGCGTGCTTTTGATGTTGACAGGGACCATTTTTCAGAAATACCACGAAGCAAAAATTTTACCATTAACCCTGCATTTTATTATTACCCTGGTTCATCCACTACAGTAAAGATTGCGAATAGCTTTACCAGGGGCACCATTACCGGCGGGGATATGGAAGTTATTAAAGGCAGGGCAGATGCAAACCATATTTATTATGAGAAGAATAGCACTGTGAGGAATACCACAACTTTAGAATTCGATAAGAAATTTAGCAATAAAAAGAGCCTGAAGCTAAAACAAAGCGTAAGCATTTTCGACAGGCAGGTAAGTGTGCCTGGTTATAATTTCTCCGGTGTGAATATCAATAGTTTTACAGACCTGTCATTGGCCTTCTTTGAACAAAAACATACTATGATCGGAGGGCTTAATATCGTGTTTGATAAGTTTAACCAGGAAAACCTTCAAACGCAGGATACCAGGTCCTTTACAACAGGCGGCTATTTCCAGGACACCTGGGATATTAACGAGCGGTTAAAGATTGAAAGCGGTATCAGGTTGGATAATGTCCGGTATAGGAATATCAATTATATGAATGATCAAACCTTCGTATTGCCAAGGGTGTCTGTGTTATTTAAATTTACTGACAGGATCGCTTCCCGGATCGGCGGCGGGTTTGGGTATAAATTACCTACCATTTTTACGGAGCAAACAGAGAGCAGGCAGTACCAGCATGTTTTGCCTTTGAGCGATGTTGCAGCGGAAAAAAGTGTTGGGGGAACAGCAGACATTAACTACAAAACACTTTTTACAGAGGAGCTCTCCTTTAGCATAAATCAGCTGTTTTTTTACACCTCTATTAACAATCCACTGGTTTTGCAAACTGGTAGTTCAGGGGATTTTTATTTTGTGAATGCATCAAAACCTATCATCAGCACAGGCTTTGAGACAAACCTGAAGCTTATTTTTAAAGAAGACCTGAAGCTTTTCGCGGGTTATACGTTTACAAACGCCAGGGCAACTTATTTATCAGGTAATCGTTTTTTGCCGCTCTTGCCAAAAAGCAAATTAAATCTCGCATTGATGTACGAAAAGGAAAATAATTTCAAACTGGGGTTAGAGGGTTATTGTACCGGCAGGCAATATTTATACAATGGAAACGAAACACCTTCCTTTTGGGAGTTCGGTTTTATGGCTCAAAAAACTTTTGGCAAAGTATCTTTATTTATAAATTTTGAAAATTTTACAGATCAGCGTCAAAGCAAATACAAGACAGTTGTAAATCCGCCGCACAGCAATCCCGTATTCGATGATATCTGGAACCACACCGAAGGCTTTGTGGTGAACGGCGGGGTAAAAGTTAAATTATAAAAGAGTATGACATTGGTTATCATGTTTACTCTTTCATTAGGATAATCTTTATATCCAACCATTAATCGTTACTAATTAAAATCACTATCATTCAAATCCTCTTCCGTGAGTGACTGGGCTCCCATGTTGAGCATACTGCCCATGAGGTCTTTAAACTCTATCTTGCCATCCAATACTTTCTTGCTTATGAGCGAATAGGCGGCCAGTCCGTGCAATACAAATTCCATTAGTAATGCGTTTTCTTTGTCACCTGCAGCTTTAAAGTATTTTTTTACCAGCGCATGCAGGCCATCCACTTTATATAACAATTGGACCTTATCGGCATCTTTTGTTTCAAAAAATACATCGAGGTGTTTACCACTGTCGAACCATCGCGTGATGGATTTGTAAGGGTTGTCTTCTGAAGATGCTTCTTTGGACCTTTTCTTTTTAAGTGTATCCGGGTTAGGGAAGTACTGGCTGAATATTGTGCGCGTAGCTTTTTCCAATAAATTAAACGCTACCTGGTAAGGGCCTTCCTGTTCGCCTTCATAAACGAGTTCTATTTTACCGGTGATAGATGGGATGATACCTACCAGGTCGCTAATCCAGACCTGAGTTTGTTGCTCGCCGTTGATGATGGCCCTTCGTTCCGCGGCGCTTACCGCATTTTCATACGCAGCAATGGTTAGCCTTGCGCTCACACCACTCTTCTTATCAACGAACTCGCTGCTCCTCGCTTCAAAAGAAACCTGCTCTATCAGGCGTTTCACGAGGTCGCTTACGTTCACACGCTTTAATTGCTCCTCGTAAATATGGGCCTCCTGCTCAGTTATGGCAAGTGATGTTTCTATTGATTTGGGATAATGAGTCAATATCTGGCTTTCGATACGGTCCTTTAAGGGCGTTACAATACTTCCCCGGTTGGTATAATCCTCGGGATTGGCAGTAAATACAAACATAACGTCGAGCGGTAAACGCAGTTTAAATCCACGGATCTGCAGGTCGCCTTCTTCTAAAATATTGAACAGAGATACCTGGATCCTTGCCTGCAGATCCGGCAATTCATTGATCACAAAAATGCTGCGGTTGCTCCGGGGTATGATGCCGTAATGCAATACGCGTTCGTCGGCAAAACTCAATTTTAAGTTCGCCGCTTTAATTGGATCAATATCGCCGATGAGGTCGGCTACACTAACGTCGGGAGTAGCCAGTTTTTCACCATAGCGCTGGCTCCTGTGCAGCCAGCTTACCGGTGTATCATTGCCATGCGTTTCAACCAGGTCGATGGCATATCTTGAAATGGGCTGGAGCGGATCATCATTGATCTCGCTGCCTGAAACCACAGGGATGTACTCATCCAGTAGTTGGGTCATTTGCCTGGCCATCCTTGTTTTAGCCTGCCCGCGCAGGCCTAAAAACAGTATGTTATGGCGCGATAATAAAGCCCGTTCCGTATCCGGTATTACGGAATCTTCGTAACCCAGTATTCCCGGGAAAGCATTTTCCTTTGCTTTAATTTTTTTGATCAGGTTATCACGGATCTCATCCTTAATACTTTTAGAAACGTAGCCGCTCTTTTTTAATTGTCCCAGGGTTGTAATTGTATGTGTGGTCATATTGTTAATGTAAACAAAAAACTAATTGTTAAGTTTGATGGCTTGATTGGTGAATGAAATAAAAGCCATTATCGCAGTTAGCAAATGCAGGCTATAACCGAAGCTGTTTCAATAATGCATCAGCAGATGTAGTTTATCCAAATTATATTAAGTAAAAGTTGAATAAATATCTTCCCGAATCCTTTATCGAAGTGGTTTCCGGGGAACCTTGTGAATTGTTAGTAATAATAAAGTGAAGCCAGCTTACTAAAATACAATAGCATCGCTTTATATTTAACTCCACACTAATAAACCGTCTTCCGCTTACCACTTTCAAAATCTTTAAATATAAAAGTACCCAGTTTGTCGAGCGATGCAAAGAAAGCCTTTCCATTATTGGTTTCAGTAAATTCAGTTACAAATTTTTGAAGATATGGATCGCTGGCTATCATAAAGGTAGTGATCGGTATTTTCAGTTTTTTACACTGGGTAGCCAGGCTCATGCAACGGTTTAATATTTTTCTATCTACACCAAAACTATTTTTATAATAACGTTTGCCAACTTTAAGGCAGGTTGGCTTGCCGTCGGTAATCATGAAAATCTGCTTGTTAGGATTGCGTCTTTTGCGCAGCAGTTCCATTGCTAATTCCAGCCCGGCTACCGTATTGGTATGATAGGGACCTACCTGCAAATAAGGGAGGTCCTTTATTTCGATCGTCCAGGCGTCGTTGCCGAATACTACTATGTCAAGGGTATCTTTCGGGTACCTTGTTTGAATCAGCTCGCTTAAGGCCATCGCTACTTTCTTAGCCGGTGTTATCCTGTCTTCGCCATATAGGATCATCGAGTGGCTGATATCGATCATCAATACCGTAGAGGTCTGCGATTTAAAATCTGTTTCCCTGATCTCCAGGTCGTCTTCATGCAACCGGAAGCTATCCACACCATGGTTGATCTGGGCATTGCGGATGGAAGAGGTAAAATCTATTTGTTCCAGGGTATCGCCAAATTGAAAAGGCCGCGTTTCAGGATTGATCTCATCACCACCACCCGGTTTAAATGTATTGTGGTTACCCTGCTTTGTTTTCTTAAGTTTTCCGAATATTTCTTCCAGGCTTTTCTTTCGGATACCCTGTTCGGTTTTAGGGGTGATCTTTATCTCTCCGTTTTCGTTTTTCTCATCGATATATCCTTTATCCTTCAGGTCTTCATAAAAATCACCCATCCCGTAATCATTTTGGGTAAGATTGTATTCCTTATCCAGTTCGTTCATCCACTGCATCGCCTCACCAACCTCGCCGTTGGTATAGGTAAGTAACTGCATAAAGATATCCAGCAGTTGTTCAAAACGGGTTTTGTCGTTTTGAGCCGGGTCATATTTCGAAAAATTATATCCTCTCATAATTATGTGCCTTCCTCCTCAACCGGCAACCAGAGTGCATCAATATCGGTGGTCATTGGCCGGCAGCCTGTTGGTCTTGTGCAATTTAATAAACATTTGAGTGTAATTATTAGTTCGGATGTTAAATAAAAAATCCTCCTGCTAATGGCAGAAGGATTTTTTAGTATTAATACCAGGTAATTATTTTTTCGGGCTATCCGTTTGAGTTGCGGCCGGCCCCGAAGGAACATTGTTTATCGCACCCGGGATTTCTGTACTTTTTGGCAACGGGTTTTTATACATCATTTCTAATTGCTGTATACCCCTCAGGAAATTAGTTGCCTGCTCATTGTCATTCCGGAACTGTTCCTGTTTATTTTCATCCAGGTGGCTATAATAATTCACCGCTGTTCCAGTCCTTCCTTACACCCTGCTGACCTTTCGGCCAGCGCGGTATCCCCGGCTTTATAGCAAGCCTCCAGGAACGGATAGAAATGTAATTATGTTGCTGAACCTGATACCATCCCATATCCGAAATTCTCTTCCGACATCCCTTTGTCAACTTTATGCAGCATTTTTAGCATCTCTTTCCTGCCACCTTCTGCCAGGTTGCTCGGCCTGCGCATACGCCAACCGGATGTTGTTTAAATGCTTGCGGTTTTCTTCATCAAAGTAAACCCCGGCTTTATCGGCATTACCGAATACAAATTTGTTCATCATTTTGTCGAAAACCCAACTTTGTTAACCGTGCTCTTCGCCACCGGTACCAGCCTGTTTGTGAGCCCATCCTGGCGGAGGTATTGCAAAACCAAGCTCACGGTATTCTGACGTAAAATATATAGGCCGCTTCCACTGATTAGAAGCAATGATATTTAGATAGCCGCGTCGTTCTTGAACATGGCATTTTTCGGAATGTCGAATCTCATTTCTGTTAACACGCTGTCCTCAGCGTTAACTGTACCGTTCCTCCTTACCAGGGCCGTATCCACCGGGATGAATACTTTTTTTGTAGGAAATACATTGAGCGTATCACCGTTACGAAGCTCAATCTTACCCGCCTCATCGCTACCTGCATACTCTTTCATCATCTTATGAAGATCCATGTACTGATTAGGGTCAACACCAGGCCGGGGGGCAAAATAAATAACATCCCTTGCCCCTTCTATCTGGGCGGCAGTCCAGATAGGATCAAAGGGGCCGCTTTGGTTTATTTTGTAGCGTAGCTGGTTGATATACCAGTCTGTACCCAATAAACTCGAGTTCACCACGCGGACATCCCTGCGTACACCTCCACTTCCTGTGCATACCACAACGGATAAGTATCATTATCCCCAAAGAAATAACCAGCGCATTAGGCGCGCAACTTTCCAGGTAATCGATAGCGAGGTCCCTGGCCAATACTTTTTCGCCACGGTCGTGGTCATCCCATTCCTGGCTGGCCATTAATACGGGTACGGCGAGGGTGCACAAGGCAGCCGCCGCATAGCCCGCCATCCTGCTGTTCATGAATTTTGTAAATAATTCTTTCACATACAATACACCCAGCCCTATCCAGATGGCAAAGGCATAAAAAGAACCAACAAAGGCATAGTCCCGTTCGCGGGGCTGGCTGCCTGCCATATTCAGGTAAACAACGATTGCGATCCCGGTAAAGAAAAACAACAATCCTACTACAGCCGCATCCCTTTTATTTTTCTTAAAGTGAAATACTGCCCCAAGGATGCCCAATATCAGGGGAAGCGCGAATAATTTATTATTTGCTTTGTTATGTTTCATACTGTCCGGCATATACTGCTGATCACCCAGTCGCATATTATCCCAGAAAGAGATACCGGTTTTCCAGTTGCCATCTCTTACATTACTTAAATCAACGCCCTGGATGTCATCCTGCTTGCCCGCAAAGTTCCACATGAAATAACGCAGGTACATCCAGCCTAGCTGGTACTGCATAAAAAAACTAATATTATCAGCCATGGTTGGCGTACCCGCCATTCCCCGGTTTTAGGATCCTTTCCAATTCCCGCGAATCTTGCATAATAATCAGCGTGGCCCTGGTCATTGCTCTGGTCCCACATACGGGGGAAAATATGCTGGTCTTCATCAGCATACGTGGTTTCCATCTTGCGGCCGTTCTTTACATATTCCCCTTTTCCTTTGATGTAGGTTTCTACCATGTTCTGTTCAACGGGATTGGCCGTAAAATCCTGGCCCTTCAGGAGTGGCCAGTCGCCATATTGCTCCCGGCCAAGGTAACCGACCAGGCTTACAGGGTTATCAACATTAAACATATCTACGGAAGGGTCACCAACAACATGAACAGAAAACTCCAAAGCCCGAGACGAAGGAAATTCCAGTTGCGACTGGTTGCTATCCTTAAACCGAAAAACAGCAGTACCCCTACCAGGACAAAGAAAAAAGCAAAGCCGCTGAAGAAAGGCATTCCGAAATCATTCACAAACAGGATATCAAAATTGCCCGCCCAGGTGATGGTCCACTGGATTACCGCTTTTTGAATAAACCCAACCAATATACAGCCGGTTAAAAAGGCAAATACCAACCCCCAATTGGTTACTTTATAACGTTTATAATAATAGATCATCACCATTGCGGGGATGGTCAGGAGGTTAAGCAAATGCACTCCGATGGAAAGGCCCATCAGGTAAAATATAAGGATGAGCCACCTGTCAGCGCTGGTGAAATGCCCGGTAATACCTCTTTTATTTTCTTCCGTTACGGCATCTTCCCATTTAAGCATTGCCCAGAAAACAACGGCAGTAAAAAAAGAAGACAAGGCATATACTTCACCTTCAACAGCGCTGTACCAGAAAGAATCAGAAAAAGTATAAGCAAGAGCGCCAATTGCCCCAGCGGCCATTACAGCAAACACCTGCTGCCCATTTAATTCATCATTACCTGATCTTACTAATTTTTTGGCAAAATGGGTGATGCTCCAAAATAAGAATAATATGGTAAAACCGCTTGATAAAGCACTCATCAGGTTCACCCCTGTAGATGCATGTTTTGGATCAAAGGGAGCCATAAATAAGCGGCCGATCAACACAAATAGAGGAGCTCCGGGAGGATGAGGTATCTGTAATTTATAAGCGCTGGAAGCAAACTCGCCACAGTCCCAGAAACTGCCCGATGCCTCCATGGTCATTATATAAACGCTGCAGGCAATTAGGCACACCACCCATCCGGTAATGTTGTTGATACGTTTGAAAGTCATATAGTAGTTGGTTATAAGTGGGCAAATATAATTAGTTTGTTGTTTGTAGTAGTTAGTTTGTAGTTATTTATGATTTTTTTGTAGGCCATTTCCCGCGACTGCCATATGCAGGGTGGACCGCAATAATTACCACCCTGGCATCCTTTCAATGTATAACAATAAATAGTAGGTATTGTCGGGCTAAGCCAGCGACACCTGCGAGGGATGGCCCTGCGCATTATCTTTGCACCCGATGCGAAAAGCGTTTCTGCAATTACATACCGCTGTTTTCTTAGCCGGCTTTACAGCTATCCTGGGCAAAATGATTGGTCTTAATGAAGGGCTGCTCGTATGGTACCGGTTATTGATTACGGTAACTATCCTGGTACTGATAATGTATGTCAAAAAGCAGTTGCAGCGTATCCCGGTAAAAGATGCATTTAAGATAACCCTGGTGGGATTGATCGTAGCCATTCATTGGGTTACTTTTTACGGAAGTGTAAAATATGGGAATGTCTCCATCGCCGTAGTTTGCTTTTCAGCAACCGGATTCTTTACCGCTTTCTTTGAGCCGCTGCTTTATAACCGGCGGATCGTTTTGACAGAGGTTTTATTGGGCCTCCTGGCTATCGGAGGCATCTATATTATTTTTGACTTTCATCCGCAATATAAAACAGGGGTTATTTTTGGTATCATTTCCGCGGGTGGCAGTTCGCTTTTCCCCATTTTTAATAAGCGGTTATTGACGAAGTACGATCCTGCGACCTTAACACTATACGAATTAGGCGGGGGTTTACTTGCCGTAAGCATTTTACTTCCCTTTTACCTGCTTCAGTTTCCGGCCACCTATTACAAGCCCACCACGGAAGATTGGGTATGGTTAACGGTGTTGGCTGGTTTTTGCACTGTATTGAGCTTTGATCTTCAATTAAAAGCATTGAAGATAATATCTCCTTTTACGACCAATATTGTTTATAACATGGAGCCTGTTTATGGGATCATCCTGGCTTTTCTATTTTTTCAGGAGAATAAATTGCTGGATAAACATTTTTACATCGGGGTAGGCCTTATAATATTATCTGTTTTGCTCCAGATGGGTAGGGTATGGTACGCAACCCGGGCCTATAAGCGGACGGTTACATCCTGATTGTTTGCGGAAAGCTAACGGACGAATGCTTATCTTTTACCCTCGGGGAGTGCAATCTCAAGTAAAGAAGCTACTTAATTATAAAAAAACTAAAAAACCTCAGTCCAATCCAAAATCTTTTGTTACCTTCGCCGTCCAAAAAATTAGTATATGGCTAGAGTATGTCAAGTTACAGGTAAGAGGCCAATTACGGGTAACAAAGTGTCGCATTCGAATATTAAGACCAAACGAAGGTTTTTGCCCAATTTGCAGACCAAGCGTTATTTCCTGGCGGAAGAAGACAAGTGGGTAACGCTGAAAGTTTCTTCTGAAGCCATACGCACCATCAATAAAAACGGCTTGTTTTCTGTAGTAAAACAACTCAGGGCTGCCGGCGAAAAAATATAATCCTCGGTTTCCTTCTTCGGAAGGTCAACATAAAATAAATAACAATGGCAAAGAAAGGCAACAGGGTTCAGGTAATTTTGGAATGTACGGAGCATAAAGCCAGCGGTAAAGCCGGTACAAGCCGGTACATCACCAAAAAAAATAAAAAGAACAGCCCGGAAAGACTGGAGTTGAAAAAATTCAACCCGATTTTAAAGAAGGTAACAGTTCATAAAGAAATTAAATAATTAGTTAATTAGTTAATGTGCTACCGTGCTAATTATTAAAGCATACGCAGAACATTAGCAGGTTAGCACATTAGCACATTATAAAATCATATTGTCATGGCAAAAGCAGCTAAAACAGCGATTAAAACCAAGGACCAGAAAGCAGCAGCTGATGCTAAAAACTGGACAAAGGTAATTCGTGCTTTTCGGAGCCCGAAAACAGGTGCATATACCTTTAAAGAATCCATTGTTCATAAGGATAAAATCAAAGAACACCTGGCTCAATAAATATTAAGCATGAGAATTATTATATAAAGCTGTCCTGATTTGTATCGGGACAGCTTTCTTAATTTTACCCCCGTCTTTCAGGGGTTGAAATGAGCATAATCTTAACATCACCTACAAACAAAATCCTCCCCCGGGGAGGTAAGCCGGTATGGGACTTTTCGATAAACTCTTCGGTAAAAAACAACAACAGGAAACCCTTGACCAGGGATTACAAAAAACCCGCGAAGGTTTTTTTAGCAAGATAACAAAAGCCATCGCTGGCAAAAGCACGGTAGACGAAGCCGTGTTGGACGAGGTGGAAAATGCACTGGTAAGTGCTGATGTAGGTATTGAAACAACTGTTGAGATCATTAACCGGATCGAGAAAAGAGTTGCCCGCGATAAATATGTGGGAACCGATGAATTGAATTCCATTCTCAAAAGCGAAATCGAAAGTATATTAACCGCCGCACCCCAGGATACGAGCTATGAAAATTATGAATTGCCCCGGGGCCACAAACCACATGTGATCCTGGTAGTAGGCGTTAATGGCGTGGGAAAAACGACTACCATTGGCAAGCTCGCCTATAATTTTTCCAATGCAGGCAAATCTGTCCTGCTGGGTGCGGCCGATACGTTCCGTGCAGCCGCGGCAGAGCAGTTAACGGTGTGGAGTGAACGCACGAAAGTTCCCATTGTAAAAAGAGAGATGGGCAGTGATCCCGCTTCTGTCGCCTATGATACGGTCATTAGCGGAGTAGCCAGGAATGTTGATGTAATCATTATTGATACTGCCGGAAGGCTTCATAATAAGGCGTATTTAATGGATGAGCTTTCCAAAATAAAAAAGGTTATTCAAAAAGTAATACCCGAAGCCCCACACGAAGTAATGCTCGTGTTGGATGGCAGTACAGGGCAAAACGCTTTGGAGCAGGCAAAGCATTTTACCGCCGCAACAGATGTAACCGGCATCACTATTACCAAACTTGATGGTACGGCAAAGGGCGGGGTAGTATTGGCCATTGCGCATCAATTTCAAATCCCGGTGAAATTCATCGGCGTAGGTGAAAAAGCACAGGATTTGCTCGTTTTTGATAAACACCAGTTCGTGGAAGGCTTGTTTAACCTCGGTGAAATTGTGTAGGTTTACGACCTATTGCTGCAAATAAGCCTGGCAGGCAATCCTGACGAATAGATTTGATCACAAGAAATATTTTTCAGCCACCTTCTCAACTGAATTCTTCATTTTTTTAATTTATCCCATGGTAAAAGTTGGCGAATACAACCAGTTAAAAGTTATCCGCACTGTAGATTTCGGCGTGTATCTCGATGATGGCGCGGAAGGCATTTTATTGCCTAAACGTTTTGTACCGACAGCCACCCAAACCGGTGATGAACTGAAAGTATTTTTATACCATGATGGGGAAGACAGGATCATTGCCACTACCCAACAACCGAAAGGTGTATTAGGGGATATCGTTAAAATGCGAGCGGTAACAATTACCCCGCAGGGCGCTTTTCTGGACATGGGTTTGATGAAAGATATTTTTGTTCCCAAATCAAAACAAATAGCAGGCATGCGGCCAAACGGCGATTACCTGGTAAAAATATACCTGGATGAACAGACCGGCAGAATTGCGGCAACAGAAAAATTGGAACCCTATTTAAGCAATGAGGAACTTACCGTAAAGGAATTGGAAATAGTAGACCTTATCGTTTACCGGCGTACTGATATCGGCTATGTTTGTATTATAAACAACCGGCACACCGGTGTCCTTCATTTCAACGAGATATATCGCAACATCCAGGAAGGTGAAAAATTCCCCGGATTCATAAAAAAAATATACCCGGAAAGCAATGATAAAAATGAACGTTTCAGAATAGATGTGGCCGCGGGAAAACCAGGTTATGAAAGAGTAGAGGATGAAGCGGCAAAAATACTCAGGCTCTTGCGGGAAAATGATGGCTACCTCCCTTACAATGATAAAAGCAATCCCCAGGATGTGTATGATTTTTTTGGCATGAGTAAAAAGACATTTAAAATGACTACGGGTAACCTCTACCGGAATCGAAAAATATCTTTCGAAAAGACGGGTATACAATTGACAGAGCTATAATTCGGCTGGTATGGATGCTGACCAGACCCCTGCAGGACAAGCAATGACACAGCCAATTTTATGCATACTAATATTCAAAGCATGGATATTGATAACCAACACCATTATTGGAACAGCGTTGCAGCACAAAAGACCTTTACTCACCCAATCGATACCAGTTTTCTTTTACAGTATGTGGACAAAGGCGCTGCCATTGTTGACTACGGTTGCGGGTATGGACGTATTGTACAGGAACTGCTTCATTCTGGCTTTTCTAATATTAAGGGGTTCGATACGTCCACGGAACTAATCAGCAGGGGTATCCAACACCATCTTCCCATTCACCACATCAGTACCCCTTCTCAAATACCGGTCGGGGATAACAGCGTGGATTGTTTCATTTTATTTGCTCTGCTAACCTGTATACCTTCCAACGAAGGGCAATACAGGTTAATAGATTTATTACATACTAAACTAAAGCCGGGGGGATTCATCTATATCAGCGATTATTATTTGCAGGACAACAAAGTGGCAAAAAGCAGGTATACTTATTTAAATAACGACATAGATAACTTTGGGGTGTTTAGTTTATCGGAAGGAGTTACTTTTCGTCACCACGCGAAAGAATGGATCGTTACCCTGCTTAAAAATTTCAGCGTTCAAAGGGAAGTTATTATTGAGGTAAAAACAATGAACGGCAACAGCGCTCCTGCTTTTCAAATGATGCTTCAAAAATTGCCCTGCTCATTGGCTTAGGATGCTTGCGGAATGCATGTTTCCCCGTATACCCAATAAGGAAACAGGTTTACACATGATAAAACAAAAGCAGGGAAGGATCAAAATCAGCTTCTGGCTGTAAGGAGAATTTGAGAGACCGGAAAACCATCATTCTTATAATACTATTGAAATGCATATCCTCATTGTAAATAATTCAGTTATCCCCGCATTAAAATATGGCGGCACCGAAAGGGTTATCTGGTGGCTTGGAAAAGAACTGGTGAAAATGGGCCACCAGGTTTCTTACCTCGTAGCAAAAGGATCTTATTGCCCGTTCGCGGAAGTTATCGCCCTGGATCCTTCCGTTCCATTCAACAGCCAGGTTCCCGCAACGGTAGACGTTGTACACCTGCTGACCGGTAATAATGAAAAGCCCCAAAAGCCTTATATCATAACCATGCAGGGTAATTTAAACCAACCTGTGGAACTTGACCGGAACCTGGTTTTTGTTTCGAAGAACCATGCTAACAGGTATGGCAGCGAAAGCTTTGTTTACAACAGCCTGGATATAGCGGATTATGGCAAACCTGATCTTACATCGAAAAGACATTACGTCCATTTTCTTGCAGACGCGGCATGGAGGGTAAAGAATGTACGCGGCGCAATAAGTATCGCAAGGAAAGCAGCCGTACAACTGCGTGTAGTCGGTGGGGTTAGGTTTAACTTCAATATGGGTATACGGCTCACCTTTGACACCAACAGCCGGTTTTTCGGGATGATAGGCGGCGAGGAAAAAAATAGGATCATCAATGGTTCAAAAGGTTTGTTATTTCCTGTATTATGGCATGAACCCTTCGGCATCGCCTTGATTGAAAGCCTGTATTTTGGTTGCCCGGTGATCGGCACACCTTATGGATCATTAACAGAACTGATTCCAAAGGAAGTAGGTTTTCTTTCCACGAAAAAAGAGGAACTGGCGCACGCAGTAAAAAATATAGAAGCCTATGAACGTAAAGCCTGCCATGAATATGTAATGGATAATTTTACTTCAGATAAAATGGCCCGTCAGTACCTGGGGTTGTATGAGAAGGTCATTGCAGGCGAGGCTTTAAATGCAGTTTCCCCTCGGTTAAAAAAGGTTCAGCTTGAAAAGTTTTTGCCTTTTGAGTGAACTGGCTAACCTGTTGGCCCAATTAGTAGGTATGTTGTATGTAATTGCAGGAAAATAATGTAGCATATGCTTAAGCATTCTCTTTGCATAATCATGGTCTGAACTTATTTTAAACAGCAGTAATCCACTTTTTATTAAATAAAAAAACAAAATCTTTGAAAGACGGCAGGTACTGATCGTGCTTTATAAAAGAAAATATGGATGCAGAATTCTACGCTTTGCGGGTGCACATATTCCCTTGTATTTTTTAACCGTTTCCAGGTGCAATTGCTTATAAATGAGTACCGGCTCTTTCTGTAGTTGAGCAGGTTAATTGAAGGTCTTGGGCGCACAAACACTAATTTTCACGTAAATTATGTTCTGCCAGTAAATTTTTTTTATTAAACTTCGACCGTATTATTACTTTACTAAGCGTAATGCTACTATGAACATTATACGCCTGATTTTTTAATTAAACTTCTGTATCACTAAGAATCCGGGAAAAACTACCCGCAGAAAACAATATGAAATTATATCCTGTTTTACCTCTTGTATTATTGTAAATAAATCGGTAAGTTAGCTTGTTAAATTTATACCTGTGAATTACCATTTTTAACACTCCTCTTTTTTATTTCAAACTTTTTATTTCCTTCGTAAGAATTGTTAATTTCCATACGTCCTTATGTTTCGGCCCCATGGAACTGCCGTTTACAACATGAATGTCGCCGGACAAAAGAAATCATTGCCGAATTTGCATTATCATCAGCAGGTATTATGTTAGTGATACATATACAGTCCCCGGATATCCGCATAAAGAGCCATCCCCTTACCATACCCTCACGGCTTAAAGGGGGATAATAAATTGAACCGTTCGTACCTGCAAGGCCCCAATAGCATTTGATTAAACTAAATGTTTAACGAAACAACCTTGTATTGCCCTTTTTATTTTTTTAACGGGTGAAGGGACGGATAAAACATAGCTTCATATAAATTTTAAATTATGCGGTGGTTAAAAATAATGTTACTCGTGCTGGTTGTACTGGCAATTATTTATTGGATGGGCCCTTCTCCATCAACCCCGCGATATGATGTTGCAATGCCGGTAGTGCCAGCCATAAACGTTGGAGACCTTTGTTGCTGCAAATGAAGGAGCACACAGGCTTCGCCCGGATAACGAAGCCAGGATCGTATGGGTAAGCGATTCCTTAAAGCAAAAAACAAGTTATGCATTGGTATACCTTCACGGGTTTTCGGCTTCACAAAAAGAAGGAGATCCGGTGCACAGGAATATTGCAAAACGGTTTGGCTGCAATTTGTACCTGGCAAGGTTGGCCGAACATGGCATTGATACCACGGAGCAATTGATGAACCTTACTGCCGACAATTACTGGGAGAGCGCAAAGCAGGCCTTGGCAATCGGAAAACAATTGGGCGATAAAGTTATATTAATGGGAACGAGTACCGGGGCCACACAGGCATTGCTACTGGCCGCTTCTTACCCGCATGACATAGCAGCGCTGATATTATATTCACCCAATATCGCCATCAACGATCCAAATGCCTGGATATTGAATAATCACTGGGGTTTACAGATCGCCCGTTTGGTGAAGGGGGGTAATTATAATGTACCGGAAGATAACCGGCCGATCTATAAACAATACTGGAACAAGCCTTACCGGCTTGAAGCCGCCGTTGCGCTCGAAGAAATGCTGGAAACTTCCATGAACAAAGAGACTTTTGAGAAGGTAAGACAACCTGTATTGTTGTTATATTATTATAAAGATGAACAAAACCAGGACCCGGTTGTGAAAGTAAGCGCAATGAAAAAAATGTTTACCGGGCTCGCTGCCAATGATTCGATAAAAAGAGAAATTGCGTTGCCTAATACCGGCAACCATGTGATAGCATCGCCTATAAAGTCTAGGGACGTAGCAACCGTGGAAAAGGAAACCACCCGTTTTTTAGAAGAAGTGGTTCATTTGCAGGTAAAACAATAAGTGTATACGGGACTTCAGGAAATTAACAAAGCGGGATAGTTCACCCAACTTCTATTGCTAATTTATACTTTCACTTTTTTAAGTAATAAAGGTATCAATATTTTGTTCAATGCAACATAACCAACAAATGAAAACGCCGGGTAAAGTAAATATTGCCGAAAAGCTATCCTTGTTCACAGAATACTGGAACCCCAAAATAATCGGGGAACTGAATGGCCAGCAAGTGAAACTTGTAAAATTAAAGGGTGAATTTGTATGGCACAAACATGAGGGTGAGGACGAACTGTTTTATGTATTAAAAGTCCAATTGAAAATGGAGTACAGGGATAAAACGATCGATGTAAATGAAAATGAATTTTTAATAGTTCCGAGAGGTACAGAACACCGGCCCGTTGCACAGGAAGAGGTTTCCGTGATGCTCTTTGAACCAGCCACCACCTTAAATACAGGGGATACATTGGGAAATCTCACTCAGCCGGTATTAGATGTCATTTAAAAATTATAACATCTTCAATACTGTTTACCGGAAGAGCCTATGTTCAAAGTGTTTATAAATGTTGTTCGTCCAAAATTTTTTTTCACGGCGAACTGGAGGGATAAGATTATGAAAATCGAAGGGGTTACAAGTATATTTTCATCAATTCTCCCCAATACCTTGCCTTGTGGGCTTCACCATCAAGTAAATGCAGGATATTGGGTATGTTTTTTTTATGAAGGCTCCTGCTTAGCTGGAGGTTATTTTCAAGAAAAGCATCTTCGATACCAATCGCGAAGATGATGTCTAGTTTTTTTAGCGCACTGATGCCGGCTTCACTGGTAAGGTTGTGAATATATTGCCCGGGCATATTATAATAAATGTCTTCGTCCCAGTAATCATCAAACAGGTCATCAAAGAATTCCAGTTTAATCGTGAGATCATATCGGCCACTCATGCCGACCACTTTTTTAAAGAGATGGGGGTGCCGGAAAGCAAGGTTTACCGCATGGTATCCGCCAAGGCTGCACCCTGCTGAAATAATATCCGGATTTTTATTACGTTGTTTAATAAAAGGGATGACTTCTTTTACCACGTAATTTTCAAAACGCATATGGCGCTTCATCCTTTCCGAAGGAGCAATGGTTTTGCAATAGAAGCTTTCTTCATCCGTACTATCGATACAATAGACCTGGATCTTTCCGGATACAATTTTTTCTTTCATCGCTTCAATAACTCCCCAATCCTCGTAGTCGTAGAATCTTGCCATTCGTGTAGGAAAAAACAAAACTGGGCAGCCTGCATGACCAAATATCAGTAACTCCATATCCCTTTGCAGGTGCGGGCTATACCATTTTCTATATTCCCTTTCCATTGTTGTTTTTTGGAAGGTTCGCGTATCTTAAATACCGGTTATTGCAATCAGGCGCTCTTTTGTATTTTCAAACTTTCTTCACTGATGGCGGTCAGTATAATATCTTTCCAGAGTTCGTATCCCTTTTCATTGATATGCAATCCATCCGGTTCAAGGAACTCATGATTGGGATATCCCTTTTTGTCTGTCATGCTATCATAAATATTGATATAGCTAATGTTGCCACCTGTCTTTTTAATGCCGGCTTCTATCATCCTGTTGCTTTGCCTTATCTTATCCACAATTTCCCAGCGTGTAATACTAGGTTTGATAGAAATAAACCCGACTGGGATGTCGCCATATCGTTGGTTGATCAGGTGTACCAGTTCATTAAAAAAGAGGAATACTTCTTCCGCGCTTCTTCCATCTCCCAGGTCATTGTCGCCTGCATAAATAATGATAGATTGCGGCTGCAGGTGAAGGAACACACGCTCAAAAAACCAGCCGCAGGCAGCAAGCGTTGATCCACCAAAACCCAAATTCAGGGGAGCATAATCTTTAAAATCTTCTTCCAGGCTTTCCCATAATCTTATGGAAGAACTTCCATAAAAAGCAATTCCGGGCTGATGGTTTGCACCCGCCAGTTCTGTTTCCAACCTATTGATCTCTTCTTCATACCAATGCATTCCAGGAGTGTTGTTTAAGAAAGTTAAATATAGTTTGATTTAGTCTTTGAAAATAAAAAACGATTGAATTTCAAAATTAACCTGCAATGTCTGAAAGGCCGGCCAATCTTCGTTTTTTTTATTGCACGGTGGTGAGTTACATGCAGAACAAACCGGGAAGGATGGTGCCGGTTTTTAATAAAACCCTCCTTATTGTTTAATCCATCCTGACCTGGTACCGGCTGCGACATACCGATATTCGCCATAGATACCCAGGATGTCAAGTTCAGCACCTGTATCCAGGTTTTGTATCACCGGGGATACTTCATCCGGCGCCTCCATTAATTTTGCGGGCGCTTTTAAGGTGAGGGACCTTATTTTTTTTTGAATCGATACGAGGTTTGCTGCAGGAATAAACCTGGTTTCCCCAGTCGGTAATATGGCTTTGTAAAGATTGTTTGTGGCTGCAGTTATTCGTACAGGTGTGTTTTCCACGGGCTTTTCTTTTGCCCTTTTCCATGTGAAAGAAAGCCCTGCGCCGCTTTCCCAGATCCGCATTAACTTGCCTAATACCGCAGTTGATGCAATAACGGGCCTGGGTGCAGCTGCCACAGGATTGATATAGGGCAAAGGGTCAACCGCGCCACTGCTGGTGTAGATCCCAAAATGAAGATGCGGGGATGTAAATCTCGCATTACCGGTGTTCCCCATGAGGCCAATAATGTCTCCTGCCCTTACCCTTTGGCCGTTCGTAGCTATCTGCGAATCAAGGTGTGCGTAATACCAGCTTTCGTTGCTATTGGCATCCCGGATAAAAATTACTTTTCCACCCAGGTTATTCTCTGTTACCCGGCTGACATATCCATCCCCGATCGCGAGCAGGGGCGTTCTTAAAGTACCACTGATGTCTACCCCTTCATGTTTTCTTGCGCCACGGTCCCTGCCATCGCCCCAGACGCTGATAATGCGGTTTTTGGTGGCAGAAGGTGCGGGGTAGGCCAGCGATGGACCCGTAGTTATCGTCAGTATGTATGAACCGCTCTGTAGCACTTCGGGTTGAAGCCGTAGAATAAAATTGGTATTTTCCTTCACGTTATACCGAAGCAGGTTACTATTGGTATCAATCGATTGCATATATCTGGTAACGCCATCTACACTCGAGAAAAGGTCAGCGAATAAAAACTTTTTATCCGCTGGTGTTGCAGATACTTCAATGGTAAGCAGTTCACCTCTTTTAGCGTTGAACTGTAAGCCGGTGGACTCCGGACGGTCTGCGGCAAAATAGCCGTTTTCCTTGTAGGGCAGGGGTACGGCAATGGGATTGATGATCGCTGTTTGGGCCGCTTCAAACCACCGGTTGCCGATAGCTGTCTGCCTGAGTCCTGCTTTATCCAATTTTTCCCCGTATTGTTCATGAAGGGTTTTCTTACTAAATACCCCTGTCGGGGTTTTGCAGGAATAAAATGCAAGCAAAATGATAAAAACCGGGAACGATCTGAACATACATGTATTTTACAATAATAGAATAAGAATGATGCCAACTTAGGAGGTGAGAACAGCACCCTAGGAGGCTATCTGTGGTGGGCGGATTTATCTATCGGGCAGGATCAACCTGCTTTCATTGTCTTCCGGCCGGTGATGGCTGAGAATTGCATGTACTGTCGAAATAGCTCGTTATTTGAAAGTAGTGGAGCTACATGCTGCCAATACCCGGGGTGGAAAAAATTTTAAAAGGGCAATGACCCAGCGCTTAAAACACAAGGGTATTTCATTCATTCAGGCCCGGCAGTCTATGGTCTTTGCAAAGTGTGTACCTTTGCAGCCGAATTATGAAAACAAAGACTTTATACCGCGACAAAGTGAACATTATCACCCTCGGATGCAGTAAAAATATGGTGGATAGCGAGGTGCTGAGTGGCCAGTTGATAGCGAATGATATCGATGCCGTGCATGAAAGCGCTAAGCGTGACCACAATATCGTAATTGTAAATACCTGCGGATTTATCGAAAAGGCGAAAGAAGAAAGCGTAAACACGATATTACAACAGGTAGAACTGAAACGCAGGGGCAAGATTGATAAAGTTTATGTAACTGGTTGTCTCAGCGAAAGGTATAAAAATAATCTTGAAACAGAGATCCCGGAAGTAGATGCTTACTTCGGTACAATGGAACTTCCCCAGATACTAAAACAATTTGAGGCGGATTACAAAGCCGACCTGGTAGGCGAACGCCTGTTGTGCACCCCACAGCATTATGCTTATATGAAAATAAGCGAAGGGTGTAACCGAACCTGCTCCTTCTGCGCCATACCAATGATGCGCGGAAAGCATATAAGCCGCCCGATCGAATCCCTGGTTGATGAGGCCAAACGACTTGTAGACCGGGGAGTAAAAGAAGTGATGCTGATCGCCCAGGAACTTACTTATTACGGGCTGGATATTTATAAGAAGCGGGAGTTGCCAAAATTGTTACATGCTCTGGCTGATGTAAAAGGACTCGAATGGATCAGGCTACATTATGCCTACCCGTCAAAGTTCCCGCTCGAGATCATTGATGCTATAAAGGAAAGGGATAATATTTGTAACTACCTGGACATGCCCCTGCAGCATGCCGCCAATAAAATGCTGCAACGGATGAAGCGCCTGATCACCCGCGAAGAAATGGAGGACCTCATAGGTGAGATCCGGATGCGGATACCGGCTATTTGTTTGCGTACCACGCTGATTGCAGGTTTCCCCGGCGAAACCCGGGATGATGTGGAAGAACTGAAAACCTTTCTTCTAAAGATGCGTTTTGACCGGGTGGGCACTTTTACGTACAGTCACGAAGAAGGCACCGGCGCCTATCAACTCGAGGATGACGTGCCGGCCGCCGAAAAAGAAGAAAGGGCACAGGAGATCATGGAAGTGCAGCAGGAGATCAGCCTGGAAAAAAACCAGGAAAAAGTAGGCAAAACCTTTAAGGTAATGATCGATAAAAAAGAAGCCGGCCGGTATCTGGGCCGAACAGAGTTTGATAGCGTTGAGGTCGACAATGAAGTAATCATTCAAAGCAGCAGGAAATTAATTATTGGGGACTTCGCAAATGTCCGCATAACCAAAGCCTATGATTACGACCTGGAGGGAGAGGTGGTGTAAAAAAATAGCCGGCATTGAAGCCGGCTGCTGCTAATGGAAAGACGCCATTGTCTTGAATAGTTTATTTTAATCAGGTTGTTTTCTTACCCGCTCATTAGCTGTTGCTTTTTTCCTTCGTAGGCTCATTTCTCCTCTCCTTTTTTAATCGGCTGTTTGCTGCCCCGCGGGTAAACCAATTTTCAAAACATTCGAAGCCATCACTCAATAATGAAAACAATTGGTCTCCGGACCAGGCGCCCTATTTCGGGCGGCACATACCAGGTTTCTTATTTGTATAAAACAACAGGGCGTTCAGAACCTTTTCATTTTTATGCTCGCTGTTTGCCATTTACACTAGCATTAAAAGAAGCACCACTTTTTCTAACCGGTACATTCACATAGTGCCTGGCTTTTTCCCTGCCGGTTTT
The DNA here is from genome assembly GCA_037719925.1 of Ferruginibacter sp. Lineage (GTDB taxonomy): Bacteria > Bacteroidota > Bacteroidia > Chitinophagales > Chitinophagaceae > Ferruginibacter. The sequence goes on from JBBJMD010000003.1 coordinate 25,874, forward strand.
ACAGGCACATGATTCATTTCAGGAATTGTTAATAAAGGGAGTGCGATAATCAAAGCTACTACCTGCATGGCAAATCCGGTCTTTTTCATTTTTCCTGGTTTTTGAAGTTATTTTTTGTTTGATGATTAATTGTTTTTGCCACCTTAAAGATGGCCAGGAAACACCAATGCTGTTATCGCATATTGATGGATAATTGGAAGTCTTTACAACTTTATGAACCGTATCTGCCACATCAATATGTGTAAGCAACTAAAATGTCGCCTTCAAATGCTTTGCGAAACTTTAAGAATTTCAACTTCAGGCAATGTAGTGCGTATGAGGCTTTGGCGACCGAATTGAATAACCCTGGTTTCAATAATTTTTCTTGACTGGTAAAAATCAGGAGTATCGCCATGCTGGTAGGTTGCAATAGAGATCAGTGACAAAGTTTTATGCATTACCATTTAACCGAATTATAGCTTTTACTATTAAGGATTAATGTAAGTTTGCGGATCAGGCTACTGTAAATATTTATCAATGGATCTCACAGCATCTTATATATCATACGGCGATACCCGTTATTTCTCAAAAATCGTTTTGGATTATCTGGCTCAAGCTCCCTCTATTCAACCATTTTACAGGCACCCGGTTTCCCTGGAGGGTATAAAGGCATCGATCACGGCGCGGCAGGGAATTGCTACCGACAGGCAATTGCTCGTTGATGTTTTACAAAAACAATATGCCTCGGTACCAGTCAGTGAGTCTGTTGCAAAAAATATCGGGCTATTGCAAAACGATAATACTTTTACCCTTTGTACGGCTCACCAGCCAAACATTTTTACCGGTCCGCTATATTTTATTTATAAGATTTTACATGTGGTAAAACTCGCCGGGGAGCTAAAAGAGCAATTGAAGGATAATGATTTTGTGCCGGTTTATTATATGGGAAGTGAAGATGCGGACCTCGATGAATTGGGCCATATTTACATCGATGGAGAAAAGTACGATTGGAAAACTAACCAGGCCGGGGCCGTCGGCAGAATGAAAGTTGACAGGGCCCTCGTTGACCTGATCGATACCGTCAGCGGGCAGTTGCTGGTACATCCTTATGGTGCTGAGATTATCGGTTTAATGAAAGAATGTTATAAAGAAAATGTTACCATCGCCGAGGCTACATTTCAATTGGTAAACAGGTTGTTCGGAGATTATGGAGTTGTCATTTTATTGCCTGACAACCCACGCCTCAAAAACGCTTTTATACCGGTAATTGAAAAAGAGCTGACAACGGAATTTTCATATTCAATGGTTCAGGACACCATTACAAAATTTCCGGTAGAATATAAAGTGCAGGCAAGTGGGAGGGAACTTAATTTGTTTTATTTGAAAGATGACAAGCGTGAAAGAATCGAAATGGTAAAGGGTGAATGGTCGGTGGTAAATACGAACCTGAAGTTTACAAAAGAAGGCATCCTGGCTGAGCTGAAAGAGTTCCCCGGCCGTTTTAGCCCCAATGTAATTCTTCGCCCCGTATTCCAGGAATGGATATTGCCAAATGTCGCGTTTATCGGTGGTGGGGGTGAAATTGCCTACTGGCTTCAGTTGAAGAAAGTATTTGAAGCGGTTGAGGTGCCTTACCCGGTGTTGATGGTGCGGAATTCATTCCTCCTTGTGAGCAGGCAAATACAAGCCGCCGTCAACAAATTAAAGTTTGGTCATGGGGACCTGTTTCAAACCGAACAGGAATTGATCAATCAACTTGTAAAACGGGAATCTGTACTCCAGCTAAGCCTTCAGAATGAATACAGGGAACTGGCCGAATTCTATGAAAAGTTGAAACTAATTACAGCCGATATAGATATTACGCTGCAGCGACATACGTCCGCGCTGCAGACACGCGGTTTAAAATTGCTTGCGGCATTGGAAAAGAAAATGCTCCGCGCGGAAAAAAGAAAGTTTGAAGTTGAACAAAGAAAATTGGAAAAAATAAAAAGACAACTTTTCCCACTCAATAATCTGCAGGAACGGGTGGATAACCTGATGCCTTATTATGCAGTCCACGGAAAAGGCTTTATAGAGATGATCTACAATCATTCGAAAGGCCTGGAGCAGAAATTCGGGGTGTTGATTGAAAACGAAATGTCCCCGGTAACGCAGGCATAGTTAAGGTCTGACAGACTTCCTGTAGCTGAATGTTGGTGACCCCTCAATGAAGGAGCAAGAAGGCTATATAAAATTTATTTATCAAAAGCGTTGGTAAACCCCAGGCGTTTCACATTCTTTACGCTTTCCATCACGATATCATCCTGGTACTCTTTGTAAGCTTCGAGTTTGCCTGCAATGGATGGATCATGCAGGGCTAAGATCTGGGCAGCCAGTATCCCGGCATTCTTTGCGCCGTTAAGGGCAACCGTTGCTACCGGCACACCATATGGCATTTGCAAAATGGATAACATGGAATCCCAGCCGTCTATTGAATTGGAGGATTTTACGGGAACGCCGATCACCGGGAGGATAGTATTAGCAGCAACCATACCCGGTAAATGCGCAGCTCCTCCGGCACCGGCGATGATCACCTTTAAACCTCTTTCTTTAGCCTTGCGGGCATATTCACGTAACCGCTCAGGAGTGCGGTGTGCAGATACAATGGTCAATTCAGGCTCCACTTCAAACTGGCGAAGCATTTCAGCAGCGCCCTTCATAATTTCAAGGTCGCTTTCGCTGCCCATTATAATTCCGACAAGAGGGTTCATGCTTTTTATTTTACGCAAAGAAAGGCAAAAATTGTAAATGCCGCCGGCTATATTTTTTTAATACTTATTTTTTAATAACACCGATTGTTCTTGCTTAAAAAGGCTTCTAATAATGTAATCTGATGTATCAATTGGCTGCCGTTAGTTTCCTGGCGGCCAAAATTGCATCACTTAAAACTTACTATATTTGACGTTACTAATACACAAACGATGATCACCAATGCATAATTTTGTTAAAAACCTTGTCTATATTTTATCGTCCATTTCGCTTGTTTTTCTTTTTACCAAATGTGAAAATAAATCAAAGGCTTCAGCGGCTAATACCCCAAAGGCCAATCCGCCCGTTATAGTAGATATCATAATTGCGGAAAAACAATCCATCAGTAATATAATTGAAGCTAATGGCACGGTGATCGCCAATGAATATGTTGAACTGCGCCCGGAAGTAAGTGGAAGACTTACTTATTTGAACCTGCAGGAAGGCAGACTCATAACAAAAGGAACCGTAATTGCCAGGGTAAATGATGCTGACCTGCTTGCACAAGTATCAAAAAGCAGGGTACAGCTGGATCTTGCCCAAAAAACGGTCGATCGCTTAAAGCAACTCCTGGATATAAGCGGCGTCAACCAGGCCGATTACGACCTTGCATTGAACCAGGTTAATTCATTACAGGCAGATATGGTCTATACCAGGGCCCTCATTGATAAAACCGTGGTAAGGGCCCCATTTACCGGTACGGCGGGGTTAAGACAGGTTAGTCCGGGTGCGTATGTTACCCCATCTACCATCATCGCTACCTTACAGCAAACCAGGGTAGTTAAGATCGATTTTACTTTACCTGAAATGTATGTCAGTGCTATAAAAATAGGTGCGCTCATCGAAGTGGAAGTAGATGCGTTAACCAAAGAAAGAAGCAAGGCCATTATTCTGGCGACTGAACCGGGGGCCAATACTAATACCAGGAACCTGAAGGTAAGGGCGTTATTGAAAGGAGGCGTGGCCAATCCGGGCGCCTTCGTAAAAGTGTATATAGAAGCAGCAAAAGACCGGTCTTCCATTAAAGTTCCTGCAAATTGTATTATTCCAGATGATAAGAACAACCAGGTTGTACTGGTTAAAAATGGGATGGCCAATTTTGTCAACATTGAGACCGGCATCCGGGAATCTAATACGGTAGAAGTAACAGGCGGTATTAATGTGGGCGATTCCGTAGTCGTTACGGGGGTATTGTTTGCCCGGCCCAAGTCTGTTCTAAAAGTAAGGCAGGTAAAAAAGCTGTCGGCAACTGCTGATAGTTCGAATACAAATAAAAATCAATAGAAAAAACCGCCAGGTAGATTTTAAATAATAACAGCCAACCAACAACCAAAATATTTTGGCATTTGCCAGTTTAAGGCACGATGACCGGTACCTGCTGATTCAAAAAAAATATACCCCGTTTCAATTGCATGAATATTTCTGAATTTTCTTTAAAACGCCCGGTTTTTGCCACGGTTTTAAACCTGATGATCATATTGTTTGGCGTAGTCGGATATACCTTTTTGGCCGTGCGCGATTATCCTGCAATTGACCCGGCTATTATCAATATCAGTACGTCCTACACCGGCGCCAATCCCGATATCATGGAGAGCCAGGTAACGGAGCCATTGGAAAAGCAGATCAATGGGATACCGGGCATCAGGACGATCACTTCCTCCAGTACATTGGGCAACAGTAATATTACAGTAGAATTCGAATTGAGTGTAAATCTCGAAGCGGCCGCCAGCGATGTGCGTGACAAAGTGGGACAGGCAAGCAGGAGTTTGCCCCAGGATATTGATGCTCCCCCGGTAGTTACCAAAGCAGATGCAAACAGCGACTTTATTTTGATCCTGGCAGTGCAAAGCAGGAGCAAGGGTTTATTGGAATTGAGTGATTACGCGGAAAATGTATTGCAACAGCAATTTCAAACCATCAACCAGGTAAGCTCGGTAAATATCTTCGGGCAAAAGCGGTATGCCATGCGCATCTGGATAGATCCGGATAAAATGACTTCGCAGGGAGTATCTTTTTCTGATCTAAGAACCGCATTAAATAGTGAAAACGTAGATCTGCCACCCGGAAAGATCTACGGCAATAATACGGAGCTTACCATTAAAACTCTGGGAAGGCTTACTTCAGAAAAAGATTTCCGCGATTTGATTCTGCGCTCCGACAGCGCAGGTATCCTGCGTTTGAGTGATGTAGCAAGGGTAGAGATTGGGCCCGAGAACCTGGAACAGGGTTGGAAATACAATGGTGTAAATGCCGTTGGTATTGTATTGATCCCACAGCCGGGCGCCAATAATATTCAAATTGCGGATGATTTTAATAAAAAACTGGAAGCCATCAAGAAAACGAACAGGTCGGATATAGAAATGAATGTATTGTTGGATAATACAACCAATATCCGCAAATCGATAAGTGAGGTAAAGGAAACGTTACTGATTTCGTTTACACTGGTGGTACTGGTTATCTTTTTCTTTTTCCGGGATTGGCTGATCGCCATTCGGCCATTGATAGATATCCCGATTTCATTGGTGGCCACTTTTTTTATCATGTATTTTTCGGGCTTCTCCATCAATATATTAACCTTGTTAGGTATTGTACTGGCTACGGGGCTGGTAGTGGATGATGGTATCGTGGTAACAGAAAATATTTTTAGCAAATTTGAAAAGGGAATGCCGATCCGCCAGGCAGCATTAGAGGGAAGCAAAGAGATTTTTTTTGCGGTTATTTCTACTTCTGTCACGCTGGCAGTGGTATTTTTACCGGTTATATTCCTGGAAGGGTTCATTGGCCGCCTGTTCCGCGAATTCGGTGTAACCCTCGCGGCAGCGGTGCTTATATCCGCACTGGTATCGCTTACAATTACGCCTGTTTTAAATGTGGTGCTAAACAGGAAAAAGGCGGGGCATGGTAAATTTTATATGAAAACAGAACCATTTTTTATCGGCATGGAAAATGGTTACCAGCGATGGTTAAAGGTCTTTCTAAAAGTACGATGGCTATCGTGGGTAGTAGTGGCAATTTGTGTTGTTATGATTGGACTTATCATGACCGGTTTACAATCCGAAATAGCACCCCTGGAAGACAGGAACAGTGTTCGTTTTACAGTCACCGGGGCAGAGGGTACCAGTTATAGCAGCATGCAAAGAATATCGGACGAGATCAGCAATTACTTGTATGACTCAGTGCCAGAAAGGGATTTTGTATTTGCCAGGACTCCGGCAGGAGGATCCGTCAATACCTCTCAGCCAAGGTTGGGTTTGGTTGGTTCCTCGTCGCGCGACCGGTCGCAGGCGGTAATAGCAAATGATCTTCAAAAAAAATTAAGCCGTTTCAATGAAGCCAGGATTTTTGCCATACAGGAACAAACCATTGCGGTGGGTGCCGGTTCCAGGGGTGGGTTACCCGTACAATATGTGTTGCAAAATCAAGAACTGGAAAAACTAAAGGATGTAATTCCTAAATTTCTGGAAGAGGCAAGAAAAGATAAAACATTTGCCAATGTTGACGTAAACCTTAAATTCAATAAACCGGAAGTAGAACTAACACTGGACAGGATAAAGATAAAGGATCTTGGCCTGTCCTCACAGGAGGTTGTGGCTGCACTGCAATCTGCTTTTAGCGGGGGGAGGCTGGCTTATTTTATAATGAAGGGATACCAGTACTCCGTTATAGCCCAGGTAGACAGGCGCGATCGCAGTGAACCCACGGATATTACAAAACTGTTTGTTCGTAACAACCGGGGAGAAAATATTCCGGTTAGCGCTGTGATAAAATTAGATGAAAGCAGCAGCCCGGCAACCTTGTTTCATTATAACCGATATAAATCTGCAACAATTTCGGCTTCCCTGGCGGAGGGCAAAACGATCGGCGATGGCGTGAAAGCAATGGATGCGATAGGGAAAAACTATTGGACGAGAGTTACCAGACCTCGTTAACAGGCCCATCCAGGGATTATGCCGAAAGCTCCTCCAATATTGCTTTTGCATTCGGATTGGCGCTGATGCTGATCTACCTTATCCTGGCTGCACAGTTTGAAAGTTTTGTCGATCCCTTTATCATCATGCTTACTGTACCGCTGGCGATGGCGGGAGCTTTGCTGAGCCTGTTTATATTCGGTCAAACATTGAATATTTTTTCCGAGATCGGAATGATCATGCTGATCGGCCTGGTAACAAAGAATGGTATCCTGATAGTGGAATTCGCCAATCAAAAAAGAGAGCAGGGCCTTGACAGGGTGGAAGCCGTACTCGTAGCTGCCCAACAGCGCTTACGTCCTATTTTGATGACCAGCCTGGCAACGTCATTAGGTGCATTGCCTATCGCGCTGGGTTTGGGCGCATCAGCCAGCAGCAGGGTACCTTTGGGGATCGTGGTAGTTGGGGGAATTGTTTTTTCACTGGTACTTACATTGTTTATCATTCCGGCCATCTATACCTTTTTGTCACGTAAACAAAAAACAGGAAATACCCCGGCTGAAGTGGAAAATAAAATAGAAGAAACACCTGGGCAGGTTTAAAATCGTTCAGCAGGCATCCCGGTGATGGGGAATAATAAAATCAAAATAGCCAGCATTAGTAAGCTGCGATCAGGGTTAATCAACAATTTTACAATGATAATAAAAGCGGTCATATATTTTTTCTTATTGATGATCTCCATTTCAGGCACCGGGCAGGAAGTATTGCGTTTACCCGATGCCGTTAATATCGCATTGAAAAATAGCCTGGACATTCAACTGGCCAACAATTCCGTTGAAGCAAATACGCTCTTGAATAATAGGGGGATTGCCGGCGGGCTTCCCGTTGTAACCGCTACGTTATCGGATAATGAGCAAATATCAAGTATCAACCAAAAGTTTAACACGGGTGATTCTTCAATTTTCAGGAATGCGGCTGCTACCAATAACCTCAATTCAAATCTTGCTATCAGCATACTCCTATATAACGGAAACAGGGTAGTGGCAACCAGGCACCGATTGGCGCAATTGCAGAAACAAAGCCAGGAAATACTCAACTCACAGATCCAGAATATTATCAGCGGGGTGATGACAAGCTATTACGATATTGTTCGCCAGCAAAGTTATTTAAAGACCATTGAAAGATCGATCGATGCTTCGGGGCAGCAGTTACAAATCGTACAGACAAGACAAAGCGTGGGCCTGGCCAATAATGCGGATCTTTTCCAGGCCCAGATCGACCTGAATGCATTGTTGCAGGAACAAATATCGCAGCAGCTGATCATCGACCAGGCAAAAACAGAGTTACTCCGGCAGCTCACCCTCCGGCCTGATTCATTGATCAATATTTCAGATACGATCCTCGTAGACAGGACGTTGGTACTGGACGAGGTATTAAATAACCTTCATAAAAACCCGGATATAATAGCTTCGCAAGACCAGGTAAGGATCAATGAGCTGATCGTTAAAGAAACCGCGGCCCTTAGATATCCTTCAGTCAGGGCAAACACCGGTTACAATTTTACCCGCAACCAGGCGGCTGCAGGGCAATTTTCACTTAACCAGAATTATGGCCCCTCACTCGGTTTTACAATTGGCATCCCCATTTTTAACGGTTCAATATTCCGGCGACAAAAGCAAGTAGCCGAGATCAATGTGCGAAATGCAGATTTGAATAAGCAAATACTTGTCAGGGATTACAGTTCGCAGGTAGTAAAATCTTATCAATCCTATGCCTCAACAATCAGGCAACTGGAAAACGAACAAAATAACTACACATTGTCTTCTCAATTACTTGAACTGGCATTGAAGCGTTTCGAATTTAAACAGGCCACCATTGTAGATGTGAAGAATGCCCAGCAAAGTTTTGAAGAATCCGGTTACAGGCTGGTGAATCTTAACTTTGCCGCCAAGTTTGCGGAAATAGAATTAAAGCGGCTGGGAAACCAACTGGCCTTGTAGGGGTGCAGTGTTTTAGAACAGTGGCCGGTAATTAAATTCGTTCATTCAAATAAAGCCCGCAATTTTACTCCTCTTCCTTCAATATAAAATTAAAAGTACGGCATCATCCTACCAACATCACCTGCTCTCTACCTTCACCGTATTTTTTACGCGGTTGGCCTGGTGTATCAATTCCTGCTTTTCCTTACTGAGAATGGTAATATGCCCCATTTTACGTCCCGGCCGGGTTTCTTTTTTACCATAAATATGGATAAAAACATTTTCTATCTTCAAAATCTCCTGCAGCCCTTCATAGTGGACTTTTCCTGAAAATCCATCCGCGCCCACGAGGTTAACGATAGCCGCAGGTAATATGTGTTCAGTGCTTCCCAGCGGAAAATCAAGCATTATTCTCCACAACATGTCAAACTGGGAAGAATAATTTGCTTCAATGGAATGATGTCCGCTGTTGTGTACCCGGGGGGCTGTTTCATTTACAAATACATTGTCTGTTGTATCAACAAAAACTTCCACGGCAAAGATCCCGGGGCTATTCAATTCCTTTACCACTTTCATAGCAATGGCTTCAACCTTCCATAGTAAATTCTCTGGCAAATCCGCCGGGCTCACCTGGTATTCCAGCAAGTTGAGCCGCTGATCAAAAAGCATATCCACGGCAGGATATACCCTTGTTTCCTTTTTATCATTTACGGCTACTATCACCGAGATTTCCTTTTTTATTTTCACCATCTTCTCCAACACAGCCGGTGCATCGAAACCTTTTTCAATGTCATGTTTGTTAGTAATTATTTGTACGCCCCTGCCATCGTAACCGCCCATGCCTATTTTATGTACGGCGGGTAAAAAATTCTCCTGTTGTTTTAATTCGGACAGGTCCTGCGTAATAATAAAATCACTGGAAGGTATTTCGTGATCCTTGTAAAATTGTTTTTGCAGGATTTTATTTTTTATGATCCTTAGGGCTGCAGGTTTGGGGTAAATTTTTACCCCCTCACTTTCGAGCTTTTCAAGTGCATCTTCATTTACACTTTCTATCTCGATCGTAAGTGCATCAAGTCCCTGGCCAAAATTATAGACATCATCAAAACTGGTAATATCACCCTGGATAAAATGATGACACAAATGAGCCGCCGGGCATTCACTGTCACTTTCCATTATAAATGTTTCTACAGGATAATTGATCGCCGCCTGTAACAGCATTCTGCCGAGTTGCCCGCCGCCGAGAATTCCAATTTTTTTCATAGCGCAAATATAGAATCTACTGATGATGTGGCTGCAACTTTCGTTATCTTTGTTATCAGCTATTGCAACGGTTATTTACCGAAGCCGTTCAATTAGAGATAGCAAATACTGGTTCATTTTATCATAGTAATTATCATGTAAAGTTTCCGCTATGCTTCCCGATTACCCGCATAAAATATTCCCCGACAAGCGAACCAGCTATAATTTACTCCTGCTGGCTTTGGCCATGGATACGTTGCGTTAAAATTTACCACAAAATTTTTAACCAGGATAAATCCATCTATATGCAAACACTGTTCGAAAAGGACGGGGATAATTACTCTCCTGAGCCTGATTTCCTGCCCTTGCTGGGTACCGATTATGTCGAATTTTATGTAGGCAATGCCAAACAGGCGGCCCATTTTTATAAAACGGCTTTTGGTTTTCAATCGCTCGCCTATGCGGGCCCGGAAACTGGTTTGACCAATAAGGTCAGTTACGTGATCCGTCAGAATAAACTGACATTCGTTTTAACCACACCACTAAAGCCAGGCAATGCCATAGCAGATCACATTCAAAAACATGGTGATGGTGTAAAGGTATTAGCGCTAATGGTGGATGATGCAGCCGGGGCCTGGAACGAAACTACGAGCCGCGGTGGGAAAAGTTATATGGAGCCCTTTTCGCTGAAGGATGAGGATGGCGAAGTGATGATCAGCGGCATCCATACTTATGGAGATACCGTACATTTATTTATCGAGAGAAAGAACTATGCAGGTATTTTTATGCCCGGTTTTATAGCATGGAAATCCGGTTATAATCCTGCTGAAACAGGGCTTTTATATGTGGATCACTGCGTAGGAAATGTAGGCTGGAACCAGATGGACCCCTGGGTTTCATTTTATGAAACAGTGATGGGGTTTCGCAATATTCTGACCTTTGATGACAACGATATTTCAACCGAGTATTCTGCCCTGATGAGTAAAGTGATGAGTAACGGCAACGGGTATGTTAAATTCCCGATCAACGAGCCAGCTGCAGGGAAAAGGAAAAGCCAGGTGGAGGAATATCTTGATTTTTACAATGGGGAGGGCGTGCAACATGTAGCGATAGCCACTTCAGATATCGTAAGGACGGTAACAGAACTTAAAAACCGCGGTATTGAATTTTTAAAGATACCCGATAGCTATTACAATGATGTATTGGAAAGGGTTGGTAAAATAGAGGAAGACCTGGAGCCATTGAGTAAATTGGGGATTTTAATCGACCGGGATGAAGAGGGATATTTATTACAGATCTTTACACGGCCGTTGCTGGATAGGCCCACGGTTTTTTTTGAGATCATACAACGCAAGGGGGCCAAAAGTTTTGGAAAAGGAAATTTCAAAGCCTTGTTTGAAGCATTGGAAAGAGAGCAGGATGCCCGCGGAAATTTATAAAGGAAAAAGGAGCTAAAATCATGGAATCACGCGTGGTACCTTTCTGAAAAGAATCGGGGACCAGCATCGTAATAGTATAACTAAAAACCCTTCGTGCCTGTAATTGTGTAAGCATTATATTTTCATTAAACAGGGCTTTTAACAAATCGAACTTCAATAAAAATGTTACTTTTACGTTTATTCAATAATGACGTCAAATTATTATTAATGAACTCCCGTTTTTTTATTTTCTTTTTAACCTGTGTTTTTGCATTTCTTGCTCCAGGTGCCGTGGTTTCACAAACATCTTACATCAATTATGGTAAATCTACGGGTAAGCTGCCAGAAATATTTACTAAGGTTGAAGATTCACTTAGAAAACAATTTGAGGATAAGAAGTTGCAGTGGCCTCCTCAGGAGCTATACCTGCGAAGCTTTAAATTCGACAGGCAGTTGGAAGTATGGATTAAAGAGGGCGACAAAAATACTTATAAACTTTTTAAGACCTATAAGGTTTGCATGCAAAGCGGAACAATGGGCCCAAAGCGGATGGAAGGGGATTACCAGGTGCCTGAAGGTTTTTATTATATTAATGAATTTAATCCCAACAGTAATTATCATTTGGCTTTAGGATTAAACTATCCGAATGCTTCCGATAAATTACTGAGTGATTCGCTTCATCCCGGCAATAATATTTATATTCATGGCAGTTGTGTATCTACGGGTTGCATCGCCATCACCGATTTCCCCATCGAGGAGTTGTATGTTTTGGCATCACAGGTTAAAGAAATGGGGCAGGATTTTATCCCGGTACATGTATTTCCTATCAGGTACAATGTAAAAAAATCTTTTGAGTACATGGCACAGGCTACGAAACAAAACCAATCGTTGCAGGCCTTCGCCATAACTTTAAAAACTGCATTTGATTATTTTGAAACAAAGAAGCAGTTGCCTGTCATCCTGGTTAAAAAAAACGGGCAGTACATCATTAATTGAACGCCGGGCATTCTTGCCAGGCGTAAAAGTGAGGGTATAATAATTCTAAACGCACTAAATATCTTTCAGCAGCAGTTGTATTGTTTCCTGTGTTTTCTGACTGAGTAACTGTGTTCTTCCCAAAGTTAATTTTTCAATGATAGCCTCGTCGTAGTGCCGTATGGTCAGCAATGTACAATTTCCTTCAACCTGAACATCAAAAAATTCACTTGCCGCCAACGCAAGCTTTTCGATTTTTAAAGGAATGTCATCCAGGCAGCAAAGCAGGGTGATTGCCCCGTTTTGGGAAAGGTTTGGCCTTACCCGGCAATCCAATAATAATTCATGGAACCTGCCTGCCATCCGATCTTCTGCAAATGAAAAATCACGGGAACTGAGCTGCATCAAAACCTGTTTAGGTTTCACGACAATAACTGGCGGTAATTCGTGAACAGCCTTGTTGCTGATGATCGTTCCTTCCGAGGCCGGGTTTAAAAAACACCTTACATGCAAGGGAATGCCCTTGTTCTGTAAAGGCTTGATGGTTTTTGGATGAATAACCTGGGCCCCGTAATAGGCCATTTCTATAACTTCCCGGTAGCTCAGCCTGCTTATAAAGCGTGCCTCAGGAAATAGCTTTGGATCGGCATTCATTACACCTTCCACATCTTTCCAGATAGTTTGACTTTCAGCGTCCAGCATATTGGCAAAGATGGCGGCGCTATAATCACTTCCTTCCCGCCCCAGTGTGGTGCTTTCATTTTCATCCGTTGCCCCGATAAAGCCCTGTGTGATTATAATGCCGGAAGTATCAAACAACGGCAACACAACATCCTGCATTTTTTGTAATGTAAAATTCCAGTCGATAACGGCGTCCCTGAAATTATCATCGGTTCTTACAATATCCCTTACATCCACCCATTCGTTGTTTATATCAACCGTATTGAGGAAACTGCTGACAATCGCCGTACTCAGTAATTCACCGCAACATACTATCTGGTCGTAATAATAATCATATTGCCTCACCGGTTTATCATGCAGCAGCCATTCTACTTCGGTGAAAATATCGGTTAGCCCCTGATCCGATTGCCCGGTTAATTGTTTTAAAACTTCAGTATGTTCAATTTTTACCTGGTTAAATAAGGACAGGGCCCCGGCCTTGTTACCTGTACAAAACGCTTCGGCCACTTTTTCGAGCGCATTAGTGGTTTTTCCCATGGCTGAAATAACGATGAGTAATTTTTCACCCCGGAAAGAACGGATTATATTACCAACGTGCCGGATCCTTTCAACGCTGCTGATACTTGCACCACCAAACTTAAAAACCTTCATTGAATAAATTTAAATTTTAAACGAATACACCTGTGTAAAGGGCTAATTTTAAACATGCTTGTAAAGATTGCGTTAATATATCTATTGAATGCTGTGTTAAAGCCCGGCACAGGTCAAAAACCTGCTTCGTTATTATATTTTAGACTGGCATTCTTTTGAAGTATCTTCCTCTCAACGACCTGGTAAAGAAGTTCCTATTCGATAATGTGATTACATTTGCCCCGCAAATCTAAATTCTAAATTTTGCAATCAGAAAATTAAGTATGCGTATAACCAAGGATTGTAAATACAGGAGCGTACAAGATCCTGCGACAAGGCAGGTTTATTGCTAAAGGTATGGATCATAACTTTTTCCGTATACGAAATTCTTGCAATCAGGAATCGAAGTAATAAATCTGGAATTACATATTGGGTTCCTGGAGTAACAAGGTGTTGCATGCGAGAAAAGTGAAGAACCAGCTTATTTGCGGCGATAAAAGGTTTCGGGCATACTGCGGCATGGTATTAGTTGCGCACCATTGGCAGTGAAGCGTAATGTAGGCGCCCTTCTCATGAAACACAGGCGAAACTTTTATGAGAAGGTAAAATAAACAGAAGAAGCGTACTATTAGAAAGTCATTGCCTGATCGTGTGTAAATTGCAATGGGATTTCAGGAGAATTATTAAAATAATTATGGAGAAGGCGATCATATCGGTAGGTAATTTAAAAAAAAATTACGGTTCTTTTGAAGCGGTTAAAGGTATTTCGTTTGATGTATACCAGGGGGAAATATTCGGTTTGCTCGGCCCTAATGGTGCAGGAAAATCCACCACGCTTGAAATTATAGAAACATTGCGCCCGAAAACAAGCGGAACAGTTACCGTTAACGGCTATAGCCTTGACAACCAAAAAGAGCACATTAAAAAAATAATCGGTGTCCAGTTGCAGACTTCCGGCTTTTACCCGGGATTGAACCTCCTTGAACTGATCAATTTATTTTCGGGATTGTATAACCAGCGGGTGCAGCCGATGGATTTATTAAAGCTGGTGAACCTTGAAGACAAGGCCAAAAATAAATACAAGCACCTGAGTGGAGGCCAAAAGCAACGGTTTTCAATTGCTACTACACTCATCAATAAACCTAAAATCGTCTTTCTCGATGAGCCAACTACGGGCCTTGATCCACAAGCCCGCAGAAATCTCTGGGAATTAATAAAAGATATCAGGGAGAAAGGTACCACGGTCATAATTACAACTCATTATATGGATGAGGCAGAGCAATTGTGTGATCGTATAGCGATCATGGATGAAGGAAAAATAATAGCACTGGCCTCACCTGATAAAATGATCGATGACCTGGTTGCCACCGGTTTTGAAAAGCCAAGGCCGGTGAAATCAGCTAACCTCGAAGATGTTTTTATTTATCTTACAGGTAAGGAAATGAGAGACGACTAATTTGAGTACACAAGAATATTATACAAATTATTAAAACAACATTTGAAATGAATCAGTTTTTTTTAGTCATTAGTATTTCATTGGCAGTGAGCATATCAGTTCAGGCCCAGAAACCCAAATTAAAGGTAGTTAACCCGGCGGGCGTTACTGCAAAACCGAGGTCAGTTTTAAGGAATTCAACTGACTCCTTCAGTTATGCACTAGGATTAAATATTGCCAACAATCTGAAGCAGCAGGGTATCAATAAGATTAGTAATGCTGCCATGCAACGGGCACTTGATGATGTGTTTATCAAAAAGACCTTTTTGATGAATGACCAGCAGGCAAATTTGTGCATCCAGGAAAAAATCAGGGAAAATATGTCGAAGATCAACGAGGCGGTAAAATCAAAAGGAACTGCATTTTTAGCAGAGAATAAGAAAAGGGAAGGGGTTATCACTCTGCCGGATGGCTTACAGTATGAAGTGCTGAAAAAAGGCGAACAAAATTCACCAATGCCCAGGCTCCAGGATACTGTTGTGGTGCACTACGCGGGTACTTTGATCAATGGTGAAAAATTTGATAATTCATATGACCGGGGAGAACCCCTCTCTATTGCCGTCAACGGCGTAATCACGGGCTGGAAGGAAATATTACAGGTAATGCACATCGGGGATAAGATGAAGGTCTTCATTCCAAGCGATTTAGGATATGGGGACAGGGGCGCCGGCGCTAACATACCGGGCGGCTCAACATTGATCTTTGAAATGGAACTGTTGGCAATCAAGCCTGCGGGAGTAACTGAATCAATTAAACCAGAGTAACCATGGAAGAACTTCGTTATCCACTTGGTAAATATGAACCGCAGCCATTCTCTGAAAAACAGTTGCAGGATTGGTTGATTGATATTACATTTTTACCCCAGCATCTTGAAAATGCCATTTTAAATTTAGATGAGCACCAGCTGAACACCCGCTACCGGCCGGAGGGGTGGACTGTTAAACAGTTAGTACATCATGTAGCGGACAGCCATATGAACGCATACATTCGTTTTAAGCTCGGACTTACGGAAGATAACCCGACGATCAAACCGTATGACGAGGCAGCCTGGGCTGAATTGATTGATACAAAAAACCTGGCGGTCAATATTTCACTTACTTTACTGCATGCATTGCATTTAAGATGGGTGGAAATATTAAAAATAATTTCAAGAGAGGAATGGAACCGGCCCGTTTTTCATCCGGAACTTAAAAAAGAATTAACCCTGTGGTATTTGCTGGGGAGTTACGCCTGGCATAGGCCGGCATCATGTAGCCCAGGTAACGCGCCTGCGGGAAAGAATGAACTGGTAAGGGGTAGTTATGGTTTATTCTGCACACGTTTTACTGCTCACCAAAGCCCGTTTTCATAACCAATAACTAACAGCATGAACTGGAAAACATTGTCTTCCGAATATATTTCAGCACACCCTTATTTTACTGCAAGGAAAGACCGGTGCGAAATGCCCGACGGAAAGATCGTTGAAGCGTATTATGTAGTCGAGCTCCCAATAACTGTTTGTGCACTGGGGATAACTGAAGATGGCCGCGCGATTTTGATCCGGCAGTACCGTCATCCGATAGCCGAAACGATCCTTGAACTTCCCGGAGGGTTTATTGATGAAGGAGAGGAGCCATCCGGTGCTGCGCGTCGGGAACTGCTGGAAGAAACAGGGCACGAATTTTCTTCGGTTGAATATCTTGGCAAAGTGGCTGCTAACCCCGGGGTATTAAATACGTATACATATTTGTACTTAGCCCGGGGGGGCAAAAAGGTGGCCTCCCAAAATTTAGATCATAGCGAAGATTTAGAAATACTGTTTGTGCCGTTGGCAGAGCTGAGGGAAATGTTACTGGCTAATAAAATCCCACAAGCCCTTCACGTTAGTTGTTTGGTATACGCTTTTCAAAAAATTGATGGCAAATAATGAAGTAATTATCGCTTTTAATATTTTGCAGCATACTTACCAAAAACCTTGTATCTTCAAAATGTAACCGCCAATAGAGCTGCACATCGAATTGCTAAGAAAGGTAATGCTGTTAGTCCGCAATTTCACCGATAAGAAATATACTTCCGCAAACTATTACCAGGTCATTCTCCCTGGCATCCTTCCTGGCTGAGCGAAGCGCTTCATTTACATCCTCAAAAGCATTTCCTTTTAAATCAAATGTTTCGGCCCTTGCTTTTAGTTCCGGTGCTGGCAAAGCCCTGGGCAAATGCGCGGCGGTAAAATAATACCGGGCATGTTTTGGCAAAAGGGATAGCATTTTTAAAACCTCTTTGTCCTTAACCATTCCAATAACAAAAAACAGGTTGCTTTCTACACCGCCTTCACTGCTTGTGTCTGTGTAACGGAGCGCCTGGTCCAGTACCTGCCTGATGCCGTCTTCATTATGCGCCACATCTAAAACAACCAACGGATTTTCTGAAATAATATCCCATCGCCCCTCCAATCCGGTTAGTTTTCTCACATGGGCGAGTGCATATTTTTTCTGTTGATTTTGAATGATAAAACCCAGCGATAACAATATATCTTCTGCGCTTAAAACGGTACGTAAGTTCCTGGTTTGATACCATCCCCCGAGGTCGAGCGAAATTCTTTCTACCGGGGTTTTACCTGATTTTTTTACATCGCACTGTAATTGTGCGGCGGCTGGATGTACATTACGAACTTCATATTCCTCCTGTGCAAAGTGTAGGGCCGCATTACATTCCGTAGCTTTTTTTATAAAAACTGCTTTGGTTTCGTTAATATATTCACCAATTACCACGGGCACGGAGGGTTTTATGATACCTGCTTTTTCAAAAGCGATCTTTTCCAGTGTATCGCCTAAAATATTCATGTGGTCATACCCGATATTTGTAATCACGGAAAGGATCGGGGTGATAACATTCGTACTGTCTAATCTTCCTCCCAGGCCGGTTTCAATAATGGCGATATCCACCTCTTGCAGGGCAAAATATTCGAATGCCATGGCCACTGTCAGCTCAAAAAAAGAAGGTTGTATTTGTTCCGTTAATACCTTGGTTCGCTCTACAAAATCAACGATAAAAGATTCATCAACCATCTGCCCGTTTATCCTTATCCTTTCCTTAAAATTTTTTAAATGCGGGGAGGTGTACAAACCTGTTTTGTAACCGGCCTGTTGTAAAATAGCGGCCAGCATGTGGCTGGTACTTCCTTTGCCATTGGTGCCGGCAACATGTATGCTTCTGAATTTGTTTTGTGGATTATCGAGCGCATTGCACAAACTGATAGTGTTGTGCAGGTCTTCTTTATAAGCAGCGGCCCCTATCCGGCTGAACATAGGCAGTTGGGCATACAGGTAATCAATGGTCTCCTGGTAGGTCATTACTGCAAATATAGTAATGTTGATATCGGGGATTGTGGAATAGGACGCTGGCGAAGTACGACCCTGGCAATAGTAATGTTATGTTGTTAGAATGAACCAACTTCCGGATATTATAATTAGGGTGTAAAAATTGATACAGGCTCAAACTTACTCATTTCCCAGCTTTCAATTACTGTACATTAAAATTGAATTGAACAGTCACCGTACTTTCATCATTGGATTTATCAAACTGCACATTCCTGAGATATTGAATGATAGCGTTTGCATAGGCCTGCGCGCGCGTGGTGGAGTTTTTACCAAAACCGGTAAATGTGCCGGTGCCGGCAGGTGACACTCTTACCGTGGCATAAACGGTTGCTTTATCAAGGTCGCCCGTAAACGAATAGTATTTAATTATTTTCCTGTTTCCTATTACCCGCGGACCGCCGGTTCTGCCACCCGGACTGTTTCCATAGCTGTCCGGTTTACCGGAAGGGTCGCCTGCATCACCTTTGCCGCCTGGCTTATTGCCCTGGGAACGATACCCATTGTCTTCCGTTGCCCCATTACCTGTGCCATTACCGGGACCATTATAAGTAATCCTGGGCTTTTGGGGTTTGGGAGTTGGTGGTGCTTCAACAGGGGCGGTGTTATTTGTTTTTGCAGGCCGTGTATTTGGCTCGGTCGCGATATTAGTTGCTTTCGGTGTGGGTTTATTTGGTTTTACAACAGGGGCCGCGTCTTCTTCTGCCTTGTCATCAGGTTGTATATCTTTAACCGGTTCATCTTTGGCGGCGGCTGCCTTTTGAGCCGGTGCCGAAACTTCCCTTACCGGTGCCCTTGCACCTTTTATCAGCGGCTGATCCAAACCAAAACCTTCCTCATTGTTTCCCAGGTTTATTTCCATCAGGTCCTGGGAGATCAAAGGGGGTGTGGAAGGCAGCATTATCGGCCAGCTGATAATAAATGCAAGGATTAATAATACGCCACAAATAATAACCGTATAAGTTAATGCCTTTTTATTTTTTTCCGCTTCAAATGTTGCCTGCATAGATACATTATAAATCATATCAAAGTTATTGATTAATTGCAAACGGTACAATACCATGCCCGGTATATGTGCTGGCTGTTAAATCTTTAACAAAGTATTGCCCGTAATTGGATTGCAGCGTTTACCTTTTCAAATCTGGGGCAGGAGGATACATACCGAAGGGCATAAATACTACATCAGGGATACCATTAAAGCGTGTTTTAGAGTAAACTTTTATTTGATCTTTAATTGAATGACAAGTTGCGTGCATTTTTAAAATGAATTTGAATACCACCTCTACAATGGCCGTCAATATAACCGGCGGAAAGGCGCGATGCGTAGCAATGATTACATCGGGATTATTTGCTGTAATTTCTTTCGCCAAAGATTAAACTTCCGATGCGGACCATATTACTGCCCTCCTCCATTGCGATTGGGTAATCGCCGCTCATTCCCATACTTAAGATGGAAAATTGTGCATCCTGGTCAAATAACTTTTTTAATATTGTAAACTCGCTCCTTACTAAATTTTTATCATCACTGAAGGAAGCCATTCCCATCAGCCCGGCAATATGTATATTCTTTAACTCCGCTGACCTGCAAAATGTGGACGCCTGTTTCAATTCATTTTCATCGAACCCGAATTTGGTCTCTTCTATAGCAATATGCACCTGTAGCAGGCAATCGATTTGCCGGTTGTTCCTGATGGCCTGCTTATTAATTTCTTTTATTAGTCCTTCGTTGTCAACACCATGAACCAGGTATACAAATGGGGCGATGAATTTTACTTTGTTGCGCTGCAGGTGCCCGATAAAGTGCCAGCGTATGTCCTTCGGTAGCTGGGCTTCTTTATCAACCAGTTCCTGCACATAATTTTCACCAAAATCCCGTTGGCCCAAATCGTATAATTCCTGGATGTCCGCAACCGGTTTGGTTTTAGATACTGTTACCAGGGTTGCCTTGCCTTTCAGTTCAGCAAGTAGTGATCGATAATTTTCAGTGTTGACGGGCATAATATTTCATACAAACTTTCAGTTAGGTTTCACTTTATTTTTCTGCAGATTTTAAAGTGAGGGAGGCGGTGGAAACAGGCTTATTTTAATATATGCCGGGTTATAACGATCCGTTGCACTTCGCTCGTGCCTTCATAAATCTGGGTTATCTTGGCATCCCGCATCATCCGCTCAACGTGGTACTCTTTTACAAATCCATAGCCGCCATGGATTTGTACTGCTTCCGTTGCCGTCCACATGGCAGTTTCCGCTGCATATACTTTTGCCATGCTTCCACTGAGCGTATAGTCTAACTGTTGATCTTTTTCCCAGGCAGATTTAAAACAAAGCAGCCTGGCGCATTCAATTCTTACAGCCATGTCCGCCAATTTAAATTGAATGATCTGGTGATGCATGATCTCTTTGCCAAAAGCCTTGCGTTGCTTGCTGTATGCCAGCGACCTTTCATAAGCACCGCTTGCAATGCCCAGGGCCTGCGAAGCGATCCCGATCCGCCCGCCGGCCAATGTCTTCATGGCAAACTTGAAACCAAAGCCATCTTCACCGATACGGTTTTCCTTAGGAACCCTTACATCATTGAATAAAATAGTATGCGTGTCGCTGCCACGTATGCCCATTTTATTTTCTTTGGCCCCTACGACTACCCCGGGCCAGTTTTTTTCTACTATCAATGCGTTTATGCCACGACTGCCTTTACTTACGTCTGTTTGCGCAATCACGATATATATACCCGCACTTCCACCATTCGTTATCCAGTTTTTTGTTCCGTTTAGCAGATAATGATCTCCCTTATCTTCTGCGGTAGTCTGTTGCGATGTAGCATCGCTTCCTGCTTCCGGCTCACTGAGGAGGAAAGCGCCAATATGCAACCGGCCCTCTTTTTTACCCTGCGCCAATGGTACCAGGTATTTTTGCTTCTGGTCTTCCGTACCATATTCCTGCAGGCCGTAACATACCAGGCTGTTATTAACGCTCATGCATACACTAACACTCGCATCTACCTTACTGATCTCCTCCATAGCGATCACGTAGCTGATCGTATCCATCCCGCTTCCGCCATATTCTGTTTTTACCATCATCCCCATAAAGCCGAGGTCCGCTAATTTTTCAATCTGTTCATGTGGAAATTTCTGTTGATCATCTCTTTCAATCACACCAGGCAGGCATTCCGTCATTGCAAAATCCCTGGCCGCTTTTTGGATCATCAGGTGTTCTTCCGAAAGTTGAAACTGCATATTGAGATTATTATTAAACACAAAAATAACGTTAAAAACTAATGACTGTTAGTTTATTTGGCTTTAGTTGCGGGGTGATTACACCAGGCAAAAATCTGCACTCATTTCATTGCTAACTACTTTAGTATTATTGCTTTGATGTCCAATGTATGCAATCGTAGATATAGAAACGACGGGCGGTTATGCTTCTGCTCACGGAATCACGGAAATAGCCGTATACGTACATGATGGGAAAAGAATCATGAAACATTTTGAAACGCTGGTAAACCCTTACCAGAACATTCCTAAATATATCACTGCGCTCACCGGGATCGACAATTCGATGGTAGCATCCTCGCCGGGATTTAACGATATTGCCGGCACCTTGTTTGAACTACTGAATGAAAACATTTTCATTGCACATAATGTAAATTTCGATTACTCATTTATCAGGCATCATTTAAAAGCTGCCGGTCTTGAACTAACCGCCAAAAAATTATGCACCGTAAGACTAAGCAGGAAAGTTTTTCCCGGCTTGCCTTCTTACAGTTTGGGAAATCTTTGCCGCTCACTTCAATTGCCTATCGAGAACCGGCACCGCGCAGGCGGTGATGCCAAAGCTACCGTGAAACTATTTGAACTTTGTCTTGACAACGGAGGTGATAGCCATATTGAACTGATGCTTAAAAAAACATCCGCCGAACAATGGCTGCCAACCCAATTGTCCAAAACTGATATCCTGCAACTGCCTTCCGGGCCGGGGGTTTATTATTTTCATGATACAAAAGGCAAAGTAATTTATGTAGGTAAGGCGATAAATGTACGAAAGAGGGTGAGCAGTCATTTTACACACAATGACGCGCAGGGGAAGAGACAGCATTTTTTACGTACCATCACTTAAAATAAGTTATAAGGAATGTGCCACCGAGCTTGAAGCGCTGGTACTGGAAAGCACTGAGATAAAAAGATTATGGCCGAAATATAATTACAGTCAGAAACAACCTGCTCAGAAATTTGCGCTGTACATGTTTGAAGATAACGGTGGCTATCTTCGCCTGGCCATTGACAGAAAGAAAAAAATCTTCCACAGCTGTATAGTTTTAATTTGTTGCATGAAGGGCTCGTTATGCTTAAAAAAATGATAACCGAATTCGGATTGCATGAAAAGTTATGCTTTATCGACAAAACGCCTTTTACTGACAACGACTATGCCCTGCTCGATTCACCGCCGGTTTATAATGAAAAAATTGGTAAAGCTATACGGGCGCTTGAAGAAAATTTACCCACCTTCGCTGTTATGGACAACGGGTTAAAAAAAGAAGAGAAGCTTTGCCTTTTGGTAGAGCGCGGAAGCTTTTGGGGAATGGGTTATTTGCCATCATCTATGCAGGTCACCTGCTGCGCAGAACTCAAAAATATACTGGTGCCTTACACCGATAACGATACCATCCGCAACAGCATTTATTCCTTCGTTCAACAAAATCCCGGGAAGAAGTATGCATTAGCAGTATAGTGCTCCAATATCGAACATAACCGTGTTGATGGCAGTAAATGATTGTCAATGGTTTCAATATTTAATTACGCACGGATATTCATGCATGACCTTTATCCTATCCGGATCGAAATCTACCTTACGGTTTTTTTTAATCTTTGAAAATTTTTTTATTCATTGCCCCACCCTAATTTCGCAACCCAAATTAAAAACTATGCCTGACGTTGCACAACCCATCGCTCATAAATTAAATATAAGAATACAACAGGTTGCGGCGGTCTTGAACCTATTGGAAGAAGGCGGTACTGTACCCTTTATTGCACGCTACCGCAAGATAGAACCAGCGGATTGGATGAAGTGCAGATCGGGCAAATACAGGATGAAGCTAAATTTCTAAAACAATTTACCGAGCGAAAATTATTTATAGAAAAAGCCATTTCAGAACAGGATAAAATGACCGTGGCTGTGCAGGCTAAAATTGATAGCGCCACAACGATGGCTGAGTTAGAAGATATTTATCTCCCCTTTAAGCCGAAAAGAAAGACCAGGGGGCAAACCGCAAGGAAAATGGCTCGAACCGCTTGCAAACCTCTTACTGGAACAGCGGGAAATGGCCCTTATTTCTGAGGCAGCAAAATTCGTAAATGAAACAGTAATGGATGCGGAAGCGGCCTTGCAGGGCGCCAGGGATATTATTGCGGAATTGGTCAATGAAGATTTACAGGTACGTACCAGGTTGCGAAGATTGTTCGGGAGCGAGGCCACCCTGCAGAGCAAAGTAGTTACTGGTAAAGAAACGGAAGCCGTCAAATACAAAGATTATTTTGATTTTTCGGAGCGGATAGATAAAATACCTTCTCACCGGATATTGGCAGTACTTCGTGGATTTTTAGAAGGTTTTTTACGCATTGCCATTGCTCCTGCAGAGGAGGGACCACTCGAAATAATAGAAGGCCTGTATCTGAAAGGCATAAGCCCTGCTGCTGAGCAGCTGAAGAAGGCAATAAAGGATGCCTACCGCAGGTTGCTGCAACCCAGCCTGGAAACAGAATTCCGGACGCTTTTAAAAGCAAAAGGCGATGAGGATGCCATCAACGTATTTGCGGAAAATTTGCGGCAGTTGTTGCTGAGCCCGCCCCTGGGCAGTAAAAAGGTACTGGCGATCGATCCCGGTTACCGCACGGGGTGCAAAGTAGTATGCCTTGATGAGAAAGGAGCGTTGCAGAAAACCGAACTGGTCTTTCCCCATGAAGCGAACAGGTTGGCCGCGGAAGAAATAAAAATTAAAAACCTGGTGCAGCAATACGGCATAGAAATATTCGCCATCGGCGATGGTACGGCGGGGAGGGAAACCGAGCAGTTCATTAAAAAGCTTAACCTGGGCTTGCCTGTCTTTTTGGTAAACGAAGACGGCGCATCTATCTATTCTGCTTCAGAGATTGGGCGGGAAGAATTTCCTGATGAAGATATTACCGTACGCGGTGCCGTAAGTATCGGCAGGAGGCTGATGGATCCACTCGCCGAACTGGTGAAACTTGATCCTAAAAGTATCGGTGTTGGCCAGTACCAGCATGATGTTAACCAGTACAGGCTTAAAGAGCGTTTAGACGCTACCGTTATCAGCTGTGTAAATAATGTAGGCGTTAATTTAAATACTGCAAGCAAGCACCTGTTAAGCTACGTGAGTGGCATTGGCAGTACACTGGCGGATAATATTGTTAAGTATAGAAACGAGACGGGAAAATTTAGCAGCCGCAGCCAATTGTTGAACGTTCCGAGACTGGGTGCCAAGGCCTATGAGCAATGTGCCGGTTTTTTACGAATCAAGGATGGGGAGCAGCCTTTGGATCAAAGTGCAGTACACCCGGAAGCTTACCCGCTTGTGGAAGCTATGGCAAAGGACCTGGGCGTGGATGTAAATACCCTGGTAGGCAAAGAGGAGGTGTTGAAAAAAGTGGATGTAAAAAAGTATGTTACCACCGGGATCGGACACCTCACCATTAAGGATATAATCAATGAACTTCGAAAACCGGACTCGATCCAGGAGGAGGCCAGCCATTTGAGTTCGCGAACATTTACTCCATTGCGGAGGTAAAAGCAGGGATGGAGGTGCCCGGCGTAGTTACCAATATCACAAGATTTGGCGCTTTTGTGGATATTGGCGTAAAGCAGGACGGGCTGGTGCATGTATCAGAGATCTCGCACACCTATATCAGCGACCCGAATGAAGCATTAAAACTTAACCAGCATGTCTTTGTAAAAGTTGTGAACGTGGATACTGTCCGTAAGCGAATCGCATTATCCATTAAACAGGCCCAGCCTTTGCCAGCAAAAAAGCAATCTTCCGTAAAACCGTTTAATCCCGGGAAGTTTGATCCTGCTAAACTTACATCCAGCAAACAGGTTACCGAACCCGGTATGAATGATGCACTGGCAGCCCTTAAGCAAAAATTTGGTAATTGATTTATTTATCAACTAAGAATAGGCGCTTATTTTACGGGTAAATCTTTAAACTGTTATTTTCTGCCCTGTACCAAAAGGGTACTCACGTCCTATCCCGCCACATAAATTGTTTTCATTTGCAGGCTTTGACAATTTTGCAAATATCCTTCACCAATTTTCTTAAACGGCTGTTCCTCAAAAACACGATTAAGTCTTCAATAGTTGTTGATGAGTGCTGCCTATCCCTTGGATTTGAAATGATTTTTAAGCGACAATCATACATTCTCTGCAAGCAGCGCCATAAAATTTTTCCGATGAATCATCCGTGCGCCGAGGCTTTCAAGGTGGGGCGTGTATACCTGGCAATCTATTAAGGTAACACCTTCCTTTTGTAGCTGGCGTACGTACTTAATAAAGGCAAACTTGCTTGCATTGCTTGCTTTACTGAACATACTTTCTCCAAAGAAGGTATTGCCGATCCTTATTCCATACAACCCGCCTGCCAATTCCCCGTTTAACCAGGCTTCTGCACTGTGGGCATGTCCACGCTGGTGCAATTGTGTATATGCCTCCTGTATAGCAGGCGATATCCAGGTGCCTGCCTGGTTTTTCCGGTAAGCTGTTTTGCATTGCCGGATCACCTGTGGAAATGCACGGTTGATGGTGAACCGGAATTTACCATTATTCAAAACCGTTTGCATGCTCTTACTTACTTTCAATTCGGGAGGAAACAAAACAAAACGAGGGTCGGGGCTCCACCATAATATCGGTTCTCCCTCTTCATACCACGGGAAGATGCCACTGCTGTACGCGAGCAATAATCTTTCGATGCCGAGGTTGCCTCCAATAGCAAGGATGCCCTCTTTATTCGCCTGATCAACCGGGGAAAAACCAGGTCTTCATTAAGCCAGACCATTTTGTAAATAAATTTGTATAACGCGCACCAGGAAACGGATAGATGCTGGTTCAATTCCTTTCTACGCGCCGGTAAAAGTACCACAAAGGTATGCGGTTGAAGTGTGCGACGCAACAATGCTGATTTGAAACACAAATGCCGGGACAAAAAATCACCCGGCACCCCATAACCGGACCAGGATTATTATTGAGAACCGGCAGGAGCCGTTGGTAAGGCGAAATATTCTTCTGCCGGGCAGATATCAGCATTCCGGTTTATTCTGCAATAGTTGTTAGTTGCAAACTTGCATGAAAACAATTCCGGAAAAGGGATATTAATTTCAGTGAAGTAGCGGGGATTGCAAACGGGTACGGCTAACTGGCAATAACTTCAATGGTAGCACCTATCCCACGATCCGTAATTGCATCGCACATGGGTTTCAACATTTCATAGGAACCTTCTTTTACGGCATATTTGCCCTTGCTGTCGATGATAATAGCGCATTGTTCCGCCTGTTCCTGTGTATGGCCGCAAATTTCAATAAGCGTCTCTATTACCCATTCAAAAGTATTTACCTCGTCGTTCCAGACAATAAGGGTACAGGTCTCTTCTGTAACCGTAAGCGTATCGCTTTCTTCTTTATATTTTGTATCGGAATATGCTGCCATTGTCGTAATAGGATACAAAAATAAGATGATTTTTGAAGCAATGGACATGTGAAGCAACATTTTAAACATTCTCCTTGTCCTGATTGATTACTAAGCAATTACCTTAAAGCCTTTACGCCACTTGCCAAATGCTGCGAATTAACAGAAAAAAGAAGGAGAGCGCAAACCCGTCACCTTCCTCAAAACTACAGGCAGTGGTTCTGCCCCTGCATTCGCCCAGCCGTAGCCTGGTGTACCTGGCTGACCTGATCAGCAAGATACGCCCTGATAATGCCTCCGATACTATCCAGGCCGAACTCCGGTTCAAAGCATTGTTATACCAGCTTAGCCAGGACAGGACCTCTCTTTTCAGCCTGCGAAAATCGCTGCTTACTCAATTTTTAAAGACGAACATCGTAATTGCGCTTACTGAAAATGGTATTGTGAGCAGCCGCGGCCTGCTGCAGGAATTACTGGGTAAAATCAAACACAAGGTCCTTCCGGAGCTACAGGCACCTGATAATTTCCTGTATGTGATCAATAAGATTTTTTTCAGGCAGTCGGATCATAAATGGGTAGAAGCTATCGATAAGCAGTTATGGATACAATTTTTTGAAGGATTGGGGATACAGATTAACCTTACAGAACCAGCACTGATACACCAGTTGCAAAAGGCTTTGCAACTACTAAGTTACCGGATCACTACCCTGGGCCTGGAGAAAGAGATCACCCTCCGGTATGACGATCCTGAAGATGCAATATTTCCTTTCCTTGAGCAAAACAGGTTAGTAAATGAATATTTGTTCCGCGATAAATCAGGGCTGGATGAATCCTCAAAAAGTATTCTTCTTGCCAATATCAGCGAAGCCTTACACAACTGTAACCAGAGTATGCAGTGGATAAGGGACCAGCGCGTGGTTTATGGCACCAGCCTGGCGCAGACCTATATTTTAACCCGCTTACAGCAACAGATCGACCGGCAATTCATTATCCTGGATGTGCTTGATACGGACAGTAATTTTAATACGGAGCGTTTTGTTGAATATTTTAAAACGGTAGTGCACAATGAAAACCGGAAAAATTCAATAAAAGAATTTCTCAGTGAAAATACGAGTTACCTGGCATACCAGATTGCGGAGCATGGAGGAAGAACCGGGGAGAAGTTTATCAGTACAACAAAACGGGAGTTCTGGCGCATGTTCCAGCGTGCGCTCGGCGGCGGCACCATTATTTCCTTTATTGGCATTATTAAGAACCTGCTGGATAAAATGGGGTTGGCTGCGTTCTGGCAAGGCTTTCTATACAGCGCGAATTATTCACTTGGCTTTATTTTAATACAGGATACCGGTTCAACTTTAGCCACCAAGCAACCTGCTTACACAGCCAATAATGTTGCAAGTTCTTTTGATGCGCAAAAGGTAGGCGAAGAACCCGATCTCCGGAACCTCGCCATCACCATTGCAAAAGTAAGCAGAACACAACTTGCGTCATTTACAGGCAACCTGGTCGTAGTTTTTCCATTAACTTATTTGCTTGCCTGGCTTTTTTTTAATGCCACGGGAACGATGATCGCTTCAGGTGCAGGAGCACAAAAATTACTCACCGATCAACAGCCTTTTCATTCAATGGCATTGTTTTATGCCTGTTTTACCGGTTTCTTTTTATTTCTGAGCGGTCTCATTGCGGGTTACGTGGAAAATTATGTGGTGTATGGTAAAATAGCCGACCGGCTACGCAATGTCTCTTCTTTCAAAAAGAATTTTAACGAGAAAAAAAGGTATCGGATCATCCATTACCTCGAAAATAATTTAGGCTCATTGATAGGTAATATTTCGCTGGGTTTTTTTTTAGGTATGTCCGGGTTCATAGGAAAAACATTTGCCATCCCTTTTGATATCCGCCACATTACCATCTCTGCGGCAAACACCGCCATAGGCTTTTTTGGATTAAACCATAAGGTAACCCCTTTCGAAATATGGTACACCCTGGCAGGTGTTGCCGCTATTGGTTTTTTAAACTTTGCTGTAAGTTTCGGATTCGCTTTCATAGTAGCAGTTAAAAGCCGTGGTATACATTTAAAGGATTACACACAATTTGCCGGTATCCTGTGGAAGTATGCCAGGAAATATCCGGGTGATTTCTTCAAAGCGCCCCACACAAGAATAGCTGCCCAGCTGGACTAAATAATTACCGTGTTGTTGCTCATCAGTAAAATTTATTGATAGCCACATAATATTTTTCTTAATTTGATGGCATATAGTTTGTACCCGTGTCTATACTTTAACTTATAAACATGGATACCAAAATCTACACTTGCTTCCCTCGTGCTTTCTCTTGCTTTCTTATTATTGGTTTGTGCAGTATGCTTACAAAAAATGCATACGCGCAGCCCGTTCTGTCTTTAACTCCTGTGATTGAAACAGGCCTGAGTTCGCCCGTTCAATTTGTAAATGCAGGGGATGGGTCTAACCGTGTTTTTATCGTACAGCAGGGAGGAACGATCCGCGCATACGATGCTTCTTTTAATTTCCTCTCCGTGTTTCTTACAGTTTCTGATGTAAATTTTAATGGGGAAAGAGGGTTGCTGAGTATGGCTTTTCACCCTGCTTATGAAACAAATGGATTATTTTATGTTTATTATGTGAATGGTGCAGGCAGCCTCGAAGTCGCAAGATACCAGGTAAGCAATGACCCTAATATGGCTAATGCCGCATCAAAAGTTATATTAATCACCATACCCCATCCAACTTACGCAAATCATAATGGAGGTGAACTTCATTTTGGCAATGATGGTTTTCTTTATTTAACCACCGGTGATGGTGGTGGGGGAGGAGATGTTGCCAATAATGCTCAGAATACGGCCGTGTTGCTTGGAAAAATGCTGCGCTTCAATGTAAACACATCTGCTGTTGCGCCTTATTACACGATTCCGGCTGGTAACCCATACGGAAATGAAATATTTGACCTCGGCCTGCGCAATCCCTACCGCTGGAGCTTTGACCGTTTGACCAATGATATCTGGATAGGTGATGTAGGCCAGGATTCATTTGAGGAAATCAACTTCCGGACCGCCGGAACAACAGGCGGTACAAATTATGGCTGGCGGTGTTATGAAGGAGATGCTCCGTTCAACACTGCTGGTTGCGGTGCTATAGGCAATTATTTGTTCCCGGCATATGCTTACACTTCACAAAATCCTGCAGCTGCAATTACCGGTGGAATCGTTTATAGGGGAACAAATTACCCATCGATCCAGGGGTATAATATCAGCGCCGATTTTTATTCCGGCGTGTTTTACCTGACTGTTTCCAATGGAGCCGGGGGTTTCACTACAACCACACAAACCCTTACTCCTTCCGGTGTTGTAGATTTTGGCGAAACTGAAAACGGTGAAGCCTATGTTGTATCGCTTACGGCATCTGCTGTATATCATCTTGCATCCGGAACAGTACCGGTAACTTTTGTGGGATTAACCGGTGCATTGACAAGCGGGGGAGTAAATTTAAACTGGCAGACTTCCATGGAAGAAAATATGAAGCAGTTTGACATTGAATACAGTATAAACGGCACGTCTTTTACAAAGGTTGGGGCTGTCAATGCGAGGAATACTTCCCTGGGATCTGCATATACTTTCCTTCATGCCGTCAATAACGGGGGGGCCGTTTTTTACAGGTTAAAAATTATAGATCTTGACGGATCATTTTCCTATTCCAGCATAGTTCGGGTGGCATTAAAAGTCAATGGTCAAAACTTTATTGTTCCTTCCGTAATATCCAATGGGATCATGAATGTTAACCTTGCCGGAAAGGGATATAATTCCCTAGAATTGGTCAACATGAATGGAACAGTGTTGCTGCAAAAAAATATTTCAGGCCAGTTTGGGCAGATAAAAATATCCCTGGGCAGTTTGGCCACGGGTGTTTATACAGTAAGGGTTTCAGGCGATGCATCCACCGTAGTTGAAAAAATATTTATCCAATAAAAAAAACTAGCGCTACAGTTTCACACATTAAACAGGATAAAAAGCAGTATATTTTTGCGAAGCAGGTAGTAGTGCGAAAATGTAGCTGTATTCAAATGAGGGCGATGAATACCCCTGAAGCTTTAAAGGGTTTTTGAAATATTGAGCTGCCGTATTTGCGTTCGTTACTGCTTACTGTTATTTGATTCTATAGCGGTAATTGCCTGTTGCTTATGGTTACGTAGGCAGAACACAATATTCCTGTCAGCAGGAATTTATTGTTTGGTTAAATTCCTGCCAGGTAAAGTACCAAATTTATTTTTTCATGCCGCTCACACGGATAGTCCATGGTTGAATTCCGGGAGAGTTCCTCCAGGGTTATCAAGGTAAAAATAGGCGGTAGAAGAAACATCATCAGAGCGATAAAAATTTGCAAAACCTTCAGGTAAACCCTTCCTGTCGAGTTGCAAAATATTGTCCTTTTGATACAAGCGATGGATTTTTGTAAGATCGTCAATCGCAACCGGTATTATCGGTACCTGTTGCTACTGCAATTCAAATTATCTTTTCTTTACGGTTGCCTCCCATTTGTTGAATGGTAACCCTGCAACCCGTTTTAAAGTATATCGGATCCGGATCATGGTAGCGGTAAAAAGCCCAGGCAACCTAACCTCTGTATGCGAGCAGGCAACCCGCATAATCATAAACAAATTCACCCTGTCCCCATGAGGTTCCGATATAGTCCTAGGTGCCTGTTCCCGCTAAAGTGGGGAATTCTTTATCGCCATCAATATACATTTTTACTTCACCCTATCCCCACCAGGTCTCTTTGTACACCGGGTTTGTATTTACACCTATGTTTACGTCAAGGAATCTGCCCTTGCCTTTAAGCGGGGGCAACAATTCAAAATCTTTCGCCAGCGTAGTGGCTGTATCCCTGTTCCAATAACTGTAGAAATATAAATAGGCGGGATTCCACACCGCGATCCTTTCAAAAATAATGTCAAAAAATATATGGCTCATTCTTTTCCCTGATTCATTTGTGACCTGGATCCGGGCGGATTTTTTAAAGGGCATTTGAATAAAGCATTGAAAAGACCTTCCTTCAGGATTGGCAAAAAAGATATTGTGGTAGGTGGCGGTTCTGCCAAGACCCCATACCAAAAAAATCACCAAATGGAACGGACACGGCGGGTTTCGCTGCATCATCCCAGAACATTTCAAGCTTCAGCGAACGCAACATCTGTGGCGAACGGTCATTAACGGTTGATCCAGATCCGGTTGATGATCCCCTGGCCTTTTACGTCTAACAACACCTTTGTTTCTCCCGCAGCAATGGCATGGGAAGGATGTCCTATTGCCCCCTGGTTTTCCATCCCTCCTTTACCTTTTCCGCCGTAATATTTTCGAAGCTACTCCAGCGTGGTGAACTATTAGTACCGAACTCATACAATTGTTTACCCGTGTGTATTTGCGCCTGCATTAAAAGCGGCCCCAACGCAATAGCAACAATTAAAATTTAGGTGCCCATAACTGTTATATTTACCGGGAACGTTTTAAGTGTGGGATGACCAAAATATTTTGGAAAAGAACCTTAAGGTATTGATCTTAAATTTTTGTTTTATGCCAGGATCGGTTACCCCAATTTTACTTTTTAGGCATATCCGGATCTGTTTGTTCGTATTGCTTCGCAGTTGTATCAAATAGGGCCAGCACCCAATCCTTGCCATAACCGGAGGATGGCGGCGTAAATTGCTTAGTTCCCGAATTTAATAAGGCAGGAACAATGGTTGTTTTACCATTCCTGGGATCATACCAATAGCCCTGCAACTTTTTGCCGGCTATTTTGCCCATGGTAACGGTAAAAGTCTTGCCAGTAGAACTATACACTAATAAATAATTTTTACCACGGGCTGCCTGGATCCTTTCCGCTGCGGGATAATTATTTTCTTTAATGAGCGACTGGTCCGGCACCCGGTCGGCAAGCGGAAATAATTCCATCAGCCGCCTCACAAATATCATTTGATTGGCACCCGGAAGTTCAAGCGCATCCTGCCAGTTAAAATGCGGGCCATTGATCCCTTCATGCCTGGCTGAATTCATTTGCCAGATATCATGGCAACCATAGGTATGGCCGAAAGCGCCGGCAAAAAGGTTCAGCCATGCGGCCCGCCTCACATCAAAGGCATTGGAAGTACCCAGGTCTTTCACATTAAAGCATACCGGGTGGTCTTCGTAAATGGGTTCCGCATCCAGTACAGGTTTTACAGGCAATAATTTATAGGCAGCCTGTATTTTTTCGTAAACTGCTTCATCCCGGCAATGACCCGTTTGAAACATATTAAACGCGAGCCATTGTTCTTTATGAAAATATTCCGCAGAGCCTAACTTGTTTGGCTGTGGGTGGAAACTTATTACGGCCTTATTGCCGGTAGCTTTCATTATGGCATTACCCATGGAACGCCAGATCGCAAGATCCGCCTCATGGCGGGGAATACGGTCGCCACCTAATACCCAAATGATATTTTTTCTTGATTGATAACGGTTCGCAAGCCATTGTCCGTATTCTGCGGCATTTGCTTCCGTAAAGATTTCCGGGCCCTTGCCCCAGCGGTCCTTAAAAATTTTATCACCCCAGGTTGGCAGTACGGCGATAGTGATATTATAGGAAGCGGCCTTATCAATTATATAATCTACATGCTCGAAATATTTTTCATTAGGCGTAGCCGGGTCATCGTTTAACAAGGGAATATCGCCGTTGGGATTTGGATCGTGCAATCCATCTATTTCAGCCAATATCACAGCCTGTATAACCGTAAAGCCCTGTTCACTGCGCCTTTTCAAATACGTATCCGCTTGGGTGCGATCAAGCCTGTGAAAGAGTTCCCAACCCGTATCGCCCAACCAAAAAAATGGTTTACCATCCTTAACTAAAAAACGCTTGTTACCGCTTATGCTGAACTGGCTGAATCCATGGATGGTAACCGCGGTTAATAACAATAATAATATGCTTCTTTTCATAGATGATACATTTTCAAATAATTCAAAAAATTTAGCGATGGGTTAAAAATGTTGAATAACTAAGGGCATACTTTATTTTTCATTGTTGTGTCACCCTTCAACTTTCCTTCCTTTTAGTACGCCTTTGTAAAGATGTAGCGGTATCGCCAAATATATGTATAACCCAACAAAAGCGTACTGCTCTATGCTGTAAAGATATGCGCACAATGATAGATTATGGTTTATAACTTGAAAGTGATGCCGGGTAATGAACTCTTTGATATTTAAAATATAGAATATAGCATCATGCGAACTGAACTTCCTACAGTAGCGTCTATAAAGGTATTTAAATATATATAATTTGTATATGGGCAATACCTTCCTCACTCAGGTCTAGATACCTCTTTATTATTTAACGGATTATTCTGCAAACGGGCTATTTTATCTCGTTAAATATCCTCCATCCGAAAACAGGCATTGTATTAGTGCTATAACTAAAAAATAATATAATATGGATAAGATTGAAAAAATGCACATGATGGATAAGATGCTCCGGGAACTGGAAGATATCACTAACAGCCAGACGTCTTTATTGAAAAAGATCGCTCAACTCGAAGCCGATAACATCAACCTTGGGAATACCCTTTTAGACAAAAGGTTACCAGA
The DNA here is from genome assembly GCA_037719925.1 of Ferruginibacter sp. GTDB lineage: Bacteria > Bacteroidota > Bacteroidia > Chitinophagales > Chitinophagaceae > Ferruginibacter. The sequence continues at coordinate 60,639 of JBBJMD010000003.1, forward strand.
TATACATGAAAAGATTGATGAAGCTTTGGTTGAGGTTACAGCCGTGAATACTGAATTTGCCCAGGTAAGGGAGAAATTTGTCACTGACAATAAACTCGAAGAAATTTTGCCTGAGGCTACAAATACTTAATACCGTACAAAATAAAATCCCAATTTCCTGTATAAAAAGCCCTGTGAACATCGTGTTAAGGCCCTCAAATTTTTTTGAGGGCTTTTTCAAGGGCGCATCCCACCATGTTAACAAGGGATGTATACCGATTGAAGGCGGGAATACATCACAAAGGCCGGGCGAGACTAATTTTCCATTTTCCCTCAACGTCTGTAAAAAAGCGCCCCTCGGGATTCTCTACAAGTCCTTTTGGAAAATCAATCCGGACCTCATGAAGAGTAAAATCCGATACATTGAACCAGCCAACTTTATTTTCACTGCAGCACAACCACAACCGGTTGTTTTTTATCCAGCAGTACCTGTTTTACAATCGAGCTGCTTTTATCCCCATTGTTTCGAAACGTCAGTAACCGTTACCGTCATAACGTTGTAATCCGTCCAAGGTAGCAATCCAAATAAATCCTTTTTCATCCTGCTGTACACCCATTGTTTCATCCGATGCCAAACCGTCCCTGCTTGCAATGTGGGTAAAGAGATATTGGGGCATGAGTTGTCCCAATGCCGATGTCACTATAGCAATAATTATAATTAAAAAAATGAATCTTAACAAGATTTTCTGCTTTTTCCGTACCAAATATAATAAACACTTGCATAAAATTTTAAATACAATATGGCCTCAATTTTAAATGAAGTATAGGGTTTAGTGCAAATCTGTTATGAAACTGCGGGGAATTGAGGCCTGTTGCCTTGTACACGAAGGTGAGAAGGAGTAATAACGTTGGTACGGTCCATGAACATGCGGTGTTTGGCACTTCATTCATTTCTTTATTCAATTCATCCACTGCTGTTTTCGTTCATAAAATACGGCTTGTAAACTTGCGCGTAATTATAACAACATTAAAATATTACTTATGCAAAAAGAAAAGGTTTGCCAGGATGAGTCAAAAAATTCACGAATAAAGTGTCGGGAAAAAAAATACTTTTCGCATGTGTCCCTGCCGACGGGCACTTTAACCCGCTTACCGGGATCGCAAAATATCTACAATCGATCGGTTACGACGTACGCTGGTATAGTTCTGCCGCCTATGAAAATAAACTTGAAAAACTTGACATACCTTATTATCCATTTGTAAATGCAATGGAGGTAAATGGAAAAAATGTGGATGAAATATTTCCTGTTCGCAAGGAAATAAAAAGCCCCATCAAAAAACTGAATTTTGATATCATCAATTTTTTTATTGAACGCGGCCCGGAATACTTTGCGGATATACTCAATATTTACCGCAGCTTACCCTTTGAGGTTGTTATTACAGACTGTGCTTTTCCAGGCATTCCCTTTATAACAGAAAAAATGAAAATACCCGTTATTTCAATCGGCGTATTTCCATTGAGCGAGTATTCGAAAGACTTGCTCCTGGTGGGCTGGCCATAACGCCTGCTATAACTGTTGTAGGTAAAATAAAACAAACCATCCTGCATTTTATCGCGGATAATATTTTATTCAGGCAGGAAAACAAAGCCTTGAAATATGCGATGAAGGTTAACGGCATATCGCATAAGAGTTCTTTTGTTTTCGATTTGCTTGTAAAAAAGTCGACGCTGTTATTGCAAAGCGGTACGCCGGGTTTTGAATATTCAGGAGTGATCTTAGACAAAACATTCGTTTTATCGGCGGACTGTTGCCATAGGTATCTAATGCTGATAGGGCAGAGTGGTTCGACAAGCGGCTGAATCAATAAAAAAATGTTGTGCTGGTAACCCAGGGAACCGTAGAACGCGACCCGGAGAAAATCATCGTGCCCACCCTGGAAGCCTTTAAAGATTCAGAATCGCTGGTAGTAGTTACTACCGGTGGCGCACAAACGCAGGAGCTTAAAAAAAGATTTCCGCAACCAAACATCATCATAGAAGATTTTATCCACTTCGGGGATGTAATGCCTTATGCAGATGTTTATATCACCAATGGAGGATACGGGGATGTAATGCTCGGTATTGAAAACCGCCTGCAGTTTGTAGCTGCAGGAGTTCATGAGAGAAAAAATGAGATCAATGCCAGGATTGGTTATTGTAAGCTCGGCATTAATCTCAAAACCGAAACTCCCAAAGCAGAAGAGATAAAGCGTGCTGTTACTGAAGTGCTGGCCAATTCCGTTTATAAAAAGAACGTGGAAAATCTGAGCAAAGAATTTAAATCATTTGACAGCAACGAACTTTGCACCAAGTATATAAGGGAAGTGCTGGATGGCCCCAAAGTTAAATTACCGAATATTTATATGCATGTTGTAAATATTTAAGGGTGCATTTAAAATTGTCGCATTGGAGTTAAGCTGCTTTTTTAATTAACGCCACCACTTTATCCCATTGTTTATTCATTGATAGTACCCTTAGATTTAGCATATTTTGAGCACTCTTGTTACTCCATCGTTGCCCCGATTGTTTCATCCTCTTTTGCACTACCGTTCTGTGCGCCGACTCTATTGCACCTGAACCTATTATTCCATCTCCTATATATTTATATGCTTGGTAATTCATTCTATACGCATTGGTGGCGTAATAATTAATGATTGATAAGGCATCTTTGCTTTCACAATTTTGTCTTTTTATATTGCTGATGACCTTTGTTACTTTACTTTGTAATAAGAGTTCCTTTTGTTTGTCAGTCCATTTTTTAAGTGCCCCCTGATCTGTAAAAATAGTGCTTGCAAATTGATGCAGGTGTTCACAAACATGATAATAACCCAATATGGATACAGCTTCAGGAAAAGCATCTTCTATCCAGTTTTTAATCCACGTTCCCCCGTCAGCAATAAACACTAAACGCTTTCCCAATCTTCCATAAGATTCTATTAAAGTGTCCATCTGTTTTGTAAAGACTTTACTGTTTCCCAAATGGGCTACATATTGCGAATGCCTTATCCAGCTTAGCTTTCCATTAGGATCAATGCAGGAGCCGCTCGTGAACATTCTGCCAACTTTCACTTCCTTCCAGCCTTCATCACGGGTTAGCAACATTGAGCCATCTGCTTCTACATACAGTACTTCTTCTTTCTTTACTGGTTCTAGCGACCGGCAAACATTTACTTCTTTTTCGGCTGCCTTGCCATAACAATCTGTTACCAAATACACTTGCGATGCACTCACTTGTACATCAATAAATTTTTCCAATATTACATTGCATCTTTCATAGCAATCTAACTGACCAGCGTAAACTAATAACTCTTGCAAATGCGGACTTATCTGAAAACCATTTGCTCCTTCACTAAAGGCATGCGTTTTATTTATACTCACTTTCCCAAATTTGGTAAGCGTTTTTTTTTACGCCTGTCGGCTGGCACTGTACTTATATTTGCTTCTAATACTTCTCGGCCAAGATCACGCCAGAGGGACTCAAACTCTTTTTCATAATCGTAAAAATTGTCAATTTTATTCAAAGCTTGTAATTCAGCATACCGCTTTTTAGCTAAGGCAACAAAGTTTGCTTCGGTCATGGGTTCGTAGTTTGGTTTCTCAAATTTAAACATTTTTTAATGCGACAATTTTAAATGCACCCATATTTAAAATTTATTGTAACATCAAAGTGCTCCCCTTCGCACCGGAGGGGGAGTTTTGCTTGATAGTTGCTTAAAAAACGCTGACCGTTTTTAAAATTTATAACCGTTTTCGTAAAGGCATATTAATACCAAAAAGTCCCATGCCCTGGAACCCATTCAAGAGAATGGGTGATGATGAATTGACGGCGATCTATAGTTATTTACAAATAGTAAGGCCAGTACAATTCAAACAGGTATTTTACCACCGGCATAGACACCAATCTTACTGCTGGTGGGTTGTTTCGAAGCCACCATTTGCAGTGTTCACGAATAACCTCCCTCCTGAAAAATTTATTTGCAACTCGTGAGTAAAAGCAAATGGACCCCACCGCACTACCCAGCGTATGCTTAAACTTTTTTCTTAATCATTTGACGCAGGTAAATTTCTTTGTATGCCCTCTTCGAGGCCACGTAATTCTGCTAATCCTCTTAACCTGCCAATACCACTGTAGCCGGGGTTGGTTTTTTTTCGCAGGTCATCCAGCATTTGGTGACCATGATCTGGCCGCATGGCTATGGCCACTTTTCGGGTATGCATAACCGTTACCAATTCTTTTACAACGCTATACATATCTACATCTCCTTCCAGGTGGTTGTCTTCATAAAAATCGCCCGCGTCATTTCTTTTGGTGCTGCGCAGGTGGATGAAGTTTATCCGGTCGCCGAATTCCTTCACCATGGCGGGTAAATTATTGTCGGGTCTTACACCAAATGAACCGGTGCAAAAGCAGAGGCCGTTGTTCAACGAAGGCACTGCTATAAAAATATCCCTGAGATCAGCTGCAGTGCTCACAATGCGCGGCAGCCCTAAAATAGGGTAGGGTGGATCGTCCGGGTGAACCACCATCTTGATACCCGCTTCGTCACAAACCGGTATTATCTCCTGCAGAAAATGAACCAGGTTTTGTTTCAATGTGCTGGCGGTGAACCCATCATAAGCGTCCAAAGCGAGCTGGAACTTTTCAAGCGTAAATGTTTCTGAACTGCCTGGCAGCCCTGCGATAATATTTCTCTCCAGCAAATGTATTTCCTCATCGCTCATATTGCTGAGGCGTGATTTGGCCGCGGCAAGTTCTGCTGAAGTATATTCAGACGCGGCGCCTGCCCGTTTTAACAAAAAGGCATCAAAAACGATGAATGCACTCTTTTCAAAACGAAGTGCCCTGCTTCCATCTGCCATCTCATAGGCCAGGTCTGTCCGGGTCCAGTCAAGTACCGGCATAAAGTTATAGGTGACGATGCGAATATCACAGGCAGCAAGGTTCCTGAGACTTTCTTTGTAATTATCAATATATGCCTGGTAATCGCCGGTTCGGGTTTTAATGTTTTCATGAACAGGAACACTTTCAACGATGGCCCAGGCAAGCCCTCCAGCTTCGATCTCATTTTTTCGTTGTAAAATTTCTTCTTTCGGCCATACTTTCCCCGTAGGGAGATGATGAAGGGCTGATACAATTCCTGAACAACCAGCCTGCCTGATATCGCCCAGGCTGACGGGATCATTGGGCCCAAACCAGCGCATGGCCTGGATAAAAGTAGATTTTACCGGTTTCATATTTAGTTATAAATTGAATTAAAATTAACTATAAAGACTTATTCTTTACTGTTTTCAATTTCCTGGTTGCCGTTTTTTTTTAAACTCGTTTCTTGGATCTTCCGGAGACGTGCTAAAAGAATTGAAATAATCAGGCAGCTAAACCAAAAAAATAAAGGATCGTAAAATGTACTGTTGTTTCCGCATCATGAAGTATTTAAAGATATTATACATCCAGGTAATTATTGGTATCGTGTTGGGAATCCTGGTTGGATGGTTGTTCCCTTCCTTTGCTCCTGCGGGTAAACTGATCAGTGAGAAATTTATCGACCTTATAAAAATGATCATTCCCCTGATCATTTTTTTTACAATTGTTTTGGGAATTGCCGGTGCCGGCGATATGAAAAAAGTGGGGAGGGTAGGGGGCAAGGGACTGCTGTATTTCGAGATTGTAACCACGCTTGCTTTGATCATTGGCGTGGTGGTGGCACATCTTATAAAGCCCGGAGCAGGCATTGCTGTTAATCACCTGCAAGATGCCAAGGTGGAAAAATTTACCACCGAGGCAAAAGAATTAAACTGGATTGAATTCTTCACACATATTATTCCTGATAATATTTTCAGGTCTTTTGCCCAGGGCGACATTTTACAAATATTATTTTTTAGCATTTTATTTGGCGCGGCACTGAGCCGCTTAGGATCTTATGGCAGCAGCCTGGTTGTAACACTTGAGAAAATTAGCAAAGTGGTTTTTAATATAATGAAGACGATCATGAGAGTGGCGCCAATCGGTGCTTTTGGCGGTATGGCCTATACCATCGGGCAGTTTGGTTTTGGAAGTTTGTTATTGCTTGGCAAGCTGATGTTAAGTTTTTATCTCACCGTATTTTTGTTTGTAGCTGTTGTTTTGAACCTCATTTGCAGGTACAATGGATTTAGTTTATGGAAGTTAATTACCTACATCAAGGAAGAGTTATTGATAGTGCTTGGTGCCAGCAGCAGCGAACCCGCACTGCCTGCTTTAATGGTAAAATTGGAGGCGGCGGGTTGCGACAAAAGCGTGGTCGGATTAATTATTCCTACGGGGTACAGTTTTAACCTGGACGGCACCGCCATCTACCTCAGTATGAGTGTAATATTTTTGGCACAGGTTTTTGGCATAGACCTTTCAGTTGGCCAGCAGGTAACCATTATTATTATCTTAATGGTTACGAGCAAAGGTGCAGCAGGGGTTACGGGCAGTGGATTCGTAGTGCTGGCTTCTACTTTAACCGCGATCAAAGTGATACCCGTTGAGGGACTTGCCTTATTGCTTGGGGTAGATCGTTTTATGAGTGAAGCAAGGGCCATCACCAACCTCATTGGTAATACGGTAGCAACGGTTGTAATCGCAAAAAGCGAGCGGGCCGTTAATGACACCGTGTACAAAGCAGTGGTGGAAGGGGTAACTTTAACAAAAGGGACTTATCCGGTGAGTGCCCCGGCCGTTAAAGGGGAGGTCTTAGATCTGTAAAAATGCTATTGTAAAGCATTATCCACCACGAACGCAAAAATTGGGGGCTTATAAACCAGGCTTTTGGAAACTGTACGTTTTGCTCTTGCGATAACGCTGGCACATTGGTTCAGATAACCTTGATGAAGAAGAAGGTTTTTTGGACGCGCGGCTAGAAGAACAGCAGAAATGCCGAGCCTTCTCCCTCCACGCTTTGCACCTGTATAGTTCCTTTGTGGAGCAGCATGATCTGTTTGCAAAGGCTCAGGCCAATACCACTGCCGGTTTTACGGGTACTGAAGAAGGGAATGAATATTTTCTCCATTAGTTCTTCAGACATGCCATTGCCATTATCGGCGATTTTTACAACCACTTTATTTTTAGGGGTGATATAAGCGGATAACAATATCCTCGGTTCTTCTCTCTCTTTCACGGCTTCCGCAGCATTTACTACCAGGTTGATCATTACCTGTTCAATAAGGCTTGTGTCTGCATCAAGCATCAGGTCCGGGTCTTTCAGAATGATCTCCAGTTCAATATTTTTTTTGATAAGCGTTGGCTGCATGAGGTTATGCATGGTCTCAAAAAGATCCCTAACGTATATTTTTTTCAGTGTCAGTGTATTGATCTTATTTAAATTGCGATAGGTATCGGCAAATTTTAATAAACCTTCGCTTCTTTTTTTTATTGTATCGATGCCCAGCTCCAGGTCATCCACCGAGCCTGTTTTGTTGCTGAGGTCATGCACAGCAGACTGCAACCGGTTTTTCAACGTGTCGGCCAGCGATGAAATAGGTGCAACGGAATTCATGATTTCGTGGGTCATTACGCTCAGTAATTTCTGCCAGGCTTTTGATTCCGTTTCTTCCATCGCTTCATTTATATTTTGAAACGCGATCAGCTTGTACTTTTTTCCGTCGGTCTGGAAAGCCGTTGCACTAAGAAGCACTTTGAAAAATGTTTTATCATCTTTTACGGACACCACTTTATTTTCTCCCGGCTTAATGCCGAGGATCTCATTGTATAGGGTTGCTGCCCTTCTTTCGAGTGAATGGATTGTTTTTAGATAAGGGATCGCCAGCAGTTTTTTTAATGGCTCGTTCATCCACATAACATCGCCTCCCGGGTGTTCATAAGACAATATTCCCGTATCCACCAATTCCAGTATATTCTGCAGGTACACGTACTGTGTTTCCTTTTCCTTGCTGATCGTTTTAAAGGTGCTGTTGATCTCGTTAAAGCCTTTCCGCATAGGTTGCAGGGAGGTAGGCGCGTTTTTTTCATCGAAGCGCCTCGAAAAATCACGGTAATGCACGGACTCTACAAATTGTTGCAGCTCTTCATTGCTTTTGTTGGTAAACCGGAAGAGGTCAAATACAAGGAAAACGATTGCGAGGCAGCCAATGCCTGCCGCGGTGTACGAGCCCTTTACCACGAGAAAGGCGATACCGCTCATTACCGCCAACAGCATCACGATCCTTAATGATAAGGCCCATTCGAATCTTTTAAATTTCATATTTGCTTAATCTGCGGTATAGCGCAGTACGTGTGATGCCTAATTCTTTTGCGGCTTTCGAAATATTCCCGTTATGTTTTTCAATTACTTTCAGGATCGTATTTTTTTCCATGCTGCTTAGTTTAAAATTACCAGCCTCTTCGTTCATTACGACCGTAGATTCCAGCGGTGAAAAAATAATATCTCCTGCGTGTAATAGTTCTTCTTCTGCCATGATCATGGCTCTTTCAATACTGTACTGCAATTCACGCACATTGCCGGGATAGTTGTACTGTAATAATTTATCCTGGCACGCCGCATCAAATTCCGGCACGGGCTTCCGGTATTTTTCCGCATAGATTTTCGCGTAATATTTTGCCAGCATTAAGATATCATCTTTTCGTTTACGGAGCGGCGGTATGGTGATTTCTACCGTATTGATCCGGTATACCAGATCTTTCCTGAATTTATTTTCATTGGCCAGTTCTGTCAAAGGGAGATTCGTGGCGCATATAAGCCTTATGTCAATCGGGGTAATTTCATTGGTTCCCAGCCGCTGAATATTCCGGCTCTGCAGCACCGTTAGTAGCTTGGCCTGCTGCTGCAGGGAAATATTTCCAATTTCATCCAGGAATAACGTACCATTATTTGCTGCTTCAAACCTTCCTATCCTGTCCTCACGGGCATCAGTAAACGCACCTTTTTTGTGGCCAAATAATTCGCTTTCAAAAAGTGATTCGGTTAATGCGCCTACATCAACTTTTACGAAAGCATTTTTTGCCCTCAGCGATTTTTGGTAAATGGCCTGTGCCACCAGTTCCTTTCCTGTGCCGTTCTCACCCAATATGAGCACATTTGCATCCGTAGGTGCAATCTTTTCTATTTTATAAAATATATCCTCCATTATTTCGCTGGTGCCCAGGAACTGGTTTCCAATAACAGAATCGTTTGCGACCTTTAACGATGGCGTTGATTTACCCGCTGATTTTTTTTGCAAAATGTCGGTTATAGTTGCGATTAACTTTTCATTATGCCAGGGCTTTACCATAAAATCCGCAGCGCCTTCTTTTAATGACCGTACCGCCAGGTCAATATCCCCGTATGCCGTGATCATAACTACCGCCATGTTTTCATCAAGGCTCTTTATTTTCTTTAACCAATAAATACCTTCATTCCCTGTATTAATACTGCTATTGAAATTCATATCCAGTAAAACGATATCAAATTTCATGGAGGCCATTAAATGGCGGATGTTCTCGGGGTTCTTTTCAATTACAACTTCTTTCGCTTCAGTCTTCAGCAACAACTTTACTGCCGTAAGCACGTCCGTATCATCATCTATTACAAGTACGTTGGCGTTTTTTATATTCATTTTTTTATAAAATTTTTTCTCTTACGTCCAGCATTCCCGTAAAGCAAACCTGAAGTTTTACCTATTCCCATCATTAACCGAATAAAAATAATTAAATTTTATTCAATCGAACAAAACTGTATCAAAAACGGATATCCGTTGTATCGAAAGCGTACAGTACCTTTTGAAAATGTTTTGTAATCTGTTAATAATCAATAGTTTAAGATTTGGCACATCTTTATATAAAGAAGTAACAGAAAGATCTTTCCAGGAAACTACAAAATGTATAAACTAAAAAATATTACGCATCATGAAAAAGCAAACACCCCTCTTATTTACTTCCAATAGTAAAAATGTATTCGTAAATATAACACCTGAAGTAAAAGAAACCATTGCCTTCAGCCTGGCAGGGCCTTGCCTTAAAATTTTCTCCACTGCCGATTTATGGAATATCCGCCGGCAGTCAAAAACCTGGGCGCAAAGAAGATATTTATAATTAAAAAAATCAAATAATTACAATTTAAAAATTACATCATGAAAAAGCAGGCACAGGTAGTCTTGGCAAAATTGGATAAAGGGATCCTATCAGGCCTTACAAGAGAAGTAAAAGAAACCCTTGCCTTCGAATTGAGTGTGCCAGCCGTTAAAATTTTTACCACGGCAGATCTATGGAATATACGCCGGCAGTCAAACCGCAGGATCCAAAGAAGATTTTTATAATATTAAACACACCATAATTATTAACTCCAAAAAATTTAAACATGAAAAAGCAATCACATACTTTGTTTACGAAAATTAGTAAGGATACATTGTCCGGCCTTACCAGGGAAGTAAAGGAAAAATTAGCTACCGGGTTCAATCTTTCTGCCAAAAAAACATTCACTGTAGCAGACCTTTGGAACATCCAGCGCCAGCGGAAGAGCATGGTACAGCGCAGGTTTTCATTTTAATTCCGATGACGCACCGCAGGGGCCTGGCATATACAAATAGCAAACAGGTATAATATGTTTCCCGTGCAAAATAACTGTATCAAAACCGGACACTTGTTGTATCGCTAGCGTACAGTACTCGCGCTTTTTTATCTACAAAAAGTTTAGAATCAATCATTTATGTTTTGGCATGGCTTTGTATAAGGAAGTAATGCTAAAAAGAGGTCGAAGAAACCGGGCGAACTGAAACCAAGTATAATTAAATTTTACAAAAAAAAATCATGGATAGGGTAATAGAAAAAAAGTTTTGGAACAGCAAGCGCATCATGATTATTGCAGGGACCACAGCACTGGTAGCCTTGTTAACGGCGACTTTTTATTTTTCATCCGGTAAATCAAAGTTAAATGTAGCGACCGACAGAATTACGATCAGTGAAGTTAAAAAAGGTCCCTTCCAGGAGAACATCCCTGTAGATGGGGTGGTACTGCCGGTGACAACTATTTACCTCGATGCAATTGAAGGCGGCAGGGTGGAAGAGAAGTTCGTAGAAGATGGCCAGATGTTAAAAAAAGGTCAGCCGATATTAAGGTTGAGCAACACCGATCTTGAATTGAACCTTGCCAACCAGGAAACTGCGGTATTCGATGTATTGACTCAAATGCAAAATACTAAAAATGTTGCTGAACAAAACTCTATGAACCGGCAAACCCAGATGGCAGACGTTGACAATGCCCTCAAAGAAGCGGAAAGGGTTTTTAATGTAAATAAAAAATTGTACGCTCAAAAAGTTATCGGCAGGCAGGAGTACGAATCAAGCCTCAACTTGTATAATTACCAGGTAGGCAGGAGAAAGTTGTCGGAGGATATTTTAAAGCAGGATGGCAGTTCAATGAAACTGCAGGTTGCGCAGGCGAAGGAGTCGTATGAAAGGATGCAAAATACACTGGCCTTAATGAAAAAGAAAGTAGGCGACCTGATCGTACGGGCACCTGTAGACGGCCAGCTGACATCCCTGGATGCTGAAGTTGGGCAAAATAAAAATAAAGGTGAACGCCTTGGACAATTTGATGTGATGAGTGGCTTTAAGGCGAGGGTAAATGTTGATGAGCATTACAGCTCCAGGATCTTCATCGGCCTTAGGGCAACGTGTCCGCTTGCGGGAAAAGATTACAGGCTTACGATAAAAAAAATATACACACAAGTGATCGCCGGCAGGATACAGGTAGATATGGATTTTACAGATACCGTTCCCAAAGGTTTAAGGCTCGGCCAGACTCTCCAGATTAGGCTTGCGCTTAGCGATGAAAAAACTGCCCTGCTTGTAAACAAGGGAGGTTTTTACCAGACAACCGGGGGTAACTGGATTTTTAAAGTAAGGGAAGACGGCAACATGGCCTATAAGGTGGATATAACTTTAGGTAACCAAAATCCCGATTACTACGAAGTAGTGGAGGGTTTACAAGCGGGTGACAAAGTAATTACCAGCAGTTATGAGAATTATGGAACCATACAGGAATTGGTACTGAAGGCGCCATAGAGATCCAGCCGGCAATTGAAGTAAACAAAATCAACCAGCTAAATAAATCAACATATTAACAGATAAATTTTTTATGAAACAAAAACTAACAACGCTCATTGTTCTTTTTATCACGATGAGTGTTTTAACTTCCTCCCGCCAGGATTGCGTTGTCAGCAAGGATTGTAAGCCTGTAAGCAATGAACCTGCCTGTTTGGAAAAGATTGGAAACGATTATACTGGTACGATCTCCGCCACTAAAATGCCGTGCGCGCGCGAAAAAAATGCCGACGCCGTTATTGATCCCGTTATCGATAATGAGCTATCCTTGTCCCCGATTGGCCGTTTTATATTGTTGCAATAAAATCCTTACAATTAATCATCAACAAAAAAATAAAATGATACATATTCAAAATCTTGAAAAAATTTATCGGACCGAGGAAGTAGAAACCGTAGCACTTAATAACCTGTCCATCGACATCAAAGAGGGTGAGTTTGTGGCCATCATGGGACCTTCAGGCTGTGGCAAAAGTACACTGCTTAATATCCTTGGTTTACTGGATGACCAGGATGAAGGCAGTTTTGTATTCAATGGAATTGAAGTAGCCAAGTTCAACGAACGTAAAAGGGCTGATCTGCGCAAAAGGAATATTGGCTTCGTGTTTCAAAGCTTTAACCTCATCGATGAATTAACAGTATTTGAAAATGTGGAGCTACCCCTTATCTACACAGGTGTAAAGCCCGGTGATCGCAAAAAAAGGGTGGAGGAAGTGCTGGATAAAATGCAGATCATGCATCGGCGGAACCATTATCCGCAGCAATTAAGCGGTGGTCAACAGCAACGTGTGGCTGTGGCAAGGGCCGTAGTAAATAAGCCCAAACTGATCCTCGCAGATGAACCTACGGGAAACCTCGACAGCAGTAATGGTAATGAAGTGATGCAATTATTAACTGACCTTAACGAACAGGGTACTACCGTTATAATGGTAACACATAGTGAACATGACGCAAGGTATAGCCACCGGATAATTCGCATGCTTGATGGGCAAACAGTAACGGAGAATATCCTGGTTTAATGGTATTGCTAACCCGTTCTTCACTATTTATCCAACTCAATTAAAAAATTATTGTGATCCCAATCAATTTAAAAGCCGCTTTTCGCCAACTGTGGAAGAATAAATTGTTTAGCATGGTAAACATAATTGGGTTGTCGGTGGGCGTGGCAAGCGTAATGGCATTATCGCTTGGCGTGTACATGTTTATTACATCTGATAACATGCACCGCGATATGGACCGGATGTATTATTTGAAAACTGTTGGAAACGATGGTAAGGAACATATGCAGACCACTTATCCTTTATTGGATGAGATATTGAAAACCTGTCCTGAGGTAGAAGCCGGAACCCACACACAGTCGTGGAGCAATCCCTGGTTAAGATATGGTGAAAATGAAGCCCAGGAACAAACGCTTTATGTTGATACTGGTTTTTTTAACGTATTTAGCTTTCCTTTAAAATATGGCCACGCAGCTACTGCTTTAAAAGACAAATTTTCTATTGTTATATCTGAAAAGTTGGCGTCCCGGTTGTT
>JBBJMD010000004.1:0-74128 GCA_037719925.1 Ferruginibacter sp.
AGCCATGTTATAACCTGTTCATTCATTTTCCCTGGTGCCTTACTGCTCCATATTGCCCTCCGGATATTTTCAGGGCAGGGCAAACGCAGTAAAGGCCGGTCTAAAGCCCTGCCCAGCAACCCTCTTAAAGGTTTTAAATTTGTGAAAATTTACCATTGTTCAGGTTTTAAAAACCCTTTGCCGTAAGTTTGTAAAAATCAAAACCAGGCAAATGAAACTTAAATACCTATCGCTATCCTTCCTTCCAATCCTATTATTTCTGGGTAATGCCGGGCTCCGGGCGCAAACCCCCATACCACTGTACCCAAAAGTGGTAACCGGAAAACTTGATAACGGCCTTACTTATTTTATTTTACCCAACAAAAAACCGGAAAACAAAGTAGAGCTTCGCCTGGCCTTAAATGCAGGTGCTATTAATGAAGATGACGACCAGCAAGGGCTGGCCCATATGGCCGAACACATGGCTTTTAACGGTACCAAAAATTTTAAAAAAAATGAGATCGTATCCTATCTGCAGGATATCGGGGTGGGGTTTGGAAATGACCTGAATGCCTATACCAGCTTTGATGAAACGGTTTATATACTCCCCATACCTACAGACAAGCCTGAAAACCTTGAAAAAGGGTTCCAGGTTTTGGAGGACTGGGCGCACAACGTTACGTATAATTCCCCATATTCCGGCGACCAGAATTAAATTCTTTGGCAAACGATAGGAAAGCCTTAAATTTATCAAAATGCTCTTTGCAAGGCCGTTGTAACCATTGGTGGTGTAAAAACCCCGAGTGTAATTCTGGTTGAAATATTATCTTCCTTCAATGGAAGAATTGATAAATTCAGTGGTGGCAATTTTATTGACCCCGTTCAGAATATTTTTTAAACTTATTCAATATTTCCTTAGAGCATTTTTATTTATTGACAATTTAATTAGGACTTTGATTTTGTGCAAGGTTAAGCGAAGCTTTGTGACCAATGCGAAAAAAAGATACTAAATCGCTTTAAAACCCTAAAAAACGTTAGTCAGAATGATGAAGATATTGATGGCGAGCGCCCGATCATCCTGGAGGAGAGCCGCCTGGGAAAAGGCGCCAACGACCGGATGTTCCGGAAACTGTATCCTAAACTTTTCAAGGGCTCTTTATATGCTGAACGGTTACCGATCGGTGTTGACAGTATCATCAAAAATTTTTCCTACCCTGTTATTAAACGATATTACAATGAATGGTACCGCCCCGACTTAATGGCCGTTATTGTGGTTGGAGATATTACAGTGGAGAAAGCAGAAGGGCTGATTAAAAAACACTTTACCGGCCTGAAAAACCCGGCTACCATCAGAGAAAGAAAATATGCCAGTGTGCCTGCCTATACTACTTCAGATGCACTTGTGGTCACTGACAAAGAAGCTACGAGTTACCAGGTAAGCATTCAATATCCCGCTTTTGTAAAGGAAGAACTGGTAACGGATTCCAATTACAAAAATTCGGTGATACGATAGTTGTTCTCTACTATTTTAAATCAAAGGCTGCAGGAACTTACACAGAAAGAGAACCCGCCATACCTGTATGCATACGGTGGATTTGGTTCCTATGCCAGGGGTTACGATGCCTTTTCGCTTAATGCCGGTTCAGGCACCAATGATCCTTCCACAGCTCTTACCGCTATGATGACAGAAGTAGAAAAAGCGAAACGTTTTGGCTTTACCCAACCTGAGCTCGACAGGGCAAAAAAGAGCTACCTGAACCGGATGGAAAAAGCCTACAACGACAAGGATAAAACAGAATCATCATCGTTGGTGGAAGAGCTTGTTAGAAATTTTTTAGAAAAAGAAGCCATGCCAGGGATTGAAGCTGAATACGACCTTTCCAAAAAATTTATTCCAGCTATAACCCTCGATCATATTAATTCGGTCCTTGATGTTATTAAAGGTGATCAACATAAAGTAGTTGCGGTGATGGGTCCGGAAGGCACCGATAAGGTGATGCTTCCGGATAGCCTGCAACTGTTACAAACACTGGCCGCGGTAGAAAAAGCGGATATTAAAGCGTATGAAGAAAAAGCGATCGCCGGGAAATTGTTGGGCAAAGAACCGAAAGCAGGAAAAGTGATCAGCAAAACAAGGAACATTCAGTCTGGTACCACTGAATTAAAATTGTCCAATGGTATATTGGTCAGTCTTAAAAAAACTGATTTTAAGAACGATGAAATTATTATGTCCGCTGCACGCTTTGGTGGTAAAAATGAATACGGTCTGAAAGACAAATACAATGCGCAATACGCTACGCAAATTGTGTCCACAATGGGCTTCGGAGATTTTTCACCCGTAGACCTGAGAAAAATGCTGGCTGGAAAAACAGCATCCGCCTCCGACCTTTTCACTGATACAAAGGATGGATTTAACGGCAGCAGTTCTGTGAAAGATGCCGAAACGATGTTACAGTTATTATACCTGCATGTAACGGCGCCTCGCAAAGATACTGCCCTCTTCAACTCTTTTATCCAAAAGAATAAATCGCAAATTGCTATGTTAAGCGCTAATCCGCAGGCCGCTTTTATAGACACTTTTTACAAAACCATGTACAGCAACAACCCGCTTGCCCCGGTTGCAGTACCACACGCGGCATATTTTGACCAGGTGAAACTGGACAGGGCAATGGAGATATACAAAGAGCATTTTGGAGACATGAGCGGTATGCAATTCGCTTTTGTCGGGAATATAGATGAACAAAAAATGATTCCCCTCATTGAAAAATACATTGGGTCATTGCCGTCAAGCGGCAAAAAATTTACCTGGAAAGATAACAAGGTACGTACGGCAAAAGGCAACCTCACCCTGAATACTTATAGAGGCAAAGAGGATAAAAGCCTCATCCTGCTTGTGTTTGCAGGAGAAGCTCCTTACAATGAAGACGAAGCACTTAAGGCCGAAGCCTTAACGCAGGTATTGAATATCCGCATCATTGAGGAATTGCGTGAAAAGGTACAGGGTATCTATGGCGGCGGCATATTTGGCGGGTTGGAAAAAGTGCCCTATAACGCTTACTCCTTTATAGCACAATTGCCGTGCGGACCAGAAAAAGTGGATACCCTAACCCACGCATTACAAAACGAGATCGCCAAGATCCGTAAGAATGGTATTGAGGAAAGCTACCTTTCGAAAGTAAAAAAACAATGGCTGGAAGGGCACAAGGAAACGATAAAAACAAATGGAGCATGGGCTGAGAATATCATAGAAAGCAAAGTGTCCGGAGACAATATGGACCGCTTTATCAATTATGAAAAATATGTAGCAAAACTTACCACTGCCGATATTAAAAAAGTAGCCAATGCATACCTGAGCGGCAATAACCTTTTAATGGCAACCCTGATGCCGGAAAAGTACGACCCAAAAAACGAGACCCGCACGGGAAACAGGAAGAATGTACTATTGAAGGATATAGACATAAAATCTGCGGATATAAAAATTGAACTGTATGATAATGGCGATGTGGATGGCGATGAGGTAACAGTATATTTTAATGGGAACGTAGTAAGTAATAAACAAAAGCTGACAGAAAAGGCCATTACTATTAATGTGAAGGCAACCAGGAATGCCACCAACGAACTTGTGATGTATGCCGAGAATTTGGGCACCATTCCTCCAAATACTGCTTTGATGAAAGTATATTGCGACGGGCAGGTATATGAAGTCAGAATAGAATCCGATGAAAAGAAAAATGGAGTTATCCGTTTCACACTGAATTAATTAAACGTCAGCTTACAAGCGCCCCGCATCTCCGGATGAGGGGCGCTTGTATTTCCGCAAGAGGCGGTGAACAGTAAGTTATTGACCAGGATGAATGGCCGCAAGGGTTATTGAAGTATTCCCAGCAACAGTGTTCATACAATTGCTTTCTTCGATGACACTGTTTATTTTTTTTGGCCTCCCGGTAGTAAGCTTTAATTTATCACGGTTCATCAGCTCGCTTTGGCTTCCAGTCTGTTTGTTTTGTAGATTTTTATCCTGTAAATGCGCACTCGTTTTGATTTGTTCCCCCTCCCCCAAAGATTACGGCATTTGATGTTTATAAAAAAGTTATTGTACGAAAATTTGTATTGAAGCAGTACTATAATCAGCGCCGGTAATTGATAACTGGTAAGTGCCTGTTTCTGTTGATCGGGGCAAATGTATTGTTTTTGCAGCATTGCCGCCGGCATGAATTAGTGAGGTTTTCAATATTAAATGGCCGGTGACATCCGTTATATTTACCTGGTAGGTGCCACCTGGCAAACCAGCAAAATGTACGGAGATCATTTTTTGAACAACCGGGTTGGGAAATACACTAATACCCGCTTCAGGCCTGCTCATCGACACTTTCAGGACCTTGCTGTAAAGTAACCTGCCGTCAGAATCAATGCTTTTAATACGATAAAAATTATCCCCGTTTAATACATGCGTGTCTATATAATTATACGAGCGGCCGGGTAAATTGTTATTCCGGGCGTTCGTACTATTAATTGTAGTAAAAGTGCCGCCATCAGCGGATCTTTCTATTTCGTACGTAATAATGTTAAGCTCGTTTTCAACATCCCATTCTATCGCGATGTCATCATTTTTAGGAAATGCTTTTACAGATGAAAAAGAAACAGGCAGCGGTGCCGAGGGTATGAACACCACCCGAAAACGGTCAGGTGCCTGGGAACCGGTATTTGAATCAATGGAAAAATTAACGTTGGTAATACCCGTTAAACTTAATTGGATAGGAATACGGGTATAACTATCTTCCAAGATGGCAGTTAAACCAGGGTCGTTAAAATCAGCGGGCACAAATTGCAGCCGGTACGCGACCTGTGCAGACTTATTCAACCTGTAAAACAGGGTATCCCTTCCCGTTATTAAAGGCCTCCTTTCCGTTGCCAGGAAAATGTCATTTCTCAGTAGCCCGAAAGTTTCATTTGTATTGGTGTATTTAAGGTTGTCATCATCGTCGATACCCGGATTGAAAGCCAGGTTAAAATCTGTCCGTACCCCATCTGCGCAGATAGCTGTACCATTGGTAGTATCCAATATAAATAAATTGGTAATAAAAGTTTCCGTATTCTTAACCGGCCTGCCAAAAATAATGGTGTTATTAGTGCCTTCCTTGTTTGTTTCTTTTACCTCCACCCCCGCAGTGCCGGCTGAATTAGTGATTACGAAAAAAGCCTGCCCGGATTGGATAAAATTGTTCTGTGAACTTGTAGCGGGTGTAGGCATAAAAACCCCGGGACTTACCACATCATCCATAACTACATATCCGCCTACGGTATTCAATTGCGGGTCCCATATATAAAATTTCCTTTTTATATTAGTGGTGCCCGAATTGGCGAGCACCAGGTTAAGGTTGATTGGCGAAGCATAGGGGTTACCGATAAGCGTGAAACCGCCGGAAGAGCCCGAAAGGCCCGTAAAATTCTGTGTTCCGGTTTGCAGGTAGCCGGTGCTTGTTAAAGTAGTAATGTTTTTCCTGATCAGGCTGTGGTCAATATTATAAGGATCCCTGTCGCCCCTTACAAAGATAAAATACCCGGTGTTATCTGCTTTCCCCGTATTCGCGGCTGAGATCAGCACCTTTGTATTATACACTGTTTGCAGTGCCTGCGTGTTTTTGTTCCATGTTTTAAGAGAAGCATTGCCCGAGGAATCGATGCCGGTACCGCCACCAGGCGATGTTACCAACAAGCCTTTACCAGGGGCATACAAGCCGCCGTTCTGCCAGCTTTGATATATAGTATTAGAATTTGTAAGTGGTGCAGTCATCAGGCGCCACGACCGGCGGGCCGGCATATAACGTTCAACATTTACATTTCCGAGAATGTAGCTACCGGTACCGGCAGCGACCCTTGCCGTTCCATCAGCATTGGATTTTAAAGTTAAGTGTCCAAATGTGGTTAATACGCCTGTGACCGGGGTATAGGTTCCGGTTAAGTTTAATTCACCCCCCAGTAATACTCCTGCGGGATTATTAATCGTTAAATTTTTGATGGTATTCGTAGTGAACGCATTTGGAGGAATTATTTGCTGGGTTGAACCCCTCATGGAAATCGTTCCGCTTGTTGCCGTGAAAGTGCCATTATTAGTTATAGCTCCATATATTTCAAAGATACCACCGGCCGAAACCATAATGCTTGCACCCTGTGATATGGTTATATTATTGATCGGAGCTGTTGTACTTACATCAGGAAACCTCCCCCCTGTGGGATAAATGGGAATTGTTACGCTGTTTGAAGCATTTGGTAATTCATCCGGGGGAACACCGCCACAATCCCAGTTCGGCAGCGTGCTCCAGTCCGTTGTATTCGTTCCGGCCCAGGTAAGGGTGTTGATAGTACCTGTAACGGGAACCCTTCCGGCAGGCGAACACTGCGGCGCATCCGTAGCAACATAATAAGTGGTAGTGGCTGAAATCCCCGGGGAAAAGTTTGTTCCTGTTGCGAGGGCGGTACCTCCTGTAGTTGCAGAATACCAGGTGATCGTTCCTGATGTGGCAACAGCGCTAAGGCTAACCGTTCCGGTACCACATCTTGCTGCGGGTGTTACAGATGATATGCCCGCTATGGTAATAACAACCGGCGCGGAGGTAAAGGAGCCACTGCATCCGCTTCCGCTTGATACTTTTAGCTTGTAAGAAATAATACCGGTAGCATTTACAGGCGGGAGATACGTCCTTAACAAAGCGTCAGGAATGACGACATAGTCACCCGAGGCGTTTGTCTGCCATTCATAAAACCAGTTACTGCCACCGGTAACAGTGGAAGACAAAGACACGAGGTTATTCAGGCAGGTAGTTGTAGTGGAGGCTACTGTTACTCCGGTAATTGTAAGCGGAGTGATAACTGCAATTGTAAACGGGCTGCAGGTAGCGCTAAAAACAGGTCCGGATTCTGTAACAGTCGCCTTGTATTTATAACCATGGGTAGCCGATAGGATACTCAATCTTTTAGTGGTTGCGCCCGAATAACTGCCGCCATCGGTTACCGATGCCCAGGTACTTCCGCCGTTTGTTGATTCCAGCCAGCTATAAGCCAGGGTACCGCCATAGGCAGGGGCAGCAATTACTTCCAGGTTTGCGGTTCCACCGGCACAAATTGTACTGTTGGTTCTTTCAATATTCTGAGAGATATTGGGTGCCATTTCAATGGCATTGGCGTTGAAAGCTATAAAGGCATAATCGCTGGTACCGCTGGGTATTATTTTAAGTGCCGCTACCTGGGGGTAATTACCTGCGGTTATCCCGAAATCGGACAATTTAAAACCGGCGAGCCTGATATTCCGGGTTGTATTGGTACTGGCGGAGCTGAATCCCCTGGCAGAATTAAACGGAGCAGCAGGGCTTAAATTAAATAAATCTAAATTATAGGTTCCAAGCATCGTTAATAAGGTCATATCCTGTGTAACTGAGTTACCGACTAATACACCGTTAGCATCTATAAATTGAAATACATCATTTCCGCTGTTAGGGTCAGCTATTTGGGTGATCATGATATCAGGCTCTGCATCAGAAATTTTTCCGGGATTGATAACATGCACTTCAAAGCTCATAATAGCACTGGTAGGTAAATTAGTGACGCCCGTTCCCATGTTTAAACCATTTACCCCATCTGTCATTACATCTCTTACTGTTAAATTGGCAACGGCCGATGCATTTGCCACCACCGGATTACCATCCACCTTTACCGCCATGGCAAGATAAATACTGGATGCGGAATTGGTACCGGCGATATTCGCTACCGGCAGCGACCTGAAGTCGCCCGGCACATAATTAATGCCCTGCCCGGTTAGGGTGGCGTTATTCACCCCCGTGGAATAATTGACACCATTGTAAGTAAATGCAAGCAGGTTATGTGAGTTATTTGGAAAAACAGCATTGTTATTCGTTGTAGTGGTTTGCCAATAGCCTTCGAAATCGGTAATGATCCCGGATAAAGAAAGGTAATAAAACCCCGCTCTATTTCCCGTCAAGCCACCATTTGTCACACTCACGGAACCGGATGTTGTTAATGGCACTACAGCCGAAATCTGCGTGGAGGATGATACGGTGAAGGAGGTAGCGTTAACACCCCCAAAACTGACGATAGTAGTACCAGTAAAATTAGTCCCGTTAATAATTACGGTATTGCCCAAAGCCGCGGAAGTTGGTGAAAAAGAAGTAACGGTAGGTGCCTGGGAGAAAAGATGTTGGGTTAATAAAAGTAAGAGCAAAAAGACACCATACTTTCTGATGTTATGCCAATTCACGATAGAACGTACTGGTAACGGGTAATGGTCTTTCATTAGGATATGCTGATAATTATTTGCCTACTTTCAAGTTCCAGATCAAAAACACTTTACCTGTTGGAACTTGGAAATAACCCAAACACACATCCTAACGCATCAATACATTAAATATTGCATAACGGTAAAAAATACATTCTCAGTAAATGCCGGACCTACACGTTCTTCAAAGTTTCTAAATGCAAAACATACCAACTCTACTATCTCTCTTGAATTTGCCCGGAATTTTACCGTTCCGATTAATATTTATATCTTATTGGTACTGTTGTAAGAAAATGAGTTAAATAATACAACAATTGGCTAAAAAAAGCGCATTATGGTTGGTATAATATCGTAACTTTAGACCGCCAACGATTGTAATGCTCTTTAAGACCATTCATTTCCCAGGGCACCAATTCTTCGTAACCAAAACCTACGCTATATGATCCAGCACAGTTCTGCTACACCCCATTTTGCCCGGCACCGGCTGGCAATAAGACCGGTTATTGATTCCCTTAAATTATTTATTTACCAATCTTTTATTTATCAACCAAGTAATCAATTATGAAAAAACTACACTTAGTATCCCTGCTTGTTTGTATGCTTTTAATGGTTGTGGGAATACCTGCAGCCATTGCGCAGGAAAAAACCATTACAGGGAAAATTACAGATGCCAGCGGGCAGCCTGTTGCTGGAGCAACTGTAACAGCAAAAGGTACCCAAACCGCCACTCAATCCAACTCCCAGGGGAATTTTTCGATTGCCGTTCCTAACTCCGTCCAGAGATTGGTCGTCAGCTCGGTGGGTTTTGCACCACAGGATATTGCCATTAATGGCCAATCGAGCCTTTCCGTTGCCTTAGCTGCTGCAGCTTCCGAATTGAGTGAAGTTATTGTGACCGCTCTTGGTGTTGAAAGAAATAAAAAATCGCTTCAGTTTTCTTCACACAAGTAGGTGGCGACAACTTCACACAAGCACGTGAGATCAGCGCTGCAAATGCACTTGCTGGCAGGGTAGCCGGTGTAAACGTGACCAAGATCGCCTCGGGCCCGAGTGGATCTTCCAGGGTGGTGATCCGGGGAGCAAAACGCTCGGCTCAAATTTGAATCAACCACTTTACGTTGTAGACGGCGTTCCGATTGACAACACTAATTTTGGCCAGGCTGGTGTATGGGGCGGAGCGGACCAGGGTGATGGTATGAGCAGCATTAACCCGGATGATATTGCCTCCATGACAGTATTGAAAGGAGCCGGCGCTGCAGCACTTTATGGATCCAGGGCGGCAAACGGAGTTATCCTCATCACAACAAAAAAAGGAACAGTGCGTAACGGGCTAGGCATAGAAGTCAATTCAAACTATGTTTTTGAAACGGTGCAGAATTTAACAGATTTCCAGTTAACACATGGTAACGGAGGCTATGATGGTGCGACCCCTCAAACTTCAGTTGCAATAACCCCAAAATCCATTGAAACGCATTGGAACAACTGGTGGGGCCTGCAGTCCTGGGGGCCAAAATTTGATGGCAGTCCAACTGTCCAATTCGACGGTGTGACCCGGCCTTATTCTTATGCCGGTGACAACTGGAAGCGTTTTTACGAAATAGGACATACACTTACCAATAGCATTGCATTATCCGGTGGGAGTGAAGCACAAAACTTCCGACTTTCGGCTGCGCAACTGGACAATACAGGAGTTGCACCTAATACGAAATTTTCCCGATCAAACATATCATTAGCAACTAATTCAAAATTTGGAAAAAAGCTGTCTGTTAACTCCAAGGTCATGTATTCTAATGAGAAAACCAAGGGTAGGCCAAACGTTTCAGATTCTCCCGGCAATGAGTTTTTAGCCCTGATGTATTTACCAGGAGATGTAAACGTACTTAATTTACTGGGAGATCCTAATAAACCTGGTGCAGTACCATCTTTAGAACAACAGCAACAGCAAGGGATCAAAGTTTTTGATGGTAAACAGCCAGGTGAAGAATTCCAGGTATCTAATAACTTATGGACACAAAATCCATACTGGGCGGCACACCAGCAAAGAAATGAAGATGTTCGTGACCGGGTTATTGCTACCGGGAATGCTAGGTACGATATTACCAGTTTTCTATACATTTCAGGACAGGCCGGGATGGATTGGTTTACAAAAAGAGGGACACTATTAACCCCACAGGGAACAGGCCATAACCGTGGCGGAAGCATGAGCGAGTACGAATACCGTACCCGTGAAATTAACTTTCAGTATATGCTGGGTTTCAACAAAACCTATAATGGTAAGTTCGGTGTGAACGCATTCTTTGGAGGAAACCGGATGCGTCGTACTAATGAATATATTTCTGCAAATGGATCTGGTTTCAACACACCTTTTTTCGCAGCAATAACTAATGCCAGAGACAAGAACTACGACTATAATTATGGAAAGCAGGGTATTAACTCAATCTTCGGTTCTGTTGAATTTTCATACAATAATTATTTGTTCCTGACTGGTACCGCAAGGAAAGACTGGTTCTCTGTATTGAACCCTGAAGATAATAGTATTGTGTATCCTTCTATAGGTGCAAGCTTCGTATTTACAGAGGCACTCAAGGCTTTTCCTGGTTGGCTAAGTTACGGCAAATTAAGAGCCGGATGGGCGCAGGTTGGTAATGTGAATTCGGTAAGTCCTTACCAGACTACGCTATTATACGGGGCCGGATCAACTCACGTGGGCCAGCCTTTGGGTGGATTTTCATCAGGATCCAATTTTCCGAATCCGAATCTGAAACCTTTCACTTCAACTGAATTTGAATTTGGTATGGAAGCCAGGTTTTTCAACGACAGGCTGGGATTTGATGTCACTTACTATGATCAAAAAACTACGGATGATATCCTTAATGCAAACATTTCCAGGGCTTCAGGATTTACGACAACGACAGTTAACCTGGGTAAACTTACAAACAAGGGAATTGAAGTGCTGCTTACCGGGAAACCTATACAGGGCGGCGTAAACTGGGATGTATCCCTGAACTTTTCGAAAAACAACAGCAAGGTTATTTCTCTTATTGAAGGCCAAACGGAAGTTATTGGCGAAGAGCCTAGGACAAGAACTGTCTTCATTAAGAGTATTGTTGGTCAACCATTTGGTGTAATCACCGGACAAACCCAGTTGCGGGATCCTGCCTCAGGCCTGCTCGTTTATGATGCAAATGGTACCCCGGTAGGAGATGGCTCTTACAAGATAATCGGAAATGGGGTTCCCGATTTTACAGGGGGTCTAAATAACTCATTTACCTGGAAACAATTAAACCTGTCGTTCCTGATTGATTTTAAATCGGGTGGCGATATTTATTCCGGTACCAATGTGAGGATGACCCAGGCTGGTTTCACAAAACAAACTTTGTTAGGTCGCGAAGGGGAAGCTCCGCTTACAGTGACCGGTGTAATAGCTGATGGTGCTGGTTATAAACCATTTACCAAAACACTCGCACCCGGAGAAGCTCAAAATTACTGGGGCCAGTTAGGTAACAGGGCAGCAGAAAAGTTTATCTATGACGCGTCCTTTATCAAACTAAGGCAGGTAACTCTCGCATATAATTTACCAAAGCGGATCTTCAGCAAAACTCCTATACAGAATGTCATGCTATCGTTAGTTGCCCGTAACCTGTTTATCCTGTACAAGAACGTTGATAATATAGATCCGGAATCCAGTTATACTAGTTCAAACTCGCAGGGACTTGATTACTTTGGTATGCCCGCAACGCGCACCTATGGCTTTAACTTAAGAGCAACTTTTTAAACACTAACAGAAAAAGCTATGAAATATTTAAAAAATATAATTTTTTGCAGTGCGATGGCTGCTTCCCTTCTTACTTCATGTAACAAGTCGGATCTTAAGGACCTTAATATAAATCCGCAGGCGCTTAATACCATCGATCTGAACTTCCTGTTTACTGCGGCGCAGCTGGGTGCTGCTTCCGGCGGTTCCGCGGGTGATAACCGTTATATTGACTGGAGAACGAATATTGGAATGGCTTCCACTGCTATTCAGCAACTTGGCACCACGGGCGGAATTTCCAATACTGGTGACAAATACCAGGATAATTTTGAAACCTCCAGCGCTCCTTTTGAATTTATCTATGGTGACCAATTAAAGGACATAGGTGAGATCCTTAAACAATCAGGTCCGGGTGGGTTTGCTGAAGGCAAAAATCCGAATTTGAGACAGGCTGCAAGAATTCTAAGGGCATTCCTTTTCCAGCGCCTTACTGATTATTATGGCAGCGTTCCTTATTTTGAAACCATGAAGGCCGGAGAAGGTATCTTCTTTCCAAAATACGATAAGCAGAAACTTATATATGCAGATCTATTGAAAGAACTGGAAGAAGCAACAGCGGCATTTGGTGCTCCTGATCCTGCTGATGGTTTTGCTTCGGCGGATTTATATTACAAAGGTGATATCACCAAATGGAAAAAATGGGGGTATTCACTTATGCTCAGGGCTGCCATGCGGATTTCAAATGTAGATGCTGCTACTGCCAATACTTATGTAGCAAAAGCTTTGGCTGGCGGTGTATTCACGGCGAATTCAGACAATGTTCTTGTTCCAATGGCTGAAGCGCCTAGTTTGTGGACTAACCAGAATGGAATTTCACGTGCGTTTATTCCCGGTGATGGCGGGGAACCCTCCTTTCTGAGTAGAACGTTGGTGGATTTTCTGAAAGGACCCAATACCGGGTCAATAACAGACGATGACCCTAGACTCATGATCCTTACCGGTGGAATTGGTGTCTGGACACCTACTTCATGGACGCCAACAATATCCGACCCAACCAAACAGAAAGGGTTGCCAAACGGAAAGGACCAAACCATGCTTGAGGTAATTGAAGGAGTAACTCCGCTTGATTTGAATGCAACATATTCAAAAATCAATCCGCTGCTCTTAGACAGGTCCGAACCGTATATGCTCATGAACTACGGTGAAGTGGAGATTCTTTTAGCTGAAGCTGCCCAAAGAAGCATTGGTGGTCTTACTCCTGCCGTAGCTAAAGCTCATTATGACGATGGTGTAAAAGCATCCATGCAGATGTATACCATTTATGATGCATCTTTCGCTGTTGCTGATACTAAGGTTACAACTTATCTTACTACTTACCCTTACAATGTAACAAAACCTGCATTGGAAATGATCGGCGACCAATATTGGGTTAACCACTTCCTAAATTGGTGGGAAGCATGGTCCAATTGGAGAAGAACTGGTTTCCCTGTATTAGTACCGACCAATTACCCCGGTAACGTTACGGATGGAAAGATCCCGCAGAGGCTTAAATATCCAAATGCCGAGGTGGGTGGCAATCCAAATTTCTCAGGTGCCAGTGCAAATGATTATGTAACAAAGCTTTGGTGGGCCGGCGGTCCGGAATAAATATTTTTTAAACGTATAAAAAAAGCCCTTGAAATTTCAAGGGCTTTTTTTATTACAGTATCCGTTTTCAGCTAATCCTTTTTTGCACTTGGTAAGCGACATTTCTTATTCCTATAGTACTACTTGTTAATATAAAGTTGGCTGGTTATATTTCGGAACTACTCAGATTGTTCAAAGGTTACTGTTTGCCGCATCCAGGATCTTACTTTTCTGTTATGATTTACCGCAGGTATCAAATCAGGAGAACTTGTTATTGCATTTTTTGCAATTTTGTTGAATCCGGGGTAAAAGGGAGTGGTAACTTCTACGTCTTCAACTTTACCTTCCTCGTTTACCATAAAAGAAACCACTACAACAGCCTTATCACTGTTAACGATTTTATACTGTTCAGGAAAATAGATTTTTTCAGGAGATGCTTTTGCCATTCTTTTCCGCCACCATGGAACTCGGCATCGTTATCGCGGTTTGTTGTGTCGGCAATGGGTTTGCCATTTTCATCAAAGTATAATTTGTTGATAGCCCCATCATCCTTGTAAGTCTCCTCGAAACTGATTTGTCCGTTTTTGTGGTAATATTTCCAGAGTGCCCGTATGTTTATCATGGTCAATTAAAAAACCGGCAGAAGAAATGTTCCCGTTATCAAACCATGACAATTTCAAACCTTTACCTTCTTTATTGACGAAGCCTGAATCCTGCAGATACCCGTTTGAATGCCAGGCCAGGCTTGTGCCTAATATATGCCCTTCTGAATAAACGATTGAATCCCTGAGCATTCCACTCGTATAATAATGAACCCATAAACCATCCTTTTTGCCATGGCTATATTTTCCGTAAGCATCAAGCCCGCCCCCGGGATGAAAATAATAAAAGTATCCATCGTGAACATTTGTTTCCTTGTCAAGATATTTGCCCGACATCTGCAATAATTTCTCATGAATAAAATAATCCTTTTTCACATAACCGGAGTCGGTTTTGTAGATAGCCGAGTAAAACCTGGCCTCATTTGGTTCGCATTCTTTCCAATCATAAGAATAAAATTTTTCAATGTCCTGGACAACTGAAGTAAAAGAAAAAGCTAATAAGAAGAGTATGACAGGTAGTTTCATCGGATTAAATTGATTGGAAATAAATTTCAGGATAGAGCAGGTAAAACCGTGGTTTGCAAATGCGGAACGTAGCCTGGCTAATTAAAGTGATTACAAAACATGATATACGTAAGGGTTGACTTGTTTCTATCTGACGGATTAAAAATTAGAAGAATTGAGTGGCGTTAAAAAATGTCATACCCTTAGTCTTTTCTTTTTTCAAATATAAGCATACCGGCATTGTTCCTTCCCACGATCAGCAGTTTTGATCCGCTTACATTAATAATCCCGGCATCGCGGACCTCACCCTCTACCATGATCCCGGATTTGGCAGGTGAAATATAAGTAAAGGTTTTTCCCCCTGTACCCTTCAGGAAAACACCTTTGCTGGCATTATGTCTGCCAACCTGTGGCTTAACCGCATAAAAATTGCCGCCAAGCCAGATATCCATTTTCCCGTCCTCATCAATGTCATCCGCTACGATCCCGAACATGGGCGACAATTGTGCTTCCAGTGGCAACGCTTCCAGCGCAAAGTTGCCGCCATTGTTCCATAATATCGAACTTTGCATATAATTTACATCATACCGCAAAGACTTGCTGCGAACTTCAGGCGTAAATAATGACTCAAACGTTTTATTCCCATAATCATTGTATCGCAGGATCTGTTTTTTTAACCCGGGCAACTGGGCTGTTAATTCCGGTTTGGTCGAAAAGGGATAAGCTGCCAGGTCCAGCGGTGAATACCAGTTAATGATACATTCGCTCTTGCCATTATTATCAAAATCATTTACAAACATTGTGAGGGGTTTTTCCGGGCTTGCTTTAAACTTAGTATTTAAGCCCCAATTACCTACAATGAAATCCTGATCCCCATCCCCATCCAGGTCCGCAGATTCAATCCTGTTCCACCAACCATTGCTGTTGGGTAAAATGGCCGGGTCTGCAAGTAAACCATTCTCATTTTTAAAAATGTGGATGGCCATCCAGTCACCCACAACCAACAGGTCTTTATCGCCGTCTGAATCTGTATCGGCCCAGGATGCATCTGTCACCATTCCGACATTGGCAAGGGAAGGAGGTGCAATGTCCGTCCAGGTGCCATTATCGTTCCTTAACAAAAAAGAACGGGGCGGAAGTCCGTAGTTGCCCGGAACATTCCTGGCACCTAAAAAAATATCATCGTCACCGTCCCCATCAATATCGCCTGCTTTCAAGGTTGAGAAATTACCCATTACCGGGGGGATCGCAGCGGGGGAGGGTGTAAAGTTGCCGCGCCCATCGTTCGAGTATAATCTTACCAAAAAATTTATTTTGTTCATTCCAGGCTCGTTTCCACCCGAACCGATGACAAGATCTGCATCGCCATCCTTGTCATAATCGAGCAATGCCCCACAAGTGCTTTCAAATGCCGCGTCCGTGGTAAAAGCAGGGTTTGCCTGCATCCTGAAGCCGCCCCCTTCTTTTTGTAGAAAAAGTTTGCAAGGGTCGCCGGCCGCCCCCAGGAGGATGAAATCAGTTAATTTATCCTTGTTTACATCTCCCCTGATAATCCTTGGGCCTTCGGTTGACAACATCCTTACCAGGAGTATCTCATCATTGAAATCATTATACCGGTTCTCGTGGTGCATGGCTTCTCCGTCAATCAATTTGTGCCCTACCTCTTCAAATACCGGCCTGGATGCAGCGACCGTACTTTTAAAAATTGATGCGTTGCTGTGTTGCAACGTAATTACCTGGTCAGCTTTTACATTTGTTGTAACCTGTACCTTTCCATCGGGCCATGTGATTTCAAGCGAATCGATAACAGTCGCCTTTCCAAGCCCAAATATAAGGACGGGCTCGATACTGCTTTCAAACCCACGCGTATTATAGTTCTGTGCTACCCGGAGCCCTTCTTTCATTTTTAGCTTTACCTCTGCCCCGATTCCAAAAGGATTTTTATCCGTTCCTTTGAACCTAAGCTTTAAAAAATGATTTCCTGAATTTTTGCTGGCATCGTTCCGGTAAACAAAGCTTTTTGAATTGATATTGTTGATCACCAGGTCCAGGTCGCCATCATTATCAAGATCGCCGTAAGCAGCGCCATTGCTGTAAGAGAGTTGGGAAAAGCCCATGCTGGCCGCTTTATCAATGAATTGCAGGTTTCCGGCATTTGAAAAAGCATAATTCTGCAATGGTTGCGAAGGAATATTAGCTATAAATTTTCGGTAATTGATTTTTCCTTTTGAATCAAGAAGGTTCTTCTGATCAGCGATGAACTCATGAAAATCCATCGACATGATATCTTTTTGAATACCGTTGCTAACGAAGATGTCCTTGTTGCCGTCATTTTCAAAATCAAAGATAAGCGCGCCCCAGCTCCAGTCGGTGGCGCCTACCCCGGATAGCATGGCTATCTCTGAGAAACCTGCATTACCGTCATTCAGTTGCAGGCAGTTCTGGGTTACCTGGTAGTGGTAATTGGACCGGTATTTCAAATCCTCCAGGTGATATGGATCGAAAGCCATGGTGGTCTTCAACCTATAATTGCTCCCTGGCAGCATATCTGTGGTAAATATTTCAGGAGAGCCGTCATTATTGATATCAGCAATATCAGCCCCCATACTGGAGGTGGAGCAATAATTTACCCGCGACGTTAGCTCCTCGGAAAACCTGCCCTTCCCTTTATTGATGTAGAGGTAATCACGCTCCCAAAAATCATTGCTGATGTACAAGTCCGGTAAATGATCGCCATTAAGATCGGAAACAGCTACTCCCAAACCAAATGCGATATCACTGCTGTAAATGCCTGCCTCCCGGGTTACATCCGTAAAAACAGTACCATCATTCCGCATGAGCCTGTGCCCGCCCTCCGATGGCTGCTCCCGTACTTTCCTGTATAATTCAATCCGGGCCGGGCTCCGGAAACTATTGTTTAAAATATAACAATCGAGGTCGCCATCCTGGTCATAATCAAAAAACGCAGCGTGGGTAGAATAACCTTCATTATCAAGATTATACTCCCGGGCTTTTTCGGAAAAACCAAGGCTGCCATTGTTAATAAACAACTCATTTTTTTTACTATTGCCGTCAACATCACCTGAATTACATACATATATATCCAGTAGCCCGTCACCGTTCACGTCAGCCATCGTTACCCCGGTACTCCAGGCCATCGTTCCGCCTACGCCGGCCTTTTCCGTAATATCCTCGAAAACGAAATTGCCTTTATTCAAATAAAGTTTATTTTTTTTCTGATTCGCTGTAAAGTACAGGTCGGGGAGCGAATCATTATTAATGTCCCCAATAGCAACGCCACCCCCATTATAAAAATTACGGTAGGTTAAAATGTTGAAGCTTTCCCCATCCACCACTTCATTTGTGAAATCTATCCCCGTTTTTCCGGGTTCAAGTAATTGAAAAAGTTGGGTGTACTCTTCCGCAGCCGGGTTCTTTTCGTTATTACAGGCAATAATCATCAAAAGAAACAATAGCCACCACCCGTACGAAAACTTCATGTCAGTTAATTTAAGCTATCATTGTTTTGGAGTAAATAAACCATTTCCGTTCGATCCTAAAAATGCACCCCAGAGAACAGGCTTTTTGATCCTTACCGGTGTATCGATACGTTTGATCCTCATACCGAGAAATGATAACAGATCGGCATGATGAAAGTATTGGCAATAGATAATATCAAGAAACCCGTCATTGTCGAGATCCCCGATCCAAGGAGTGGAAAATATATTTTTAAAACCCCTGGCCTGGTCAATGATGTTTATTGACCCCGCTGCAAAATCGATGGCGATAAGCCTGTTCTCTATTAACCCGGGAGATTTGGATGCAAAGCCAACGCTGCAATTAAAATCATTTATACTGATTATTGCTTCATCCCGGCCGTCATCATTGAGGTCATACACTACAGGCGATGAAAATCCCGTACATCCGATGGAATCCATGTATTCAATGTTTCCGTTTCTGCCATTCAACAACACCTGTAAGGACCCGGTGCTATTGGGCCATTGCCCCTTACTCACAAAGGTGAAGAAATCAGGAACATCATCAGCAGTAAAATATCCAACGGCAAAACTATTGCTGCATTCGGTACCGGGGAAAGTTTTCGTCCATAGAACGTGATGATCTTTTCCATCAACCGCAAAAGCCTTGCTTCCATGAGAGATCGCAATGATATCAAGAAACCCATCTCCCGTTATATCCGCCAGTGTGGCTGGGGCTATGAAACCGTGCCCTTTGTCGGTAGCGACTATTTTAGCGGAGGCCAGTTTTTTCGTAAGCAATTGCTGAAGGGTTGACAAATACATGTTCCCATCAAGCGTTTCTCCGCCTGTACCAAATAAAATATTCAGTTCTTTGCTACCGGGCTGGTTAAAACACAAGGGCGTCATGTACGATTCTCTTCCGTCCGGCATCGTATCAGCCGCGATCACCTTACCGGTTTTGGAATCGAGCAACATCAATACCCCGGGAAAACGATCCTTCACCGCGTATGGATTGGCCAGGGCATTACCCCCGTTTATAGTAAGCAGGTCTTCCAGTCCATCATTATTTTGGTCGGGTACCAGGACACCATTATTGAAGTTGAAGCGGGCATAACGCAGGATCGGATCGTTGTTGTATTGCTCATGATGGAATTCCCATAATAAAGCTCCGGTTTTTCCATCGATAGCTTTTAATTGAGGTGACCTTCCCCCGATAAATACATCTTTCACCTGGTCTCCCGTAATATCGCATAAGGTTGCCGAGCCAAAAACCTGGTCAATGGCCGGCTGTTTCCACAATTGTGCTCCCGATTTTCCGTCAATTGCGAGGATACCCCTATCAGTTTGCTGAAACTCATTTTTCCCTGCGCCTATTACAATATCCAGCGTGCCATCGTTATTCAGGTCGGTTGTTCGCGGTGAGGATTGCGATCCAATTACAGGAAGGTCTTGGCTCCAAATTACCTTTGATTTCTTTGTCGGTTGGGTAAGAGAACAGGAGGCAAGATTTACAACAAAGGCCCACAGGATAAAGGCACCTGGAAAAAAAATGATCTTCCTTGGAATAGTTGTAATGACCAGGGACCGGATACGATGAATCATTGATCATTAATTTTTAACTGCTTATCATGGTAAAGCCGGGTGTAATTATTTAAAAATACAGGGTGGGAGCCAGGAATTTTTAATATAATGAATTCCCCGATCTGTACGCCCTCCTTTATCCCGGTTGTTATGGCATCCTTGTAATGTATACCGCCATACCATCTCGAAATGGCCGCTTCATTAGCCGCATCATAAAAAGAGAAAAATTTCCTCGACGGCAATCCGAATTCCTGTTCTGTATCATCAGTGAAAGAAAATGCCTTGCCGAACAAATGAGTAAGAATCGTAGCCGCTGTAGTGGAGATCACACTATGGCCTGATGTATGCTCTGGAAAAGGTGGCGTTTGGAGCAAAGGTGTCCAACTGCGGTCTATCAATTTATTAATGGCCGTTACCGGTCTTACCCTGTTGGACCTATATTTATTATACCAGCAAGCAATGAAGGCATCGGCAAGCCCCATTGAAACAAGGGCATGTACGTACGCGGTTTTTGACAAGCTTAATTTACGTTTTTTACAGGCGATCCCTGTTATTCCCATCCAATGCCCACCCGGAGATATCTTTTTTATCCCATATTCAAGGTGCCCGACCTGCTGAAGCGCAAAAGGGTTGCAGTCCCAGAACATAGCCATTGCCTTTTGTTCCTTCGTGAGTGTTTTACTAAGCTGGTACACCTCATACAATTGTCTATAAAAGGCAGAAGAGGTATCTGTTTGATATTTATCCGGTGCCGCACCGGCAAATTGTGAACAGGAATCAAGCACAAATGTCCGGAGTGTATTCCAATAGGGTTCAATGGCCGACATAAAGCCCGGGGCCGTGGGCTGCCAGAATTCGTCGCCGGTTTGGGGGGTAAATTTCCTGTAACTGCTCAACTTTACAAAACCATCCGTGCCTGAATATTTAAGTACCTGTTCAACGACTTTATTCACCAATTCGCTCGTAGCCATGATCTTTGCCGGGCTCAGTCTTCTTCTTTTTGCAAGGATCAATAAAGAATCCACATTTTTCTGCAGGAGGTATCCCGAAGGAAGCAACCTCGCACCAGATGTATACAAGGCCAGGATAACCGCAAGCCTGGAATCACTTTTTCTAACGAGGGTATCATCAACCGCTATATTCGCAAACTCCTTTGCCAATTGCCCAAAACCTGGCTGCTGTTTATCGAATAAGGTCAGGGTTTCGTTGGCGGAAAGACTAATATAGGCATAGTATCTCGAGGCGGCAACCGGGGAGGTTACATCATTCACCATTACATCTGTCGCATGCTTCAGGGCACGCACATAATCATTGGAAGTGAATAAAATATCCTGTTGGCCATATACGGCCTGAACCCATAGAACGATAATAATAAATGTAATTTTTTTTTTCATTTTCAACACTTCAGTAAGAATAGATGGCCGCAGCCTGGTTATTGATCGCGAAGATCAAATGGTCGCCGTTCTTTCCACTCAATTTGATAATATCACGGGTGCAGCCCTTTACTGATAACCCGGATTTTAGCTGGGGTACATATTCGAAACTACCCTTTCCATCCCCTTTCAAAAGTACGCCGTATCCCGCGTCTATTTTTCCAATTTTTATCCTGGCATGGTCTGTATTACCTGCTAAAATTATATCCTGTTTCCCATCACGGTCGAAATCGCCTGTAGAGATCGCATATACAGGAAAGAAGTTCGCCTGTAAAGGAAGCTGCTTTGCTTCGAATATACCTTGCTTGTTTTCGAAGTAAGTAGTTTCAAAATGGTTGGTTGATAATTGTTTGGCCGATTCAAGCTGGCCTGGTGTTAATATGCTGTTTATTGTAGCATTAGCATAGGAATCATACGTAGGGAACTTTTGGCGCAGGCTAACGATCTGGTCGGTCAATTCATCCCGCGAGGCCATCGGGTACGATTTTCCATGGATAAAATAACAGATCAGCGGGTCAACGGACCCATTGTTATCAAAGTCGTTATAATACATTGTTGCAGGTTCAGCCCTGCTCACTTTTAGTGGACTGTTCAAACCCCAGTTGCCTGCTATAAGGTCCAGGTCGCCGTCACCATCCATATCTGCCAACTGCAAGCGGTTCCACCAGCCCTTTAAACTATCAGGAAAAAAGGTATCGGACTGATCGGTCAAAAGGCCATTTTTGTTAGAAAATAAATGGAGCGTCATCCATTCCCCGCATACGACCAGGTCCTGGTTTCCGTCTTTATCCACATCCAGCCATGCAGCATCCGTTACCATTCCCAGTGAGTCCAGTGCCGCACTCATGGCAGGCAATGCATTGGTAAACATGCCCTTTCCGTTATTGATGAGCAATAGACTATTCGCAGGTTCGGGATACCTTCCGGGTACGCCCCTGCTCCCCACAAAAATATCCTGGTCGCCATCATTATCTATATCAGCAACGCGAACACAAGAGCCGCTTAGTGATTCGGACGGCAAAGACTGAAGGCTTATGGTAAATCTGCCATTGTCATTCAGGTATAAGCGGTCCTGCAACTCTTTGTCGCCGGGGATAAAATCATATCCCCCGCTTACAATATACAGGTCCTGATCTCCATCATTATCGGCATCAAAAAAAACAGCATCCGTATCATCAGACAAAGCGTCTCTCGCAATGTCGGGTTGTTCGTCAAGGATAAATTGACCATCCTTTTGCTGCAGGAAGAGCTGGGCTTCCTGGCCGCGTGCGCCACAAACAAAAATATCTTCCAGCCCATCATTATCAATATCAGTTTTTGCTGTCCGTGGCCCGTTATACGAAATCATATTTGGCATCAGCGGCTGAGCTTTATAATCATTTGTTTCGGGAGAAACCTGGGAATAAGGAAATGATGGACCTGAAGTAGCAAATACCGTTTTAGTAAGTTGGACACCGCCGGTATTTTTTTGATCCGCCCGGAAGCTGATAACATTTGCTGTATTGGGCTTTACATTGGTTAGTGTTGCTGAATTTCCATCCGGCCATCGTATTACCACTGAATCAATTTGCGCGGAAGGGAGGCCGGTTTGTAAGGGCGCGTGCATGGAACTTTGAAAACCATGAACGGGATAATTCTCCAATTTCACCAATGCCTGGGGCGTATAGATATTGACCACCGCACCGAGGGCAAAATTATTATGGCCGGCACCTTTAAGATCAAGCGTTACCCAGTTACCCGCGTTTCCATTTTCCACCAGCATGTTACGACAAATTTCTGCCGGGGCATTGAGGTGATTGATTACAAGGTCGAGATCCCCGTCGTTGTCCAAATCCGCGGTGGCAGCGCCATTCGACAACGATTGTTTATCAAAACCTGCTTCCATTGAAGCATCTGTAAACCGGAGGTCACCATTGTTTAAATACATGTAGTCGTGTACAGGTGTAATGGGTATACTTTGCAACATCCTGAACATGTTATCGCTTTGTTCCCCCCGTATAAATTTCAACCTTTCGTTAGCATAAAATTTTACAAAATCGCGGTTAGTCATGTCGCGGCCATACCCGTTAGTTATAAAAAGATCTTTATTTCCATCATTATTGAAATCCGCAAAAAGGGAGGCCCAACTCCAGTCTGTGCAATACACACCGCTGAGTTGCCCAATCTCGCTGAAGCTTCCATCGCCATTATTAAGCTGCAGCATATTCCTCATCAGCTGGTGGTAGAAACCGTTCTTTAACTGGTTATTATATAACTCATAGTTATCAGGCATATACAGCAGTTTCTGCCGGCGGTTGTCTTCAGGCAGCATATCCAGGGTAAACACATCCGTCCATCCGTCGTTATTGATATCGGCAATATCGCAACCCATCGAAAAATTGGAAATATGTCCCAGGCCCTCTTTTAATTTTTCAGAAAAAGTACCATCCCGGTTATTCATATAGAGATAGTCTTCCTCAACATAATCGTTGGTGACGTAAAGGTCGGGCCATCCATCATTATTGAGGTCGCTTACGGCAACGCCGAGTCCATAGCCAAGAGGGTTTGAAATGATGCCGGAGGGGATGGTGACATCAGTGAATATATTATTATCGTTCCTGTAAAGGCGGTCTCCGGCGTCGGCATCCACCATTTTTTTTACGAAGGAAGCGTCAAAATTGCGAAAATTTTTGTTGTTATGGTTGATGACAAACAAATCAAGGTCATTATCCCGGTCATAATCAAAAAATACAGCCTGGGTAGAGTACCCCGAATCCGCAACACCCATTTTTGCCGCGCTTTCGGAAAAGGTCAGGTTGCCATTATTAATGTATAATTCATTTGTTCTTTTTTCCCGGTCGAGGGGGCCGGAATAACACAAATAAATATCAACAAATCCATCACCGTTCACATCTGCAAGGCTAACCCCCGTTTTCCAGCCTTTTTTTCCGCCAACCCCGGCTTTTGAAGTAATGTCTTCGAATTTCAAATTTCCTTTATTGAGGTACAACCTTCCTGGTTGCATGTTGCCTGAAAAATAAATGTCGATCAACCCGTCATTATTAAAATCACCTAATCCTACGCCGCCACCATTATAAAAATATTCATAGGCGATAATATTTAAAGCAGGTGATTCCTTGAGAATATTGGCGAAATGAATGCCCGTTTCAATGGCTGGAACTGATTTGAATACGACCGGCTGCAACTTTTGTGCAAAAGCAGGGAAAGATAAAATAAACAATATATGCAGGTATAATACTCCCTTCCTCATAATAGCAGGTACCATGAAACAGCAACCCAAATTGAGGGATCATGGTTTCTTTTCTGAATGTAGGATTAATTGTTTATCCCACCAAAAGCAGGTAGTTAAATTATTCCAACAACCTTTGGTAATAAACAGTACGCTCCCTATTACTTGCCTACCAAAATCTGTATCATTTCTTTATCTTCCCTGTTCTTGTTAATTATCCCGAAACCGCCTTTATAATCCCAGGTTGCCCAGCCAATCCCATGCTGTTCCAGCACCGACTTCACATCCCGGAACCATTGAAAACGCGCTTCATCCGGCACAGTGGCCAAACACCCCCATTCACCACAGTACAACGGAAGATTATATTCTTTCGACATTGCAATAGGCTTGGCAAAATGTTCCGCTATGATCTCTTTGGTATAGAAATTTTTATTTCTTAATACTGCTTTGCGCACAGTATCCGGTAAATTTTTGATTTCCTCTTCCTTCACAATAATACCAGGATAGGTTACAGGGCCATGGTAGTTTTTTATTCCCGTCCACGAAGCTTCATGGTGTGTTAACAAAAAAGGTTCGTACATGTGGAAGCTCAGGATAATGTTTTTATCATCCCGCGGAATTTTTAATTTATCAAAAGTATCGGGACTTTGCCAAAGGTTTGATCCAATAACGACCTTCCTGTCCGACTCTGTTTCCCGGATAATCGCCAGCGCTTTATCAACCAGCTTGTTCCAGTCTTCCGGGTCATCGGCTACGGGTTCATTCATGAGCTCGTAGGCGACCTCTTCTACCGGATATTTCTTTAAAGCCTGTGACAGATCCCGCCAGCATTGAAAAAATCTTTCCTGGGCGGCAGGCTGTGTCCACAAGGGTTTTTCCTTCTCATTAAAGTGATGGGAGCGTAAAATATGCAGGTCTACGACGGCTTTGAGCTTGTTCTCCTTGCACCAGTCGAGGGCATTTTGTAAAAGTGAAAATCCTTCCTCGTCCTTCTGGCCATTTTCAAGCCATAGCTGCATTTCATCGACCGGAATCCGGATGTGATCAAACCCAAGTCCGGCGAGGTATTTAACATCTTTACCAGTGAAATAATTTTTTCTCTGTTCCCCGCGAACTTCACTTTGAGAAAGCCAGTGGCTGATATTAGTGCCCCTTTTAATGACAAATTCGCCTGCCGCTTTATCAGGCGCAAAAACGATGCTCCCGTATTGAAGGATAAGAAATGAGAAAAGTACAAATAGTTTTGCCACGTGGTTAAGTTTTTATATAAAGAAATATTTGAATGCCTGAAGTTTACTAATCGTTAAGCAGGCCGCAACAGCACACTTCCGGGCGATATTTAATAGGCCCTTCAACAAAAGCTTTTACAAATATCCTGCTGCAGACCTACACTTCCTTATTAACAGGTGCGTTTGTTTCTTGTAAAGAAGATAATCAAGACTCAGCCATCATCATGCCAATCGTGCTCAGCTTCCTTACGCACCACCGGCGGGTTAATTCATAAACGAGGGTACAGAATGGCTCATCAATAATAAACTCACCTGATTTACAGAGCTACTTTTTATTGAAGAATGATACAAAATATCCTGCCACCATGGCCTACACTTCCCCGCAAATTGATAGCTATTGCCGGTGCCTTCATTTAATTGCCTTTTTGGTTAATAAGTTTTGGCTGATGTTTCTCAATAAAATAAAAAGTGGCCCTTTTTGCCAGTCAACCCGGGGTTTAATAATCGAGGGCCTTATGGAAAAATTACCCAAAACAATATCTTCTTTACCGTCCCCGTCGAGGTCACCCACGTCCATGGTTAGCCACCTGCCTCCCTGGCATTCCGGTATTGCCAGCGGTTTAAAATTCATGGCGCC
The DNA here is from genome assembly GCA_037719925.1 of Ferruginibacter sp. Lineage (GTDB taxonomy): Bacteria > Bacteroidota > Bacteroidia > Chitinophagales > Chitinophagaceae > Ferruginibacter. Next base: position 26,344 of record JBBJMD010000004.1, read on the forward strand.
TTTGTTTTCCAGGTAGATAAACCCTTCCTGCGGCTGTTTCTCATAATCAGCAAAAAAGGCGATTGTCGCTATATCGAGGTCGCCATCCTGGTCAAAATCCCTCGCCATCGCTTTATAGCAACCATTTACCGGGAAAAAATATTTTTGCGTGAAATGATTATTGCCTTCATTTATAAAAATATACACGCCATGATATGGTTTCAAAACCATCGAATAATCTGCATTATCGCCACAGGTATACACAATATCCTGCAGGCCGTCTTTGTTAAAATCAGCGAATTCAAAATAGGTAGAGCCATAAATCGCGGGGAAACGCAATACCTGTTGCTGGTCAAAATTTCCATTGCCCCTATTGGTGAAAAGAAATATACCTTCCTCCCCTTGTGAGAACAAGGCCCAGATATCCTGCAAGCCGTCATTGTTATTGTCGCGGGTATATGCTTTAATAGCCCCTGGTTCCGATTTGAGAACATGACGGGTGTATCTTTTAGCCGCTGTGTTTTCCATCCATGAAAGCGCCCCTGTTAAATTTCCAAACTCACAAACAAGGTAGTCCGTTTTTTTATCATTGTTGAGATCACAGGACGTAATTTGAACCGGTCTTGCAAGTTCATCAAACACAGGGGTCGTGTCTAGCTGCAACTTTCCCCCCGGGGGCATTGTTAATAAGTGGGCTTTTCCAAATTTGCCATTATTAGGATTCATGAAATTTATATTACAGGCCAATATGGTACTATCATAAAAATCAACATCCGTAATTGTTGCAGGGGATTTCATGGAATCCGTCAATAATAACCTGTTATCAAAACGGAAGATATTATTCCCGCCAAGGTCAAAAAAAAGCAATTGGTGCGGGGAACTAATGGTATCAATTTTACTGTAGCAAATGGCGGGGGCCGACGAACTGAATGCTGGATATTCCACCTTGAAAATTCCTGTGGGCTGCTGTATCGTGTCAGCACGGTGCTGAAGCGGCAACGCGTCCGGAGAAAGGGCGGTATAATAATCAATGATATTTTGCCAGTCAAGGCTGTTCAATAAAGGTTTGGAAGGATAGTAATTTACCGGCAAATTTTTATCATTTCTGTTGGAGGGATAGATATTGAATCCATAGCTGAATATCCCCAGGCGGGGGCCCATTACAGGGAGTACGCCATTTTCCCAGCTTTGGCTCTCCAGCTGCGAAGGATCAGGAAGTTCGTGGCAGGATTGACAATACGCAGCAGCCAGCTGCCTGCCCTTTTTAATACTTGCATCGGATACCTGCTGGTGAGACCGGTTTTTCTTCAGCCGGTTACAGGAAGAAAGCAAAAAGAACTGGCTAAACAACAGCAAGGTGAATAAAAGCTTTTCCAAACTATATTTTACGAAGAACAATGTATCCTGATTTTCGACGAATGTATTAAATGCTTTAGTGCCGGGGGAAGAGGTTAAATTGTCCGCAGGCATAATCGAAGCATTCAAAGATAAACAGTTTGGTATCAAATTCAGTATTAACAGTGCAGGCAAAATAGAAAAAGGCTGCCCAGAAATGAGACAGCCTTTCTATAGTAACAGTTAGATAAATAAAAATTAATATCCGGGATTTTGTTTTAGGGTTGGTGTACCATCTATCAAACTATTTGAGATTGCAAATTCCGGAATTGGCAGGTATTCATGTTGATTTTTAATAAATGCCGCTCCACCAAGTGCACTTGACCGGCGAATTCTTTCCTTTGCGAAATATTCGGTGTTGAGTACGACGTCTGCAATTCCCCAACGTACCAGGTCAAAAAACCGGTGACCTTCCATTGCCAGTTCAAGTTTTCTTTCAAAACGTACCGCTTTTCTTGCTGCATCCTTATTAGCTAATGCGATGTAGGGTGTTACCAGGTATTTCGCGGCAGGTGCAGCGCCATTTAAAACAGGAGATGCGGCAGCGCGTGCCCTTATCCTGTTAATATATTGTGTAGCGGTTGCAAGACTGCCCACTTCGATTTCGGCTTCAGCAGCAAGTAACAACACGTCTGCAAACCGCATCGGCGTATAGTTAAGTGCATTATTTGCAAAGCCCCATCCTACTGTACCGGCAAGGGTTCCGATATCTGATTTGTAATAAGTATTCTTTTTGGGACTGTAAGGCCCGCCATACCTGTAATCACGTATCCAGTTCCTGCCCGGGTGCAAACCCCAGTCATAATACGGGATACCTCTTCTGCCTACTGTCCAATCCAACCTTGGATCCAGGTTACCCGCATAAGGTGTAAAGGCGTCATTAGAAGTAAATGGTTCATCACTCGTAACGTCGGTATTGTCATAAGTATCCGGCATCGGTAAACCTGTTGCATCGGTCTTATACGAGTTAACGAGATTTTGTGAGGGTTGAAAGAAACCGCAGCATGCGCCGGGTTTTTCCGTGGTAGCACTACCACCATGCGGGTAGTTCAGGGTATTATCATAATTACCATTTGTATTAGCCCCATCTCCGTAAGAAGCCTGAATAGAAAAAACTGTTTCCGCGTTATTTTCTGTAAGTACCCGGAAATTTTGGTGATAGTTTGCGGCAAGGTCATACTTCAGTCCGTTACTTGTTTTGCCATTTGCAATGATCACATCGAACAGCGCCTTGGCTTCAGCAAATTTGTTTTGGAACATATAAGCTTTGGCAAGATGAGCTGCTGCAGCCCACTTATTAGCCCTTCCTACCTGTGGCCTTACTTCATCGAGATTATCATAAGCCAATTTAAAATCATTTTCAATCTGCGGCCAGATATTAACATATGCACCACCGGCATCTGTATTAGGAACTTTAAAATCCGTTACGGTTTCATCTATATAAGGAATATTGCCAAAGGCTTTTTTTCCTTCGAATAACATAAAAGCCCTGATGAACTTTGCTTCGGCATCAATTTGTTTGGCATCTTCTGCATTGATGTCTGTAGCTAAAGGCAATATTTTTAACACCTGGTTAGCGCCACCTACGCCATCCCAGATAGCACTCCATTTATTTGGCAACTGCCCGACACTGGGTAAAAGTTCAAACCTCATGATGGGGTTGGCATCCACCATATCCGTAAATTCGGTTCCCTTATAGGCATCACCACCTCGTATGCTGCCCCATAACCAGTTGCTGGCCCCTCCGTTTTGCTGGCCTTCAATACCATCGAGCGTTGCATAGGCATTGATCAGCATTCCATCTACGCCCTTCTTATTGGTTAAACTTCCCAGGTCATAAACTCCCTGCGGGGTTTTTTCTAAAAATTCTTTTTTACACGAATAGATGAGTGCTGTAAGTGTAATTACTGATAATATGATTAGTGTTCTCTTTTTCATAATTGTTGATTTCAAGCTGCTGTTATTAGAATGTTACACTTAAACCGGCCATGTATTGTTTTGGATTAGGGAACCCTCCAAGATCAACACCAATTGCATAATCCCTTACACCGAACGGATCACGTGAAATAAGGTTTATGTCCGGATCAGATCCTGTGTAATTGGTTATTGTAAACAGGTTTTGAGCCTGGATATAAACTCTTACATTGGAAAGTTTAGCTTTACCCACAAGACTCTTTGGTAAAGTATATCCGAGCTGAAATGTTTTTGCCTGCAGGTATGAACCGTCTTCTATATAGTATGAATTTGAAGTGCTTGTTGTGAAAGAAGTAAACCCGTTTGCACTGCCGACTCCGAGAGCAGGAAGTTTAGCGTTTTGATTGGTTGGTGTCCAGCTGTCATTTAATACCCTGGTGCTAACCCCTCCTACGAAAACCCTCATGTCTGTGTAATACTTAGTGTAGTTATAGATTTCATTACCCTGGTTCCAAAACAGGAAGGCAGTGAAACTGAAAGCCTTGTAATTCAGATTCAGGTTTAAACCCATTTGAAAATCAGGGTGCGGACTTCCAATAAAGGTCCTGTCAGCATCTGTGATCTTTTTATCGTTGTTAATATCCTTATACTTCCAGCTTCCGATTGTAGCAGTAGGCATGATGGCGCCTACCGTATCTGCGGCTGAATTGTAAAATCCATCGATCACATAGCCATGGAAAGAAGAAATCGGCTGACCCAATTGTGTTCTGATGGCGTTGCTCAGCCTGTTTAAACCAATGATCCTTGGAGAATTTTCGTTGTTTAATTTGGTCATGGTATTTTTATAACGCGAGAATGTTACCCCTACATCATAGGTCAAATTCTTGCCTGAACCACCTTTGTAATTTACCATCAGATCAAAACCTGTATTGCGCATGGTGCCGATATTTATCCTTGGTTTTGTGACCTGAGGCTCTAAACCATTCCTTACCTGGTCTACCAACAGGTCTTTGGTATCCTTCCGGTACACATCCAGTGTAAAGTCAATTTTACCCCCAAATAATGTAGCGTCTAAACCAATATTGGTAGTTTCGGAGGTTTCCCATTTAGTATCAAGGTTGCCTTCCCTATCCTGGCGGTAACCCTGGGAAGAGGATGTATTGGTACCATTGATATCATAATTAGTACGGGGAGGGTTCGAAGTAAAGGTAAAAAACTGGTTGGTCGCTTCCACATTGGATTGGCTACCCATCTGTCCCCAGCCACCCCTGAGCTTTAAATCGGTTATCCATGAAACGGAACGGAGGAAGCCTTCTTCAGAAACCCTCCAACCTACGCCCAGTGAAGGGAAGTTTGCATAACGTACATTTGGTCCGAACCGTGAGCTACCATCTCTCCTGAAAGTTCCGGTGAGCAGGTATTTACCTGTGTACGCATAATCAAGTCTGCCAAAAACAGAATATAGAGAGGTTCTTCCAACATTGTAATTTGAAATGGTCCTATCGCTCAAACTGCCCGCTGTGGCTGTATTTAATGAAACAAAGTCTGGTGTCTCAAAGTCGAAATTTTGTCCAAAAGCCCTAACACCCCTTGAATTGCCTTTTACTGCTTCTGTACCTGCCAACAGTTTTACATTATGGTTATTCGCGAGTGTTTTTTGGAAAGTCAGGGTATTGGTCCATGTCCAGTTGAGGTAGTTCCATCCTTCTTCAGTAAGCTGCGTGGTGCCCTGGTTTTCTGAACGCTCATAAGTTTTTCTTCCTATGTTGCGTACAAACTGGCTACCCTGGTCTATTCCAAAAGATGTACGTGCTGATAACCAGCTCGTAAAGGGCACTTCGGCAAATACATTACCAAAAATTTTCGTGGCGTTATTCGTATTGTCCTCTTGCCTGGCGAGGTTAGCGATAGGGTTGCTACCATTACCGGACTCAGACACTCCATTACCACCGAAACCTCCGTTGATGTCATATACCGGAATATATGGCACCATCCTGAAAGCAGATGCCCAGGCATCACCTTCACCCCGGTTACTTCCGCCAAGGCGGTCTTCAAAACTAATCTGGAGATTTTGCCCGATACGTAGAAAGCTAACAGGTTTGAAAGATGTATTAGCTCTTACGCTATAGCGTTTGAAATCTGTATTTACAAAGGTTCCTACCTGGTCAAAATAATTTAATCCAACAGAATAGAGTGCCTTATCGGTACCCCCTGATGCAGTGAGCTGATGATTAGTGAAAAAAGCCGGTCTTGTTAATTCTTCAAACCATTTTGTTCCCAGGCTTGTTTTTGAAATCTGGTAAAGGCTTCCTGCTCCAATATTATACAGGTCTGGATTTGCCCGGGGGTCCGTAGCGGAAACACCGCCTTTAAAACCAGGACTGGTAATGTAAAAATCAGGAATGGTAAATGAACCGTTCTGTCCAAATACCGGGTGCACGTAGGTAGAGGGCGTTGTTTTCTGAAGATAATCAATATACTGGTTAGTATTTAACAGATCGGGCATCATTGATTCCGTAACGATCTGCGTGCCGACATAACTATCATAACTTAGGGTGGACCTGCCGGCTTTACCTTGCTTGGTAGTAATAATGATAACGCCATTAGAAGCCCTTGATCCATAAATTGACGCAGAGGAAGCATCCTTCAGCACCTGCAGCGATTCTATATCATTTGGGTTGATCTTAGACGGATCGTCTGTGGGAACACCGTCTATAACATATAGTGGGTCATTGTTGCCTGCAGATGCAAAACCACGTATTCTTACTACCGCGCCTGCACCGGGCTCACCGGCAGAACTGATAGTAACCCCTGCGGCCCTACCCTGCAATTGCACGGCAAGATTTGAGGCGGGAGTATTTAAAAGGTCTTTTGTATTCACTACGGCAACGGCGCCAATGATATCTTTCTTGCGCTGGGTTGAATATCCCGTAACAACAACTTCATTCAGGCTATTATTGGTTTCTTTAAGCGTAACGTCCAGCGTAGTCATATCCGCTGTAAGGTTATACTCAGAAATTTCATATCCTACAGATGAAAATACCAGTGTGCTCCTACCTGCTGGCATATCGATAGAAAAGTCTCCATCTGTTGTGGTTGAAGTAGCCACTTTAGTTCCCTTAATGGTAACTGTAACACCTATCACAGGTTTGGCATCCGAGCCGGTAACTTTACCGGTTATTTTTTTTTGAGCTGATAAACTGAAAAAGACAAAGAGTAGAAGGGTTGCAGCAAATAGCTGTTTTGACACCCCGGCAAAACATTGCAGGTAATTTCTCATATAGCGTTAAGCATTTAATTAGCCGAAAATTAACCTTATTTTACCATCTATCAGTTTATTTTAACCTAAATGATAAGACATTACTAAAAACGGATAAAATTTTATTAGTTTTTAACCCCCCTTACTCATGACTCAATGTTGGAATCAAGGGAGAAGGGTGTAATAATCAGACGAAACTTTTACACGATATATAATGAGGGGAAAGAATTAAAATATAACAGCTCATTAATAGTAAAGAGAGCTGCTGGTGTTGGATAAATTATTTGGATAAGATACCAACGGAGGGCAGCAAACGACTTCCAAGCAGGCCAGGTATTTGCAAATGTACCTGGATGTCATTGGAAAATATGGCTCGTGGAGATACCAAAATGGAAGCTGGAGTAACTTATTTGTTTATAGATGAAGATTCTTTAAAAAACTTTCAAAGAAAGTCCTTTGGTGGCATCTGTTCTTTCTCTTCGTGCCTTAAGTAAGATTGATTTGAAAGAAAGAGATATTCCCGAAGAAGTAAGTGAAATCAAGAGGGCACCATTGATGACAGTATCAATCTTGCTTAGGTTTCTATTATTTTACATAGTAGATTATTTGTAGTGGATATAAATTTCCGCTAATTATGCCCGGCAAAGGGTAATATACCTGATTTAAAACTCTCTGAACATTATAAAAATAGAGACCCCTCATGGAAATGAAGGGCCTTAACGATTGCTTGCCATATGAAAAACTTAACTGTATTTAAACAGCACTTAATTAGAACTTATAAACAGCAGCCAAAAGGACTGTCGCAGTAGATTTGGATGTTGTTCCATCATTTTTAGAATAAATGGCACTTTCTGCAGATTCAATCCTAAGTTCAGGAATAAATGTGAGGGGGCCCGCCTTAAGATTGGCCGACAAGGTATTTGCAAAAATGTGCTTTGTCGTACCAAAATAAACATTCTTCTTGTCGCTGATATATTCACTTCTTAACGTAAGTCCGAATATGTCTGTTGGATCTACGTTCAGGTAAAGTGCGGCGCCTTTCCAGCTTCCACTAGTTACGCCGTTATCGCGCTTTTGTGCTGTGGCATTAGCGCCCAGGTTAAATTTAGAGCTAACTGCCGCCGTTACAACCAGGTCAAACTGGCTCAAACTTTTGAGCTCACCGGGGATAGATTTTGAATCAGATCCATAAGATCCGACATAATTAAAGAATGCTTTTATTTTTCCATTAGAAGAACCGCCGCTGATCTGACCGATAAGGCTCTTGGTAGCGGTTGTTGAGGTGGATTGATCAGTAAAATTGGTAACGCCCAGCATAAACCCAACCGGGCCTGCAGTTACGTCCATTTTAATTCCAGTATGAAAAAATGGCCCGTTTGTAAACATATAAGACATGCTATAATTCCGGTTAAGGGGAGCATCCAGTAATTCGTATCCCACATGGGTACCGAACTTACCCATTGTAAACTTTACTTTTGAAGAAGGGGCATAAGTTACATACAACTGCTTGATGTTAGCGAGGGAAAAAAAACCTGAAGATCCATCATTGTAAGAAAATTCTTCTGCGCGGCGTCCAAAGCCCAGGTCGATGGTTCCCCCAACTTTACCGGATAAGGCAGTAGCGTCGGCGCGAAGGGACGCCATACCCAGTTCAAAAGAATTTTGAGAATTGGTGAAACTGGTATAATTGTTATAATTATTCTCGAGTGTATTATTATTTGCAAAGTTGTAACGGTAGTAAGCATCCAGGCTACCTGAAATGGTAACTGTTTTCGTAGAATCCTGAGCAGTCAAACTGGTATTAAATGCCGATGTTATAAAAATTGCTGTTGCTAAAAAAAATTTATTCATTTTAAAGATTTGAGTGTAAAAAATGGGGTTTAAATAGAGGCATAAATATGCCTGGTTAAAAAATTTCGGCAGCAACGTTAAAACTATTGGCAATTGTATAGAAACCCTGATCCAGAAATCCCATCAAACTTTTGTCAGGATAATGAGTCATCCGCATCTGTGCAACCAGGGATAAAAAACAACACCAGGCTAATGTAAGGTCACAAAACCCTGGTGTTAATCAAACAAATTAAATGTTATCTTTTTCTACAAAAGAACCGCTGGTCTTCACCAGTAAAGTTCCCTGAAGGTATTTTTCATCATGCTGAGATGCATCGAGTCCTTCTTCTTCATCGGCTGCGCTAACACGGATCGGCAAAATGAAATTAATGAATTTGAATATCAGGAACGAAACAGTAAAGCTGTAAACAACTACTACCAGCATTGCTTTTAACTGGATCAGGAAAAACTGAAAATTACCATAGAACCAGCCCTGGGGGCCATCTTTGATACCGTGTACCAGTTGATTAGCAAATACGCCAGTTAGGAGCATGCCGACCATACCACCTATTCCATGACAAGGAAAAACATCTAAAGTATCATCCAGTGTGGATTTTTGTTTGAGGCTAACCGCGAGATTAGATATCACTGCGCCAATGACCCCGATAATGATACTTTGTGGAATTCCTACAAATCCTGCCGCCGGTGTGATAGCTACAAGCCCTACAACAGCCCCGATACAAAATCCCAGGACAGAAGGCTTTTTACCTTTCAACACATCAAAGAACATCCATGCCAGACCTGCTGCTGCTGCGGCTGTGTTGGTTGTACCGAAAGCATATACAGCCAGTGGGGTAGCACCTACGGCAGATCCTGCGTTAAATCCAAACCAACCGAACCAAAGTAAACCTGTCCCAATTAAAACATAGGGTACATTGGCAGGAGGAATTTCAGCCCTTTCCTGGTGTGATTTACGGCGTTTTAAAACCAGTGCCCCGGCTAATGCGGCGCAACCGGCTGTAATATGAACAACAGTTCCACCGGCAAAATCCCAGGCTCCCATTTTAGCAAGGAATCCTTCGGGATGCCAGCTCCAATGTGCCACAGGCGCATAAACCAACAAACTGAATAAAACAATGAATACAACATAAGATGTAAAACGTATGCGTTCGGCAACCGCGCCCACAACCAGGCCCGGTGTAATTATGGCAAACATTAACTGGAACAAAGAAAAAAGTGTTAGGGGTATGGTATTAGCGAGTGGCCACGCAGCATGAGATTTTACTCCTTTAAAAAACAGGAATGTCCGTGGGTCTCCAATGAAGCCACCAAGTGAATCGCCAAAACTTAAACTGAATCCTACAATGAGCCATAAAACACCTACAATACCTGCAGCAACTACACTTTTAATCATAGTTGAAATCACATTTTTACGGTTAACCATTCCTCCGTAAAAAAATGCAAGCCCAGGTGTCATTAAAAAAACAAATGCAGTTGAAACCAACACCCAGGCCATGTCAGAACTGTTGTACTGAGGGTCCGTAGCAGCAGGAACATAATCAGCTTCCGGAGTTCCGACAAAGGCGGCTACCAATGCCAGGACAAGCAACACCGTAAAGGGCATAATTGATTTCATCGTAATTTTTCTCATTCTTTGTTATTTTAAGTTAGAAAAGGCTTATTATTTAATATTATATAATTATATTATATCAATTCGTCTGAGTAAAATTACAAGAATTTTGTATCAAATGATAAAATATTTCATATTTTTAATAATTATATATGTTTAATATAATCTAACTAACTTATACTTAAAGCGATAATCATTCATTAATTTTATCAAAAACAATAAAATGAATGCGTAAATATCCTGTTTAGTAAAAGTTCTATTTTTATCCTTTCCCATAGTTAAAGTATATGCATCAAAATCTAATAATTGAAAGGAATCAGGAAACAAAAAGACCAAATTGGAGATTTAAGAAAGCTGAGGGCAGGAAGCAGTAACTCTGCAATCATGGGATACAATCTTCCTGATAGTGAAAAACGCATCTAGTTCAACACTGGCTTATGATCAGATAAAGGGGCTAAAATTGGAAGAGATCATATAGAAAGGACTAAAACAACAAAGATGCAGCGCGATTGGCTGCATCTTGTTTATACTCTTGAAATATAGTATTCTTGCTATAGATAGCGGGCAATGGCATTTCGGTCAGCAGTTTCCAGTAATGACCTGCCCATTAAAAATTCATCTACTTTCTGGGCACAGTCCCTGCCTTCTTTAATAGCCCACACTACTAATGACTGGCCACGGCGCATATCCCCGGCAGTGAATATCCTTGAAATGCTGGACTGGTAATTTTTCTCTGTGGCCCTTACGTTACCCCGGTCATCCAATTCGATTTCCAGTTCATTGATGAGGCCTTCATGCTGCGGGTGTATAAAACCCATTGCCAGTAAAGCTAATTCACAAGGCACTTTTCGTTCACTGCCTTTTACTTCTACAAACTGTGCAGCCTTATTATCCACCACCTTCCATTCCAGGTCAACCATTATAATTGCCTTGAGCCTTCCTTTTTCATCACCAATAAATTCTTTGGTGGCAACCGCCCATTTTCTTTCACAGCCTTCTTCATGAGAAGACGTGGTTTTAAGCAACATCGGGTAGGTTGGCCAGGGCATATAATTACTTCTTTGCAGCGGCGGCTGAGGTAGTAATTCAAACTGTGTAATGGAAGCCGCTTTGTGCCGGTTGGAAGTTCCTACGCAATCGCTGCCTGTATCCCCGCCGCCTATCACGACTACATTTTTACCGGTGGCCATAATATCTTCCTGAGAAAATGGTATGCCCGCGACACGCTTATTTTGTTGCTTCAAAAATTCCATAGCATAGTAAACACCTTTTAGTTCCCGCCCGGGGATTGAGAGATTCCGTGGAACCGTACTTCCACCCGTTAGCACGATTGCCTGGTATTCGCGCAAAAGATCACTGATACTAATATCGCCACCTACGTCGGCATTACATTTAAAGTACACCCCTTCCTCCTCCATCAATTTTATCCTTCTGTCAATTACCCATTTCTCGAGTTTGAAGTCAGGTATCCCATACCGGAGCAGTCCTCCTGGCAGGTCATCTCTTTCAAATACAGTTACCGAATGCCCAACCAGGTTCAATTGTGCGGCCGCTGCGAGCCCGGCCGGGCCACTTCCCACTACAGCCACTTTCTTACCCGTGCGGGAAATTCGCTTTTCCGGCTGAACATAACCCTTATCGAATGCGATCTCGATGATATGCCTTTCTATTTCCTCAATAGTGATCGCCGGCTGGTTGATTCCTAACACACAGGATGTTTCGCATGGTGCAGGACATATCCTGCCGGTAAATTCAGGAAAATTATTGGTAGATGCCAGGATCTCATAGGCTTCCTTCCAGCTTTTGCGGTACACAGCGTCATTAAATTCCGGGATAATATTACCCAGGGGGCAGCCATTGTGACAAAAAGGAATGCCACAATCCATACACCGTGCAGATTGCTGGTTCAATTTCTCATCGGAATATCTTTCGATAAATTCCATGTAATCGGTGACCCTTTCTGCCGCAGGGCGCTTAGGGGGAAGTTCCCTTGTAAATTCCAAAAATCCTGTTGGTTTGCCCATATACTATTGCTCTCTCTTAAGCGGTTTTAAGTAATAAATTCTTTTTGCACCAGTGTTATGTAAAGCGCGGTTCGTCAACAAATGATATTATTCTTTTACCATTTAAGGATTGCTTTATACTAACCACCCAAGTGTGCTTTTTCGAAATTGATGGCTTTAGCTCGTTTGCCTGGCTGAAAAACCACTGTTGAACGGAGCGTCGCCACTGAAGTTTAACCAGGGCGCTGAAGCTGGTAAAATAGTTTCACTTTCAATTCAACTGGAGGATCAACCCTGCGGCCAGCTATTTCTTATATTCTTCTTTCAATATGCCGGCACGTTTTTGCAATACTTTTTTATAGTCTTTAGGATAAACTTTAATGAAATTTTTTACCTGGTTCTCGAAATCTTCCAACACAAACTTTGCAACCGTACTTTTTGTATAATTAAAATGATTGGTGATCATCCGGAATAACTCATCCTTGTCTTCTTCCCCAATGGGATCAAGGTCTACCATTTCCTTGTTGCACTGCAGGGGGAAACTTCCTTTTACATCATATACATAAGCAATACCACCGCTCATGCCTGCTGCAAAATTCCTTCCGGTATCACCGAGGATAATTACTTTTCCCCCGGTCATATATTCGCACCCATGGTCTCCCACTCCTTCAACCACGGCGGTTGCCCCTGAATTACGCACTGCAAAACGCTCTCCTGCCTTACCCCTGATGTAAGATTCACCGGAGGTAGCCCCATAAAAGGCCACGTTGCCAATGATGATATTATCCTCCGGAACAAAACTGGCTTTAACGGAAGGATACACGATCAGTTTGGCCCCGCTTAATCCTTTGCCAAAATAGTCATTGGCATCCCCTTCAAGCTCAAGAGTGACTCCCCTGGTATTAAATGCGCCAAAACTTTGCCCTGCTGTACCAGTAAATTTAAAATGAATGGTATCATCGGGTAAACCGGCCGTTTTATACTTTTTAGAAATCTCATTTGATAAGATGGTACCGGTGGTCCTGTCAATATTTTTGATTTCAAAGGATGCGGTCACCTTTTGCAGATTGTCCAGCGCCGGTTTGGCAGCCGCGAGGAGTTTCCAGTCGAGACCTTTTCCAAACCATGGTCTTGTGGCTCATTGTTGAACAGGCCTGTATAGATTGAAGCAGGTTCTTTATACAATACAGGCGACAGGTCAAGCTTACTATATTTCCAATGATTGATCCCCCACGCATTTCGAGGCAATCCACCTGGCCAACCATTTCATTAATGGTGCGGAAGCCCAATTGTGCCATTATCTCCCGGAGCTCATCTGTTAAAAATTTAAACAGGTTCACTACGTGATCCGCATCGCCTGAAAAGCGGTCGCGTAACTGCATATCCTGTGTTGCCACACCAACGGGGCAGGTATTGAGGTGGCACTTTCGCATCATGATGCAACCTTCCGTAATGAGGGCGGCGGTAGCAACTCCCCATTCTTCGGCTCCCAGCAAAGTGGCGATGGCGATATCCCTGCCTGTTTTTAACTGGCCATCAGTCTGCAGTACCACACGGCTGCGCAACTTGTTTTTTACGAGGGTCTGATGGGCTTCGGCCAAACCTAGTTCCCATGGAAGGCCTGCATGTTTTATAGAACTCATCGGGGAGGCGCCGGTGCCGCCATCAAACCCGGAAATAAGCACTACATCCGCTTTCGCTTTTGTTACCCCTGCGGCAATGGTACCAACACCGGCCTTGGAAACGAGTTTCACATTGATCCGGGCGGCCCTGTTTGCATTTTTAAGGTCAAATATCAACTGTGCAAGATCTTCTATTGAATAAATATCATGGTGCGGCGGAGGGGAGATCAATCCCACACCCGGGGTGGCGTGGCGAACCCGCCCAATCCAGTCATCCACTTTGTGACCCGGTAACTGTCCGCCTTCTCCAGGCTTGGCTCCCTGCGCCATTTTTATCTGCAACTCATCTGCCTGGGTTAAATAATAACTGGTTACCCCAAACCTGGCGGAGGCTACCTGTTTGATAGCGCTGCGCATGGAATCGCCGTTCTCCATTCTATCATAACGCATTTCATCTTCGCCCCCTTCGCCCGTATTGCTTTTTCCGCCAAGGCGGTTCATTGCAACAGCAAGGGTACTATGCGCCTCATGCGATATGGAGCCAAAGCTCATTGCGCCCGTGGCGAACCTTTTCCATATTGATTCTGCCGGTTCTACTTCATCTATGGAAATAGGTTGCCGGTGATGGCTGAACTGGAAAAGGCTTCTTAAGGTACAGGCCCTTTCCCCCTGGTCGTTTACGAGCTTTGAATATTTTTTAAAAGTAGCATAATCCTTCATCCGCGTAGAATACTGCAGCAGGTGAATGGTTTGGGGGTTAAATAAATGGAATTCCCCTTTGCGTTTCCATTGGTAGATACCACCTACGTGCAAACGGTCCACGGGTATTTGTTTTTTTGGAAAAGCGAAAGCATGTTTTGCCAGGCTTTCCTTAGCGAGTTCATCCAGTCCGAGCCCTTCGATACGGGAAATAGCACCTGTAAAATATTTATCTACAACGGATTTATTTAATCCTACGATCTCGAATATCTGGGCGCCCTGGTATGACTGTAATGTAGAGATGCCCATTTTTGAAAACACTTTGAGCAGCCCGTCATTTACAGCCTTGGTATAATTCTTTTTCAATTGTTCCACATCCAGGTCGGTCTGCAATTTGCCATTCAGTTTCATGTCGCGAATGCTGGAGAGGGCCATGTAAGGATTGATTGCTGTAGCGCCAAACCCGATCAGGCAGGCAAAATGGTGCACTTCCCATACGTTGCCGGCTTCCACTACCAACCCTACCAAACCACGAAGCCCCTTGCGGATAAGGTGATGATGCACTGCTGATGTTGCGAGTAAGGAAGGTATCGGGGCATGATCCGAATCGATGGAACGGTCCGTTAGTATTAATACTTCAAACCCGTCCTCGGCAGCGTCTACGGCGTAGCGGCACAACCTGTCGAGACCTTTTTTAAGTGAATCCGGTTTACCGTCCGCACGGTAATACATCTGGAGGGTCTTTGCCTGGAAAACACCAGTATCAATGCTCCGGATCTTTTCCAGTTCATAATTGGATAATACAGGGTGTTTTAGCGCCACGGTATGGCAGCTGAGGGGATCCTCTTCCAGGAGGTTACCGTTGTTACCCACGAAAGTTGCCAGCGACATCACGAGTCTTTCCCTGATGGGATCGATCGGTGGGTTGGTTACCTGGGCAAATAACTGCTTAAAATATGAACTTAAGTGCTGCGGTTCATCGCTTAACACGGCCAACGGTACATCCGTGCCCATCGAACCTATCGGTTCCTTACCATCCAGTGCCATCGGTGCAATGATCTCATCCAGGTCTTCGGTAGAATAACCAAATGCTTTCTGGTATTTGAAAATCTGGTCGCTTTCGAGATGTGTGAACATTACCCTTGGCTCAGGTAATTCCTCCAAGCGTATCTTGTATTTATTCAGCCAGTCGCCATAAGGCTTTTGAGAACAGATCGTTCTTTTTAATTCGTCATCACTAATGATCCTGCCCTGCTCCATATCCACCACGAACATTTTACCCGGCTGTAACCTGCCCTTTTCTTTTATCATAGCCGGATCAACGGGCAGGGCGCCGGTTTCAGAAGCCATGATCACCCGGTCATCTGTTGTTACACAATACCGGGAAGGCCTGAGGCCGTTCCTGTCGAGCGTGGCTCCGATTATTTTACCGTCTGTAAAGGAGATAGACGCGGGCCCGTCCCAGGGCTCCATTAAAGAGGCATGGTATTCATAAAATGCTTTTTTTACGGGATCCATCATGTCGTCCCCGTCCCAGGCTTCAGGAATCAGCATCATCATCACATGAGGCAAAGACCTTCCGGTGAGCGTGAGTAATTCGATCATATTATCCAGGCAGGCTGAATCCGATTGTACGCCGTTAATGAGGGGTAGCAGCATTTCCATTTCCTCTTTACTAAAGTAGGGCGACACAAATCCCTTCTCACTTGCTTTCAGCCAGTTCAGGTTTCCCTGCACGGTATTGATCTCGCCATTATGGGCTATGTAACGAAAGGGCTGCGCCAGTCTCCAGGAAGGGAAAGTATTGGTAGCAAAACGGGAATGAACCAGGCCAAAGGCCGACACCACTCTTTTATTATTCAGGTCGGGAAAATAATTGCGTACCTGCCTGCTGGTCAACTGGCCCTTGTAGACTACTGTTTTAAAAGACAGCGAGGCTATGTAAAAACCAATGGCATCTTTTCGTACGGTATTATCGATGGTATGACTTACATATTTACGCAGCACAAACAGTTTTCTTTCAAAATCCATCGGGTTGGTAATATGATCCGGTGAGGCAATAAAAACCTGTTCCATAACCGGTTCTACAGATAAAGCTGTTGGACCAATATCAAATGTATTTACAGGGACGCTTCTGTAAGTTAATATTTCCAGCCCGAGTTTTTCGGCGGCACGGTTAAAAATGTCCCGGCATTCTTCCCGGAGCTTTATTTCTTTTGGAAAAAAAATGACGCCCACTCCATATTTCCCAAAACTGGGAAGGTGAACACCCAACTTCACACATTCATCAAAGAAAAACTCATGCGGTATCTGGATGAATATCCCTGCCCCATCGCCCGTATTTGTTTCACAACCGCAGGCCCCGCGGTGTTCCATATTTTCCAAAATGGTCAACGCATCGGAGATATGCTGATGGGATTTATTGCCTTTAATATTGGCAACAAAACCGATACCGCAGGAATCATGCTCAAATTGCGGATCGTACAAGCCTTGATTTTCTTTCATAATAAATTATTTTTGCCAATGCTGATAGGGGAAAAATATCACAGATTTAAAGCCGGAGCACCTGCCCGCTGTGGATCCGGACAAGCTCTTTCATATTGGCAAATTATCGTTCGGCTGACGGATTATACCAGGTAGCCAAATACATTATCGTTCTTACTGAGCGCTGTAAAGTTAATATGAAATTTACATAAATTTTCCAGCAGCACGTCATAATCTGCCTTTGATCTTAGTTCAATGCCAACCAGTGCCGGCCCCGTTTCCTTGTTATGCTTTTGCATATATTCAAATCTTGTGATATCGTCATTGGGCCCAAGTACATGATTTACAAACTCTTTTAATGCGCCCGGCCTTTGCGCAAACCGTATGAGGAAATAATGTTTTAACCCTTCGTATTGTAATGAACGCTCTTTAATTTCCTGCATCCGGTCGATATCATTATTACCGCCTCCTATGATACACACTACATTTTTCCCTTTAATGGCATCGGCATAATGGTCCAGGGCGGCTATTGATAATGCGCCTGCCGGTTCCAATACGATGGCATCTTCGTTATACAATTTCAAAATAGTGCTGCACACTTTACCCTCTGGTACGAGGTGCATGTTATCCAATACCCTTTTACAGATGGGAAAGGTTATATCACCGACCCTTTTAACAGCGGCGCCATCCACAAACCGTTCGATGTTACCGAGGGTGACCGGGTGGCCGGCTTTCAGCGCGGCAGTCATACTGGGCGCACCTTCCGGTTCCACACCAACGATGATCGTAGCTGGTGAAATATTTTTGAAATAGGTTCCAACTCCCGCGCTTAATCCTCCGCCCCCAACCGGTATAAATAAAAAATCTACGCTGGGCTCCTCTTGCAGGATCTCCATCCCGATGGTGCCCTGGCCCTCTATAATTTTAAGGTCATCAAAAGGAGGAATAAAGGTGAGTCCATTATCTTCCGTATACTGTTTGGCAGCGATGGCACAATCATCGAATGTGTCACCTGTTAATTTTATTTCGACCCATTGTTCTCCAAACATTTTGGTCTGCGTAATCTTTTGATTTGGTGTGATCACCGGCATGAACACCACTCCTTTTACTTTCAGTTTTTTGCAACTGTAGGCAAAGCCCTGGGCATGGTTGCCGGCGCTGGCGCACACCACCCCTCTTTGCAATTGTTCCCTTGTCAGCGTACTCATCAGGTTATAAGCTCCCCTTAGTTTGTAGGAACGAACAACCTGCAGGTCTTCCCTTTTTAAGTAAACTTTACATTGGTACTGCCGGGAGAGGTTATGATGGAACATCAGCGGGGTCCGGGTAATGATTCCCTGGAGGCGTGCTGCAGCCTTCATAAAATCAAGGGCCTGGTCACCTGGATAGTGGTCGTTGGTTTCAGCACCGGGCATTTCAGGAGCGTTCTTTAAACCGGATACAGGAAGCATTGGCTCTAAATGAAGTGGCGCAGTGAATTCCCCTGCTACCGGAGAACATTGTGAAAAAGTATTACTATTTAAAATTTGATTCATTAAAAATTTTATTATTAAATTCCAGTTACAGGCCCTTTTCGAGATTGTAGGCGGCCTCCTCACAAATTAGTTCGCTGTTCCAATCGACTTCATTTCTGTCATTGCCTGCCTTAATTCGGCACCGATCAACTCTATCGGGTGAAAGCGAATCACTTCATTTATTAAGATCAGGGTTTTATTGTCAACACCTCCATCCCGGCCTGTGTTATAATTTTTTCCGATGAGGTCTGCATCCACTTTTTGCATAAATCCCGCCAGTAAAGCCTTACAGGCATGATCAAAAAGATAGCACCCATATTCGGCGGTATCAGATATTACCCTGTTCATTTCAAAGAGTTTTTTACGTGCAATGGTATTTGCAATCAATGGGGTTTCATGTAAAGATTCATAGTAGGCAGATTCTTCTTTGATACCTGCTTCTACCATGGTTTCAAAAGCCAGTTCCACACCAGCTCTTCAAAACCATTAATGCACCATTATCAAAATATTCCTGTTCGGGGATCTTCATACTGCCGGGCGGGGTTTTTTCAAAAGCCGTTTCTCCTGTGGCGGCGCGCCAGGCCAGCAAATTCTTATCATCATTCGCCCAGTCTTCCATCATAGTTTTGGAAAAATGCCCGCTCATGATATCATCCTGGTGCTTTTGAAATAAGGGGCGCATGATATCTTTTAGTTCTTCCGATAATTGAAAGGCTTTTATTTTGGCCGGGTTGGAAAGCCTGTCCATCATAGCGGTGATGCCGCCCTGTTTCAAGGCTTCTGTAATGGTTTCCCACCCGTATTGTACCAGTTTGGAAGCATAACCTGGGTCGATGCCTTTTTCGATCATTTTATCAAAACTGAGTATGGAACCTGTTTGCAAAAGGCCACAAAGAATTGTTTGTTCACCCATCAGGTCAGACTTAACTTCCGCAACAAAAGAAGATTTTAATACCCCGGCCTTGTGGCCGCCTGTGCCAACACAATAAGCTTTTGCATATTTTAATCCTTTTCCTTCCGGGTCATTCTCCGGATGCACCGCTATCAATGTTGGCACCCCAAAACCACGCACGTATTCAGCCCTTACTTCGGAACCCGGGCATTTTGGAGCAACCATTATTACCGTTATATCCTTCCTGATTTGCATCCCTTCTTCCACGATATTGAAACCATGGGAGTAAGAAAGCAAGGCGCCTTTTTTAATATGAGGCATGATGGCATTTATCACACTGGTATGCTGTTTATCGGGGGTGAGGTTGATCACCAGGTCTGCGGCTGGGATAAGGTCTTCATATGTGCCCACGTTAAAATTATTTTCTGTCGCGTTTTTCCATGATTGTCTTTTTGAGTCGATGGCATCTTTACGAAGCGCATAGGTAATATCCAACCCTGAATCCCGGAGGTTCAATCCCTGGTTGAGGCCCTGTGCACCGCAACCTACGATCACGATCTTTTTTCCTTTCAGCTCACTGACCCCATCTGCAAATTCATTTTTGTCCATAAATTCACATACGCCCAGCTGGCTTAGTTGTTCCCTTAGTGACAATGTGTTAAAATAATTAGCCATGTTTGTTTATTGTTTTTTGTTTTAAGTTTCTATTAGGTGTTTACCGGGATAGTGACCGCGCTCATTGCCTTTGAGGTAACAGGGGTAAATTACATGCTGAACACTTCTTCCTGGTGATTTAAATATTCATTTTCGATCACTTCCTCGCCGGGGGCCTGCTGTTCAAATTCCTTTAACTTTTCATGGAAGCCTTTGCTTTCCTTGATAATGGCGATCCTTGCGCTGCGTACAAATTCGATGAGCCCATATGGCTCCAAGCTTTACGAGTTTATCTGTTTCGCGATGGCCGGTTGTTTCAAACAGTAAAACTTTTGGTGATCGCCACAGCCCCGCACCACATTCCCCAACAGCCTTTCTACTTTACCTTCTCCGCTATTTCATCGGCTGATACCTTGTACAGCGCCATTTCCTGCCACACGATCTCTTCTTCTGTATTGAAATATACCTTTAATATTTCTGCCCGTTTTTCAATTTGCCTGCAAACTTTTCTTACCACTTTCCGTTTCGTCGATCAGGATAGTAAACCTGTGAATACCTTCTATTTCGGAAGGGGATGTATTCATACTATCAATATTGATCTTTCTTCTGGAAAAAATAATCGCAATGCGGTTAAGCAGGCCGATCTGGTTTTCTGTATAAACCGTTATGGTAAATTCTTTTTTCATAATATTTTACGTTGCTGATTTTTGATGTGGGTGTCAATGAAAGTATCTGGCCATTACACCCGCCTCATGATAACCTTATTTCGGCAACGCTGCAGCCTTGCGGTACCATCGGGAATACGTTGTTTTCTTTGCCTACCATTACTTCCAGCAAATAAGCGCCATTATGGTTAAGCATTGTGGCCAAAGCCTCTTTTACCTGTTCTCTTTTTGATATGCATTGCCCTTCGATTTTATAACCCTTCGCTACCATTACATAATCCGGACTTGCAATATCCACAAACGAATACCGCTTGTCATGAAATAACTGTTGCCACTGGCGTACCATTCCCAAAAAGCGGTTGTTGAGGATGAGGATCTTTACCTCGATCCCTGTTTGCATAATGGTACCCAGTTCCTGGATAGTCATCTGAACGCCGCCGTCGCCGATGATTGCAACGACCGTACGGTGAGGAGCGCCATATTTTGCCCCAATGGCTGCCGGCAAAGAGAACCCCATGGTACCTGCTCCCCCGGAGGTTATATTGCTTTTACTTTCATTGAATTTAGCATACCGGCATGCAACCATCTGGTGTTGACCAACATCAGTAACTATGATCGCATTACCTTTTGTGAGCTCATTCAGCTCTTTAATGATCTCGCCCATTGTAAGCTCTTCACTGGTTGGGTTTAACTCATCTTTGATCACGACATCTATTTCTTTGCGGGAAAATTCATTGAACCTGTTTAACCACCCGGTATGCTGCTTTTTTTCGATAAGTTGTGTTAATAAAGGCAGCGTTTCTTTACAATCTCCCCATACAGGTACGGTGGCTTTTACATTTTTGTCGATTTCTGCCGGATCAATATCGAGGTGGATCACCCTGGCTTGCCGCGCATATTTATCCAGCCTGCCCGTAACCCTGTCATCAAAACGCATTCCGATGGCGATCAGTACATCACACTCGTTGGTCAATACATTCGGCCCGTAATTGCCGTGCATCCCCAGCATGCCGACATTTTGCGGATGATCGGTTGGCAAAGCGCTAAGCCCGAGGATGGTCCAGGCGGCAGGTAAGCCCCCTTTTTCAATAAAAGCTTTAAACTCATTTTCCGCTTTTCCAAGAATGATTCCCTGGCCGAAGATCACGAAAGGTTTTTCTGCCTCGTTGATCAACTGTGCTGCGCGCTCTATATATTCTTTACGGACTATGGGCTTTGGCCTGTAACTACGGATATACCGGCATTTCTTATAGCCTTTGTATTCAAATTTCTGTAACTGGGCATTTTTGGTAATATCAATCAAGACCGGGCCTGGCCTTCCACTGCCGGCAATATGAAATGCCTTTGCCAGTACTGAAGGAATCTCAGTGGCATCGGTAACCTGGTAATTCCATTTGGTGATAGGAGTAGTGATATTTAAAACATCAACTTCCTGGAAGGCATCGGTGCCTAAAAGGTGAGCATACACCTGGCCCGTGATACAGACCAACGGCGTGCTGTCGATCATTGCATCAGCAAGGCCTGTTACCAGGTTAGTGGCCCCGGGACCACTGGTGGCGAATACTACGCCAACCCGGCCTGAACTTCTGGCGTAACCTTGTGCCGCATGTATACCTCCCTGTTCGTGGCGGACAAGGATGTGCTTTATCCGGTCGTGGTAATCATACAATGCATCATAGATCGGCATAATGGCACCCCCTGGATAACCAAAAATGGTATCAACACCCTCAGCAATGAATGCATCTAAAACGGCCTGGGAGCCGGAGATTTCGGATACCTTTATTTCGGGAACAGGTGATGTAGCCGGAGCGTCCAAATTGCCCAGTTCCACCTGTTGATCAATGATCTCTAATGTTTCCATTGTTTTTAATTTTGAAAAGGTTCGATTTATTATTTTTCGGATAGGACAATTAATAATTGTGCCCATACCCTCATAGTTTTTTCCAGAAAGCAGGCATTAGCCCTCCATCGGGCAGCCGTGAAGCTTTCGGTTACTCGTCCGTAACACAGCCTTCACTTGCATCCTTAACGTACTTTGCATATTTGAATAAAATGCCTTTGGTTGCTTTTAACGGGGGTTGTTGCCATTTTGCCCTTCGCCCTGCTATTATTTCATCAGGGATTTTTAAAGTAATTGCTTTCCTGGCTACATTGATCTCTATGATATCATTATCCTGCACCAGCCCGATGAGGCCACCATCAAATGCTTCAGGTGTAACATGGCCGACTACGAAGCCATGGGTACCTCCGCTAAATCTTCCATCCGTAATTAACGCAACGCTTTTACCAAGTCCTGCACCGATGATTGCTGAAGTTGGCTTCAGCATTTCAGGCATACCCGGGGCGCCCCTTGGCCCCACATGTGTTATTACCACTACGTCTCCCGGCTGGATCTTCCCTGAGTTAATTCCATTGATCAAATCAAATTCACCGTCAAATACTCTTGCCGGCCCTTCAAACAATTCTCCTTCTTTGCCTGAAATTTTCGCAACGCTTCCTTTTTCAGCTAAATTGCCATACAGGATTTGCAGGTGTCCTGTTGCTTTGACCGGCTGGGAGACGGGAAAAATAATTTTTTGCGCATCAAAATCCAGCTCAGGTACCCCTTCTAAATTCTCGGCAACAGATTTACCTGTTACCGTCAGGCAATCGCCATGAAGAAATCCCTGCTTTAACAGGTACTTCATTACAGCTGGAACGCCGCCAATATTATGAAGGTCTTCCATTAAATATTTTCCGCTTGGCTTTAGGTCGGCCAACACGGGTACTTTATCACTGATCATTTGGAAATCATCGGGGGTAAATGACACATCTACACTTTTCGCCATGGCTATCATATGCAAGACTGCGTTCGTACTGCCGCCGAGCGCCATAATGATAGTGACAGCATTTTCAAAAGCTTCCCTGGTCATGATATCAGAAGGCTTAATATCCTTCTCCATCAGGTAACGGATAGCCTTACCCGCATTTAAACACTCCGCTTTTTTTGCATCGCTTAAGGCGGGATTACTGGAGGAATAAGGAAGGCTCATACCGAGGGCCTCGATCGCACTGCTCATGGTATTGGCCGTGTACATGCCCCCGCAGGCGCCTGCTCCCGGGCAGCTATTCATAACGATGCCTTTAAAATCCGCCTCTTCAAGGTTGCCTGCGATCTTTTGACCCAACGCTTCAAATGCAGAAATGATATTAAGGTCCTGCCCTTTATAATGGCCAGGGGCAATAGTACCGCCATACACCATGATCGAAGGGCGGTTTAACCTACCCATTGCCATAATGGACCCGGGCATATTTTTATCGCAACCCGGTATCGCGATAACTGCATCATAATATTGCGCGCCACAAACGGTTTCAATTGAATCCGCAATGATATCGCGGCTTACCAGGGAGTAACGCATACCCGGCGTGCCATTGCTCATCCCATCACTCACCCCGATGGTATTGAATATCAATCCGACCATTTCATTGTCCCAGATACCCTGCTTTACCAGTTTGGCCAGGTCGTTAAGGTGCATGTTACAGGTGTTGCCATCGTATCCCATGCTAACGATTCCTACCTGGGCTTTTGCCAGATCGGCTTCTGTTAAGCCGATACCATAAAACATTGCCTGTGCAGCAGGCTGGGTGGTGTCTTGTGTGATAACTTTGCTATATTTATTTATTTCCATGCGTTATTTTGCGTTGTCTTTATTTGTAATTCTTGTTTCAACAAGGTACTTCTGCATCACTGCAGTTCTCCCACGAGCTGGGTTAAAGTGTCTTTTAACCTTTTCCCGGGAGATGTTTCGTAACGGCCGCTTTCGATCACTTTATCCCTGTAGGCGTCCTGTACTATTTTTCCTAAGCTTTCGCTCCAGTTCTTTTTGAAGGGAACATCATCAAAACTTTCCCACCCGATAATTTCTGCTGCAGTACCGCAAAAAAATGCGGCGTCCGAACCTTGCATTTCTAACCTGGTGATCAGTTTTTCTTGTACCGGTATATTTAGTTCCGTGCATATCTCGAGCACGGTTGCCCTGGTTATGCCGGGTAAAATGTGCCCTGCTGCGGGAGTAAAGAGCTGCCCGTCTTTTTCATAAAAAACATTGGCACCCGGACCTTCAGCAACAAAGCCATTCATATCGGTAAGCAATGCTTCATCGTAACCTTTTGTTTTTGCTTCCTGGCTTGCCAGAATAGAATTTACATAATGGCCGGCCGCTTTAGCCTGTATCATAAAACCTTTAGGATTTGGCCTTTGAAAGGAGGAGGTCATCACCCTTAATAATTTATCTCCTAAAAAGGGTTGCATTTCCCATGCCTGTATTGTAATATGCGATTCCGTATTTTGAGCAAAGCTCATGTTAGCAGGGGCGAATATTACCGGCCGGATATACGCATCCTGTAAATTATTTCTTTCCAGGATTTCATACGTGGCATCAATCAATTGTTCAACGGTCCAGTGCCAGGGAAGGTTAATGGCATGGGCCGAGTTTTTCAGCCGCTCGAAATGTTCCCGATCTTTAAATACTTTGGTTTTACCGCCTGATGTTTTGTAGGAACGAATCCCTTCAAATACGCTATACCCGTAATGGAGAGACTGGCTGTAAAGGTCCATCTTTGCTTCTGCGGCTTTTACAAAAGCCCCGTCAAGCCAAAGCATCGTGTTTTCGTTGCAATAAGTGGCCATATTATCTTCGTTTGTTCTTTACCGTTACTGGTAGTTGTTTATTGTAAAGCATGGTTATGTTTCTTAAATTATTTATCCCTTCCAATATTTATTGCGTGCTGGCGAGGCAAAAAAAAACCGGCTCATTTGGAGCCGGTTTTTATAGTTAGTTGAAATTGCTAAATAAAATTACCATCTCCGGAGGCGGGTATAATAATGACTATGACGGTAATGATTATTACTGCGATATTTTGAATGCCATTAAATAATTTGCCGTTCAACATAAAGAATGGTTGTATGCAAATATACCCGCGGACGTTTAAAAAACAAAGAACTTTTTTAGACGGTATAAAGGTTTAAGATTAAGCGTACCTGTAAAGGGCTGGCTTCTATAACTTTACACCTATCCTTTTACTCAACTTCTTTCCGTATTCTTTACCCTTCTTCCCTACACCTGCCACCGGGCTACTTTACACTACACCTCTTCTTCATATTATCGTTGACTTTCTCAATTCTATATTCTCCTGGTTAATATCTCCTGAGATCCTTCCGCTTACGAAATCACTAATCAATTCACCAACAGTGGATGTAAAATAGAAATTGATCGGATCAATATCCTTGGTAACAAACAAGTGATTGATGGTCCACGAAACACCCTCCCTTATCAGCGCAGCTTCTTCCTTTAATTTAAAATAATCCAGCATCATTGCCGCAGATAATATAGACCCCAACGGGTTGGCAATATCTTTACCTGCAGCCTGTGGAGAAGATCCGTGGATCGGTTCAAAGAGCGCGTTTGAATGGCCCACCGAAGCGGAAGGTACTATTCCGGGCGAACCGCTGATCACACTCGCTTCATCACAAAGTATTTCCCCAAATAAATTGTCGGTGAGTATTATATCAAATTGCTTTGGGTTCATTAAAAGTTGCATGGCCGCTTTATCGGCAAATAGCATATCGAATTTTACGTCCTTGTATTCGGGGGCAATTTCCTGTACCACTTTTCTCCAAAGCCTGGAAGTTTCCAATACATTTGCTTTATCCACCAGGGTAAGTTTCTTTTTGCGCCTTCGAGCAGATTGAAATGCAAGGTGGGCTATACGCGCGATCTCTTCCCTGGTATATTCACACCCGTCGTACGCTGTATTGCCATCTTCACTTGTCCTTTTTTCACCAAAATAAATGCCTCCTGTCAGCTCGCGGTAGATAATAAAATCAACCTGTTCCAGTAGTTTACTTTTCAGGGGCGATAAATGGTGTAAAGAAGTATATGCGGTGACAGGGCGGATATTTGCAAAAAGTTGTAAGGATTTGCGGAGCTTGAGTAAGCCCTGTTCGGGCCAAACTTTCGCCGTTGGATCATTATCGTATTTGGGATGGCCGATGGTCCCAAACAATATGGCATCGCTGTCAAGGCAAACCTCAATTGTTTCGTCGGGCAACGGGCTGCCTGTTTTATCAATCGCGACGGCTCCCATCAGGCAATACCGGTAAGTAAACCCGTGACCAAATTTCTCAGCAATGGTATCCAATACCTTTATGGCTTGTTGCGTTACTTCAGGCCCCACCCCATCCCCCGGAATTACTGCAATCTTTTTAACCATTTTTGTACTAAATATTTTCAGGAGGTAATGTTTGGCCGTTCCTCTTCGCCTGGTTTAACGTAATTGAGTGTAAGTATCGATCATTTTGCTAACCATCTCAACAGGATTAATGAACGGCAGGCTTACACCGCTACTTGTTTAAAATGTGCTTTTGCCAAAGCGTTCAGGTCATCCTCCAAAACTTCTTTTTTGTTATCCGCTACCAGTAAGAATTGCGGGTACAATGCGTCTATATCGTTCCTGTCGAATTGGTAGCCCAGTTTATGAAGGCGGTGTGCAAGTGCGCTCCTTCCGCTCCTGGCGGTTAACACGATCCTTGATGCTTCTGCACCTACTTCAACCGGATCAATTATTTCGTATGTCAGCGCATCTTTCAAAAATCCATCCTGGTGAATGCCTGATGAATGAGAAAAAGCATTGGTGCCAACGATCGCTTTATTACATTGCACAGGCATGCGCATTGTTTCGGCAACCAAAAGGCTCACCGGGTTCAATAGTTTGGCATTTACACCTGTATAAAATTCCAGCTCTTTATGTTGCTTTATGATCATTACTACTTCTTCGAGAGAAGTGTTGCCGGCTCTTTCACCCAGCCCGTTAATAGTACATTCTATTTGCCTTGCACCACCGATAACTCCAGCGATGGAATTAGCCGTGGCCAATCCCAGGTCGTTATGACAATGACACGACAAGATGGCCTTATCTATATTAGGAACATTATTTACCAGGTAAGCGATCTTTTCTCCATATTGATGAGGCAGGCAATACCCGGTGGTATCCGGTATGTTAACAACGGTTGCGCCAGCCTTGATCACCGCTTCCACTACCCTGGCAAGGTATTCATTCCCGGTACGGCCAGCATCTTCAGCATAAAATTCTACATCATCCACAAAATTCTTTGCCCATTTTACAGATTGAACGGCCCTTTTTAAAATCTCTTCTTTAGTGGAATTGAATTTTGCTTTTATATGCAAATCCGATGTGCCGATACCCGTATGTATCCTTGGCCTCCTTGCATATTTTAACGCCTCCCCGGCAACTTCTATGTCCTTTTGAACAGCCCTGCTTAACCCGCAAACACTCGCATTGGTAATGATCTTGGAAATTTCGTTAACTGAACTAAAGTCGCCCGGTGAAGAAATGGGAAAACCGGCTTCAATAATATCTACACCTAATTCTTCAAGTTTTAAAGCGAGTTCCACCTTTTCACTGGTGTTGAGCTTACAGCCCGGAACCTGCTCGCCATCCCTGAGCGTAGTGTCGAAAATGTGTATCTTGTTACCTGACATAGAAATTGTATATTTAGATAAAGGCGGTTAATTAGTTTTGAATAGATGACATACCCTCGTTTAATTTAACCTTGAATACGAATATAAGTGTATTAAAGTGTGTTATATTAACTAAAATGTAACGATCATTACGTCTTATAAACTTACCTTTTTTGGCTAAGAAGCCCAACCAGTAAGGAATTAAAGAAATCAAATTACGATGCCCAACCGGAGTACAGACCCTTTATTTCAACTTATAAAATCACTCGAAAAAAGCGAAAAGCGCAATTTCAAGCTGTATGCCACGCGAAATTCATCCTCCGAAGAATTAAAAAGCGTTCAGTTATTTGATGCCATGGATAGGATGGATGATTACGATGAGGACATCCTTTTAAGAAAAAATGAGCGGATCAAAAAGCAGCAGCTCAGTAACCTGAAGGCGCATTTATACAAACAAATACTCAGCAGCCTCCGCCTGATCAATGACGAGAGTATAGAGATTGCACTTCATGAGCAAATGGATTATGCCCGCATTTTGTATAATAAGGGTTTGTATCTCCAGAGTCTGAAAGTGCTGGACAAGCTGAAGGAACAGGCCAGAACAAATAACCAGCTGACCTATCTTCAACAGGTGCTGCTCTTTGAAAAAACGATCGAGGCACTTTATATTACAAGGAGCATGCAGGACAGGGCGGACCAACTGAGCCTGGAGGCAGATGAAGTTAGCAACAGCCTGGCGCTTGTTTCGCACCTTTCCAATTTATCCCTGCAGTTGTATAGCTGGTATATCAGGAACGGGCATAGCAGGAATGAAGAAGAGACCCTCGCTGTTCAACAATTTTTTGCCAGCAGGCTGGGTCAAAAAACTACAGAATGTAAAAACTTTTATGAGCGCCTGTACCTTTATCAAAGCTATTGCTGGAATGCTTTTATCTGCCAGGATTTTTTACAATATTACCGGTATACCCAAAAGTGGGTAAATCTCTTTGATGAAGAACCGTTTATGCTGGAAATAGAACCAGTGCATTATATAAAAGGAATGCATAACCTGATGGGATCGCATTTTGACCTTGGTAATCATAAAAAGCTGGTGGAAACTTTGTCAACATTTGAAAGGTTCAGCGAAACCAACCTCGTTCAAAACAACGTGAACAACAGGATTCAAAGTTTTGTATACAGTACTATCTCGCAATTCAATAAACATTTCCTGGAGGGCAGTTTTACTGAAGGGCTGGCGCTGATACCGCGTATTGAGGAAAAAATTACTGCATACGAATTATACCTTGACAGGCACCGGATCCTGGTATTTTATTACAAAATCGCATGCCTGTATTTCGGTAGCGGCGATTATGAAAAAACAATTGATTATTTAAACAAGATCATTAACTGGAAGGTAGACCTTCGAACAGACCTGCAATGTTACAGCCGGCTGTTGCACCTGATTGCGCATTATGA
This sequence comes from Ferruginibacter sp., assembly GCA_037719925.1. Lineage (GTDB taxonomy): Bacteria > Bacteroidota > Bacteroidia > Chitinophagales > Chitinophagaceae > Ferruginibacter. The sequence goes on from JBBJMD010000004.1 coordinate 55,859, forward strand.
ATTGGGTAACGAAGAGATCCTGGATCACCTGATCAAATCCGTATACCGCTTTATGTCAAAAATGCAAAACCTAAGCATGGTTGAAGAAGAGATCTTTAAATTTATCCGTACTTCATTTCATGTATCTGTGAGGGATATCAGACCCGAACTTGAAAAATTGCTGGTAAAATTAAAGGACCTTCGAAAAAACCGTTTTGTAACCCGGGCATTTATGTATTTGGATATTATTTCCTGGATAGAAAGTAAACTGGAAAATATTTCCGTTCAGGAAATAATGAAAAGAAAGTTCGAAGGAAAGCGTAAGGCCAATACCATTACCACGCCTGCCCTTCCTGCCTTATAACCCGCCATTTAATTTATCATTTGCCTTCCTCACCGGAAAATTCAAGCTGGTCATCACTGTCGCGGAATTCAGGCTCCGTCAGTGAATCATTTTTAATTCCTTCCTGGTAACCTCTTTCCTTCTCCAGGGTTTCCTCGTTTGGCGGGTTGAAGTTACCCTCTTCGTTTACCACTTCGTTTTGTTCCTCCGTATTCACGATAGCTTCGTCCTCACTGCGGACTGTTTCATCCGGTTGCGGGGAGGTTTTAGGGCCTTTCAAAACCGCTTTTTGCTCCTGTCTCCCGCTGTATCCCTGGGCATTGGTGTCTGACATGATTTCAATATTTTAATGTTTACAATTTATTTTGTAATACCTGTGTTTGTCATTGAATAAGATAGTGGTTTTCCATACACCAAACCAGGCTTCCATAGCATAGTTCAATGGTTATTTAGTGGTAACAAAGGATATGCCATAGCCGGCACGGGGAACTTGTTTGCACACATTTATTTGGAAAATAGTTTTATGAAGCCTGGATATTTAGAAGTTCATTCATTTTCCCAAGGAGTTTAGAAAAGACATCGGCCTTGCCTGAATTGGTGGAAGCATAAATAGACACCGCACCTTATCTGATGATAAAGCCTCACTTAACTTCGTTAGAATGAAGTCAGTATAGCCATTACCTTTACAAAACAATTGCTAACCCGCAGGTGGTAACACGTAGTGTAAGAACTATTTATTACGGGTATCCGGTATCATTAATCAAATCAACAATATGCTGACAATAGCCTCCGTCGAAATTTATAAATCGCCAATTGCGCTAACGGCACCCTTTAAAATTTCTTTGGGAATATTAACACATGCAGAGAATGTGATTATAAAGATCCATACGGTGGAAGGCCTGGTAGGTTTTGGCGAATGCAGCCCTTTCCTGACGATCAACGGGGAAAGCATGGATACCTGTTTCGCGGTAGCCCGGTACCTGGCCAAAATTTTAATACAGAAAAATCCGCTTGATATACCAGCCTGCACCGTGGCAATGGATTCAGTCATATACGGGAACAATAGTATTAAAAGTGCTTTTGACATGGCCTTGTATGACATCGCTGCACAGGATGCAGGGATGCCTTTATATAGTTTTTTAGGGGGCGGCAAATCGAAAGCTATTATTACTGATTACACCGTTAGTATTGATGACCCGGAAAAAATGGCCGCAGACGCAGCTACGATTAAAGCAAAGGGATTCCAGGTAATAAAAGTTAAACTGGGTCAACAAGAAAAAGATGTGGAGCGTATCCGGCTGATAAGAGAGGCAGTTGGGATGGATATACCCCTACGTATAGACGCTAACCAGGGATGGAACGTAGCCGAAGCGATCGGCATCCTCATTCAACTGGCACCTTACAATATCCAGCATTGCGAAGAACCCATTCCAAGGTGGAATTATATGGAGCTGCCTCAGGTACGAAGCAAAAGCCCTATCAGGATAATGGCAGATGAATCCTGCTGCGATCATCATGACGCAAAGCGGCTGATCGGGCTGGGGGCATGTGATTATTTTAACATCAAGCTGGGTAAGTGCGGGGGCATCTTTAATGCGCTGAAGATCATTCAGCTGAGTGAAGAAAACGATATCAAGATTCAGTTAGGGGGATTCCTGGAATCACGACTGGCCTTTACAGCGGCGGCACATCTTGCGCTGGTGAGTGATGCTATTGTATATTTCGATTTCGATACACCGTTGATGTTTATGGAGGATCCCGTAAGCGGGGGAATCCAGTATGACGATAAAGGAGTAATTACTGTTCCTGAAACCACGGGGCTGGGTGCAGTGATTGATGAAAGATACCTGGGGAACCTGCAAAAAATAATTGTGGAAAGGTAAATCTGCCGGTATTATAGGGAGAGATTCGTTATCAGTTGTTGGTGAAAACCAGCGGAAGGCATTGGGCAGATCACTATTGAATTTATACTGTGAACGGCCTGCTTGCTCCTGCTTGGGTATCTGTAGCTGGTGAAGCCAAAAAAACAAATGATCGGTACAAATAAAATGCCCTGATGAATGCTGGTCTGCCCAGGTACTAAGGCTACATTAAAAATATGAAATCTATGTTAACAAACAAAAGCTACATAGGAACCTTCCAGCCGGAAGCCCAGCTGATGTTGACCTCTTCGAAATTGTATTTGTCCAGAAAAGCAACGAAAGAATAATGCATAAAAATACAGGCTCCCACAAATGAAAAGAGGCATCCATTCTAACCTCCAGCGCCCTTGCAACTAACGTTGTGGTATTGGCGAAGAAGGGGAAATTGAATTCCCTCAGCCAGGCCTTTGGACAATACTACAATTACAATTCCGAAAGTTTAACTACTTCCGTCTACCGCTTTTTTGCACATACCATTTTATGCACATGTTCCAATCGTATGTACTTTAATCGCTCGAATTGCAGTACTAATCAAAGCTTGCATCGCAATAAGCAACACCTATATTAGCTTCTCCCGTAACATAATAAAGTATCCATCTATTCTTAAAATGTACGAATGCTTCAACGAACATTGTGTTAGCCATCTGTCCACTTACTTCTATTAAATTTTGAGATCTTAAAAAGTAATTTTCACATCTGCCAATGAGTGCAGAGGGATCATTTATATCAAAAAGTGCCTGACCAACGGTGTACTCTCCGGCCTTTAGATCCGGGTCTCCAGACGAACCACTGTTTGAACCATTATAAATAAATAAGATTCCATTATTAGTTAAAATAGCCGGAGGACCAGGCTCTACTAATTCGGAGTCAAAACGCTTCTCACGAATTTCCAAAGCTGTCTTTAAGTAAGTCTGGGGTGTTGCGAATTGAATATCATAATGCCCGTTGCCTAAATATTTGGATAGTCTCTTACCTGTCTTCTCTTCTTTCTCTACAGGTTCCCAAGAAATCAGGTTATCTGAAGTAGCTAAATAAATATCAGTCTCGCCCCAATACATCCAGTACTTACCATTAATTTTTGTTGCAATCAATTTATCAGATACCCTTTTGCAAATAATTGACCCTGACTTTGACCAAAGATCACGATAGATTCCATTTTTTGCTTCCCCAAATGCCAGGCCATGTTTTTGCCACTTTACCAAATCTTTTGAGGTGGCAATACACAATCTGGCCAAGGTGCCATTAAATGCTGTGTAGGTTACAACATAGGTTCCATCTTCAGACTCAACAATGCGTGGATCTTCACATCCCCCATCTTTTTCAAATTCAAGATATGGATCATTGTCAGGATAAATAATGGGCTTAGGCGATTTTTTAAATGTGAAGCCATCTTCACTTTCAGCGATCCCAACCCTTGAAGTACCTCCGTATGCACCAACATTATCTTCGCCTCGATATATTAAATATACCTTATTATCCCGAACAATAGCGGCCGGGTTAAAGACAAATGTGCCTTCCCATTTCACATCTTTATTAGTTGCCGGACAATGGAAAAGAGTCGTACTATCTGTTTTCAAAATGGGAAAAGTTGCAGTATCCTTGACAAAAGGAAGCATCATCCAGGAGGTTTTAGGAGAATTGGATATTTCTAATTTATTTAAGCCTGGTTGATTGCAGTTGCTTAAAAAAATAAACAACAAAAGTATAATTGCTAAAGAATATTTATTGGATTTACCATTTTTGTTTATCATAAAGAAAATTAGTTAATTAATTTTTAATTGTTATTCACTCTCTTTTTCCGTAGAAACAGATAGTCAAAAGATTATTTGTACGATCTGTCCAACGGCATTCTGCACAATGTTTTGCATTGGAAGGTTAGGGAATTTGTTGCTGGCCAGGATTGGCAAGTATGAACCATTTTAGATCAAAGCTTTGATGGCGTGGAGTTAGCGGGCAGGGGCAGTAAAATCAAACAATGTTGCGGTAAAAACCCCTCGCTCCCTTTTTTTAAAGATCGCTTTCCAGTTGCCATTATACCGGATCAGCGATGGCACCAGGAAATTGCCAAAATGGGTCATCTGTACTTCCATCTGTACCTTAAAATCGTAAACCCCTGCATCATAACTTAGTGAATAGTTCCTCGCTACTACTTCAAAGGTTTTATCATTAAACCAGGTTGTCATTTCATCTATTACAACTTTGCCTTCATAACCCGGTTTTACTTTTTGTATGAATAGGTAACAACTTGTTTTATTATAATCATCCATGTCAATATTCATGTCATACACCTCAGCCATCTCATCATCGTAAATGGCGGTTTTGCCCGACATAAACGGAAGCCCTTTTATGCGTTTGCCCGGATTAAAAAATAACATCTTTAGCTGCTCCTTATGTTTTTCCAGGCCGCTCTTTCCTTCGAGGCTGAACCCATTTCCGGCGACAATATTCGTTTCTCCGCAAACAGTGCCACTGGTTAAAAAAAGCGACGCATACATCCTGCCCGTATAATAATTGTAATCCCGGTTACCATCATAATAATCCCCGGTTACCTGCTCTTCGAGCACTTCCATATATCTGCAATTATTGTTTACAATTTGCCTGGTTTTGCTGAAACAGGTGGCATCGGAACTACCGTTTTTTTTCAGCATCCGGATATCGTTAATAGCTGAATAGCCGAGTACATGCAGGTTCCGGAATGCCTTGTAAAAGGTGCTGTCGTTTTTTATGCGGTTGATGAAACCGGGAACATTTAGCTTATTATTTATTACTACCTCGCTGAGTGTAATTATCTTTTTTCCGACAACGACAATGGAATCAGTATCCTGTGCCGGTAACCCGCAACAAAACAAGACACCGATAAAAAAAGGTATGATCATTTTATTCATACCTCTCAATTAGTTCACTCATTGTATAAGATTTTTTAGGATGGGCGGCTGCCAACCTTTTGACTGCCGGCAACTTGTTAAAGGCATGAAACCTATTTCGGGAAAACCATCCTGTAGTCAACGCTTATGTTCCCTTTGCTGATGTCAGACAATTTTCTTTTCAATAAGGTACGTTTTAGTGGTTTAATATAGTCGATAAATAATTTCCCTTCTATATGATCGTACTCATGCAAAATGATCCTTGCTGTGATGCCATTGAATGTTTTGGAATGGGGCTGAAAATTTTCATCAACGAAATCCATGGTGACCTGTTCTCCCCTTAAAACGTCTTCCCGAATCTTTGGTATGCTGAGACAGCCTTCATTATAAGCCCATTCGATTCCCTCTATCTTACGGATATGAGCATTGATAAACACACCCTTAAATCCCGGCCCATCAGGATATAAGTCCAGTTCATCATCTTCAAGGTTTGCAAATACCTGTGTGCTGTCGATCATGAACACGCGGATATCCCGGTTCACCTGGGGAGCCGCCAAACCTACCCCATTGCTGTTGTACATTGTTTCCCACATGTCTGCAAGCAACTTTTCAAGTTCCGGGAAACCGGAGGTAATATCCTTGCATACTTTTCTTAAAATCGGCGATCCGTAGGCTACTATTGGTAAAATCATAATTCTTATGCGAAACGTTATTATTATTGTTTTTTTGCTACGTTGATAACCCAAGGGAGTTCCGGTAGCGGCTCATTAATGCCACCGACAGGCCACTTATTAAATATTTAACTTGGTACCTCAAAGTTCAACCTTATTGCATCCAGGCGCAAATTTACAAATTCTTACTGATTGCTTTGCAGATACTCCTGCAGTATTATGGTAGCGGCTATTATGTCTACATTCCCTTTAATGCGCCGGTCTTTTTTTTTCATTCCCATTTGCAGCATGGCGTCTTTGGCCATTTTGGATGAAGAACGCTCATCCACTGTTTTTAGAGGCATCAGGGGAAACTCTTTTTGTATTTTTTTTATAGCGCCCTCAACGAGTGGTGTGCCATGGGTATCGCTTTCGTCCCAGTTTTTAGGAAGCCCGATAATGATCAGTTCAACCTGCTCAGCTAAGCAATAGTTTTTCAGGTAAGAAATCAAATCTTTTGAATCAATTGTTGCCAGTCCTGTTGCAATGATCTGCAAAGGATCAGTAACTGCGAGTCCTGTTCGCTTGCCGCCATAATCGATCGCTAATATCCGGGCCATAGGCAAAGCTATGATAATGTTGGGGGATGGGGGGAGGCTGGGTATTGAATACGGATGCTGGATGCTGTTTACTGGATGCTGTGTGTGGATGTTTGGAAGCAGGTGGTGGATGTAGAGGATAGCGGCAGGTACGAGATAGTAGTTGGTTAAGATGAAGAAATTTCCATTAACGCAAAAAGATATCCAGCAAAACAAACACAGCGAATAAAACGGAGGCTATGCCATTGGCGGTCATAAAAGCAATGTTCACTTTTGAAAGGTCTGATGGCTTTACGATCGAATGCTGATAAACCAGCATTCCCACAAAAAACAGGATCCCGGCCCAAAATAACCATCCAAACTGTCCATAAAATCCGGCATAGATAACACAGGCCGCAGAAAATAAATGTAATAGCTCAGACACCCTCAACGCTTTTGATTTGCCCAATGCCGCGGGGATGGAATGAAGGTTTTGCGACTTATCAAAAGCTTCATCCTGTAAGGCATAGATGATATCAAATCCACTAACCCAAAAGAGCACTGTAAAAGAAAACAGTACGGGTAATACATCAAATTTACCAGTTACGGCCAGGTATGCGCCAATGGGTGCTAGGCTTAGGCCTACTCCCAATACCAGGTGACAGAGCGCTGTAAAACGTTTGGTATAACTGTAAAATAAAATGATAAATAAGGCAACCGGTGAAAGGTAAAAACAGAGGCGGTTGATAAACAAAGTGGCTACCACAAACGCCAGGCAATTGATTATTACAAAACGTAAAGCATTCTCCTTTGAAATAATACCCGCCGGAATTTCTCTGATCGCTGTACGCGGGTTGCGGGCATCGAAATGGCTATCGAGGTAACGGTTGAACGCCATCGCAGCACTGCGGGCCGTTATCATGCAAATAATAACCAGTAAAAATAACTTAATTGCATCTTTTACAAAACCCGTTGGATATACTATCGTGTGCCAGCCCGGAACAACACCAAAGGACAAATGGCCTATCCCCAAAAAAAATCCGATGACTGCAAAGGGCATTGCAAAAATGGTATGACTGAATTTTATTAAACTTAAATACTTATTTATATTATTCATTGTCATTTGTCAATGTTCAAATTATCTAATGGCAATCGAAAAATAGCAGCCACAAGCTATTGCAAGTTCTGAAAACTGTGCCGTTTATCTGCATTATGCAATTGGGAATTTCAATGCCATTGTTAGCGGCCTGGAAGCCCCGGCTTCCTTTCCCGCGAACCCGTATAATCACCAGAACAATCCTTATGGAAGAAGTCTGCCGTTCGTGGGAGGATGACAAAGGGTAGATAATTTATAATCTCCGGGAGCTGCTATACCCCAATATTGCCCAGCATATTCTTTCTAACCAACTCCCACAAAACGACTCCTGCGGCAGTAGCGATATTCAAAGAATGCTTCATGCCGAATTGCGGGATCTCGATGCACCCGTTACATTGCCGCATCGTAGCCTCTTCAACCCCGGTCACTTCATTGCCAAATATCACGGCTATTTTTTGGCCTGGACTTAAATCCAACTCATTCAACATGGTGCTACCCTCCGCCTGCTCCACAGCAAATATTTTATAATCCAGCCCCCGTAATTCTTCCATGGCAAGTTCGGTATGGTCAAAGTGTTTCCAGCGTACAATTTCTTCTGCGCCTAAAGCCGTTTTTTTAATTTCTTTATGAGGCGGCTTACAGGTATAGCCACAGATATAAATGGCTTCCAGCAAAAAAGCATCCGCCGTTCTGAAAACACTTCCTACATTATATGCGCTGCGGATATTTTCAAGCACGATGATCAACGGCAATTTTTCAGACAGTTTAAACTCGTCCACCGACTTCCTGTTTAACTCATCCATGCTCAGTTTTCTCATAATTTCCCTTGCCCCAGTTTATTGCAAAAGTAATTCACATCACTCATAAACCCGCCGTAAACCATAATAAAGACCTTATTTTTGCCCGGTTATCAACGACCTGGTAATGTGAAATGAAAATGAGTGCTTCGCCTTCCACATTTTCACATTTTCGTATTTTCTATTTTTCACCTTTATTTCTATGGCCAAATCGACGGGGGAGACCCCTTTAATGCAGCAACACAATGCCATCAAGGCCCGTTATCCTGATGCTATTTTATTATTCAGGGTAGGTGATTTTTATGAGACATTCGGGCACGATGCCGTTAATGCGTCCGCTGTATTAGGCATTACCCTTACCAAAAGAAACAACGGCGATGCCAGTTCCTCGCAACTGGCCGGCTTTCCCCATCACGCGCTGGATACTTACTTACACAAACTGGTTAAGGCCGGTTACCGGGTAGCCATCTGCGACCAGCTCGAAGACCCTAAAATGGCGAAAGGAATTGTAAAAAGAGGCGTTACAGAACTGGTTACCCCTGGTGTTGCCACCAGCGATAAATTGCTGGAACATAACAGCAATAATTTTTTAGCAGCCCTGCATTTTGAAGATGAGAAGATCGGCATTGCTTTTTTAGACATCAGCACCGGTGAGTTTTTTATAGCCGAAGGCGACAAGGAATATGCGGACCGGCTTTTACAAAGTTTAAAACCCGCTGAAGTTGTTTTTCAGCGCAACCGCCAGAAGCATTTCAAGGAACTTTTCGGCACTAAATTTTTCATTTATGCTTTGGATGAATGGGTATTTGCCGAAGCCTATGCCACTGAAAATTTATTAAAACATTTTGGCACACATAGTCTTAAGGGCTTTGGGGTTGACGGTTTTAAGGAGGGGATCATTGCGGCGGGTGCCATCCTGCATTATTTAAAAGATACGGAGCATCCGAACCTCGGCCACATCACGTCGATACAAAGGATTGACAGGGATGATCATTTATGGATGGATCGCTTTACCATACGCAACCTGGAATTATTAGGCGGGGCCGATGGAAGTAATACCTTATTGAAAGTACTCGACAATACTGCCTCACCAATGGGCGCACGTTTATTGAAACGCTGGATGATCCTGCCATTGAACAATATTATAAAAATCAGGGAACGCCTCGACACGGTTGAATTTTTGATCAAAGAAGTGGATACGAGAAATAAGTTGGCGCAGCATATCAAACATGCCGGTGATGTGGAAAGGCTGGTTAGCAAGGTCCCCCTCAAAAAAATAAATCCAAGGGAAGTGCTGCAAATTGCCCGGGGACTTTTACAAACGGCTGCGATCAAAGATATATGCGCCGGTACCGGTAATGAATATCTTAAACGATTGGGTGATTCACTCAATCCCTGTAAATATATTTTAGAAAAGATCGTAAAGGAGATCAATGATACGCCCCCTGCGCTGGCTTCAAAAGGTGGTGTGATCGCAATGGGAATAGATAAGGAATTGGACGAATTGAGGAAAATTTCAAGCGGCGGAAAAGAGTACCTCGTAGAACTGCAACAAAAAGAAGCGCAGATAACAGGTATCTCTTCTTTAAGGATCAGTTTCAATAATGTCTTCGGCTATTATCTTGAAGTAACCAACTTGCATAAAACCAAGGTTCCTGAAACGTGGATACGCAAACAGACACTGGCAAATGCGGAACGATACATCACACCTGAATTGAAAGAATACGAGGAAAAGATCATCGGGGCCGAGGAAAAGATACTGCAGATCGAAATGCAATTGTTTGAAAAATTACTAAATGAATTGCAGGATTATATCGCACCAATGCAGGTGAATGGCCACGTGATGGCGGTGTTGGACTGCCTTACCTGCTTCGCCAATAACGCGCTTCAATTCAATTACAAGAAGCCCCATCTGCAGGATAACAATATTTTAGATATCAAGGACAGCCGGCACCCCGTCATCGAAAGAAATTTACCGGTAGGGGAAAGCTATATATCAAACGATATTTACCTTGACCCTGATGCCCAGCAGGTTATTATTTTAACCGGGCCCAATATGAGTGGCAAAAGCGCCATCCTAAGGCAAACAGCCCTTATTACTTTAATGGCGCACATGGGTAGCTTTGTACCCGCGGGAGATGCCCGCATACCCCTGACTGATAAAATTTTTACGCGGGTGGGCGCAAGCGATAATCTAAGCGGTGGTGAAAGCACCTTTATGGTGGAAATGAATGAAACCGCTAGTATCATCAATAATATCACCGCACGGAGTTTGATATTGCTCGACGAAATCGGACGGGGAACATCTACTTATGACGGCATCTCCATTGCATGGAGTATCTGGAATATTTACACGGATCCTCAACACACCAAAGACCTTCTTCGCAACCCATTACCACGAATTAAATGAGCTCGAGAATAAATTACCCCGGGTCAAAAATTTCCATGTAACCAACAAGGAAATTGGAAATAAGATTATTTTCCTGCGTAAACTTGCGCCGGGCGGCAGTATTCATAGTTTTGGTATACATGTGGCCCGTATGGCAGGCATGCCACCTGGTTTGATAGAAAGGGCAAATGAAGTTTTATTACAACTGGAAGAAAGCAGGGATAACCGTGAAGATAACAAAGCAGCCAATCTCAACGAAAATATCAAAAAACTCGCCGCACCCAGGGTACAACTCAGCATCTTTGATGCCCATTCGGCAACCTTTGAAGAGATCCGTACCCTGCTGGCTGCCGTGGATATTAACAGGTTAACTCCCGTTGAAGCACTCCTGAAACTACAGGAGGTGAAAGCGATGGTGAAATAGCCAGTTCATAGGGAGTGGATCCTCCATGTTTTATGGTGGCAAATTTTGTTTGTTAAAGCGTTAAAGTAAAGCGATATGCAACCAATAATGATTTTGGGGCGTCAAGTATTATTGAAAGATTTTTTAACCGGTGGTAAAAGGTTGTATTCTGTAATTTAATAAAGCTTTTATACCCTTTTACTTTCTTCGCAGGAAGTGAATTTAGCCCGCAACGGGGCTTGCCGGTGGCAAAGAATAAATGTGTACCTAACACCTCAATTATTTAGCTTAGAAGTTGATAAATACGGTAAAAGAGCATTCCGTAAAAAGAAAATTTTATTTATATTGGCCGCGGTGATTGAACTACAAACCCCGCAAACCAACATACGCATCATTACTATACCTTTATGACTAAGAATGCTGAATAAAAAAAATATACTCTGGGTATTGCTGCTATTTCTTTATTGGAATAGTTCTGCACAAACACCCTGTGCTGCACTTGGTCAAAATCCGGGTACTGGTTTTCCTGTTTGCGGTACCGATACTTTCGGCATAGCCTCAGTGCCTATTTGCGGCGACAGGCCTGTGCCAGGGCCATGTAATGCAGTACCACTCACTGATAAAAATCCCTACTGGTATAAATTTACCTGTTTTGCTACCGGCACACTGGGTTTTTTAATAGTACCGAATACCATTACAGACGACTATGACTGGCAGTTATTTGATGTAACCAACCATGACCCCATGGATGTTTACACGGATGCAAGCCTTTTTGTCGCTTGCAACTGGTCGGGCAGAAGTGGCGTTACGGGTACCAATTCAACAGCTGTCAATCTGCAGGAATGCGATAGCGATGTGCCGATCTTCAGCAAAATGCCAACCATAATTGAAGGGCATCAATATCTTTTACTGGTGAGCCATTTTAGCGATTCGCAAAGCGGGTATTCCCTATCCTATGGCGGGGGTACGGCTAACATCACTGACCCGGTAAATCCCGCGTTGAGCAAAGCCAGGGCTGCATGCGATGGCACAAAAATTTCCATAAAATTGAATAAGAAAATGAAGTGCGGCAGCCTGGCCGCAGATGGCAGCGATTTTAGCATCACACCGGCCATTGCCCCGATCATTGCGGCTGAAGGGATCGGTTGCACCAATGGCTTTGATATGGACTCTATTGTAATTACCCTGGGAGCAACCTTGCCTCCCGGCAATTATACCGTGCGGACAGAAACCGGTTCTGACAGTAATAACCTGTTGGACAATTGTGACAGGAGCCTCCCCCTGGGACAAACATTGCCGGTTACCGTCTTTCCATTGATTCCAACCCCAATGGATAGCTTTTCGAAAATTGGCTGTGCGCCAGGCTTGCTGGAACTTGTTTTTAAAGACCCAATGCTTTGCACTTCCATTGCAACAGATGGAAGTGATTTTATAGTAACAGGACCTGCACCTGTAATCGTGTCAGGGGCTACAGGTAGTTGTGGACCAGGCGGTTTAACATATGTTGTCCGCATCAGTTTGTCGGCGCCCATACAAAAAGCAGGAGCCTTTCAATTAAGGTTGCAAACGGGTTCGGATGGCAATTCGGTTATCAACGAATGCGGGATGCCTACTGCTCCTGGTTCCTTCCTGAATTTTAATACAATGGACACCGTTTCAGCGGATTTCAATTACAGGATACGCTTCGGCTGCGATGCAGATACCGTCCTCTATACGCACGATGGCAGAAACGGCGTAAACAGCTGGAAATGGAAATTCGATAACAACCTTAATAGTAACCTGAAAGATACCGTTCTCACCTGGCAAACCTTTGGTCAGAAACTTGCCACCTTGATCGTTACTAACGGTACCTGCAGTGATACCGCTACTGCCGTTGCAGTACTGGATAATAATGTGAGAGCGGCTTTTGAATCCACAGCAACTATTTGCCCCGGCGATCCTGCGGTGTTTAAGGATAACAGCGCTGGCCCGGTGGTTTCATTTGCGTGGGATTTTGGTAACGGCAATACCAGTACACAGGAAGAGCCACTGCAACAATTTTACCCTTCGTCAAATATAATAAAGGATATTCCCGTAAGATTGATTGTAAAAAATAAGACTGGTTGTGCAGATACCACCACTAAAACTATCCGCGTGGTGGGTAACTGTTATATTGCAATTCCCAGCGGCTTTTCACCCAATAATGACGGGTTGAATGATTTTCTTTATCCAACGAATGCATATAAGGCAAGGGACCTCTTATTTAAAGTATACAACCGCACAGGACAGCTGGTCTTTGAAACCCGTGACTGGAATAACAAATGGGATGGAACCTATAAAGGCAGCCCCCAGGATCCGGGCACCTATATCTGGATACTGAACTATTCAAATATTGATACCGGTAAGCGGGTTGAATTGAAAGGAAGCACTGTGTTAATACGGTGAGTTTATTGGGATGATCCACGCGATTTCTGGTATCAACCTAACGCAGCAACGATTTCGTCCAGTTCATTTTCCAGCGGCTCATGGCATACTTTCTTACCGGCACGATTATACCAGTATGCTGCATTGGTTTCATCTCCTTCTTTGCGGTGCAGGTAAGCATGAATCCAGGATGAATTGGTATCGGTGGCACCCTGTATCAGGTCATGCGCCTTATCCCATTCGCCCCTGGCATCAAACCATAAAGCTTTTAAGCAGACCGATAGATTTTGAGGAGGCTCGTTTGCTCCCAGGCTTTCTTTAAATACTGAAACATCCATTGGTAAAATTTTTTTGATATTATTTCCCATTTGTTTGTGACCGACATAAATCCTCGTAAACCATGTGGCCCCGAAGGCAGGAACCTTATTATGGCCTGGATCGCACAATCACCTCAACGGTTTATTGAAAGAGGACAATCTCTTGTTTCCGCTTGCATAAATATAATTATAAAATAAATACAGTTTATGCACACAGTCGTATAAATCCTAAGCTGTGTAAAACGATCGCCTGGGCATTTGAATTTCATAACTTTATTAATTATGAAATTTGCCATCAATCCATCACATCGAACATAAGCACAGTTTAACAGTTTCCTCGCAGACAGGAGAAAACTTCCGCACCTTGGCAAAGGAACTAACCCATTAGCTGGGTTATAATTATCGTGCAGCCCAAAACCCATAAATACCATTGATCCTGCATAGTTAAAAATTCCTGCCTCCTGGCATTTTACCATGTCCTGCTGAATCTTACGCCAAAAAAAATATTTATACCCGCAAGTAAAACGACAAGTTTTTGTTGCCCTCGTTTACAAGATGTTGGAGTAATGACCAGGTATGTAAAAGCCGGAAGCCTTCTTATTTATTTACCGTTTATCAGGATAGTATTTCATTTAAAATTTTCCTCCCGAAGCCTGTTGTTATAATCTATACATTGTAATTATCCAATCTATACCTCTTAACAAATTCCTTTTCAGATTCCAATTTTGCCAATGACAACAATTAATACAATAAAAAATACTGTGGTATGATAAAGGTCTTAATGCTGGTTACGCTCTTTTCGGGTAACTGCTGGTTTAAAATATATGCACAAAAAAAATATGGCTATACAATTTTGCATTTCCGTTGCGGCAACAGTGATCCCCAAAAAGACAGGATTTATTACAGCCCTTTGGTAGAATTGAATACACTGAACTTTCCGGAATATACCATGGGTATGGACCCGTCAATAATTCCTCATTCAGCCAGGTATTACAATTACGCCATATCAAAATGGTTTGAGATCTATCTTAAAGATAAATATAAGATCAGGATCAACAGCCCTGACAAATATGCGCGCAAATCCATAACAGCGGTATACAATAACACCAAACAAGCAGATTGTAATGATGACAAAACCTCACCGGGCTGTTTTTTTTTGAATAGGGAGGAATTGTCAGTTCAGCGAAAAGATGCCATCAATAAAAGCAGGGCACCGGACAATAAAACTGCGGTTTGCGAAGTGATCGACCTGTAATAAGTTGTAATAATTCGACCCGGGAATGGTTAGGAAAAACAATAATATTTTATGAAGGGAATAAATTAAGCTCAGATAAATTCCTGCAATTTTTCCAGCACGATATCAATTTCAGCAGTTGTATTGTGTTTGGAAAAACTAAAACGAATGGTAACCTGGTTGGGGTTATTATTAACTGCGCGGATCACATGGCTTCCCTGTTCAACTCCTGACGTACACGCGCTTCCACCGCTTGCACAAATATTATTAATATCAAGGTTGAATAACAGCATTCGATTTTTCAGTCCTTGGGAAACTTACACTTAGCACCGTATAGAGGCTGCTTCCCAACACATCGCCGTTAAAAATTACCTGTGGTATATTCTTTTTTAAGGCATCGTACATATAAATCTTTAAACCGCGAATCAACGCTTTGTCCGATTCAAAATTGGCGGTGGCTATTTCCAATGCTTTGGCGAAACCCACGATCCCATAAACATTTTCTGTACCTGCCCGCATGTTCCGCTCCTGGCTACCACCGTGTATTAATGGTTTTATAGGTACGTTCTCATTAATGTATAGGAGTCCAACCCCTTTGGGACCGTGAAATTTATGCGCCGCCCCGGTTATAAAATGAACGGGTGTATTTCTTAAATCAAACGGGAAATGTCCAACTGTCTGCACAGTATCACTATGGAAAACGGCGTTATACGATTTACACAAATTGCCAACTGCAGTTAAATCCAGCATGTTTCCAATCTCGTTATTGGCATGCATGAGGGTTACTAATGTTTTTTCCGTGTCAGCCAGTAATTGTTCCAGGTCGTGCAGGTCGATATGTCCATCAGGCATCCGCTTTACATGACTTACCCTGGCAAGCCCGGCATTGTGCAAATGGTCCACGATATGTAACACGGCATGATGTTCAATAGAAGAGGTAATAATATGTTTACAGCCAAGGTCCCTTACTGCTGATAAAATGGCGGTGTTGCTGCTTTCTGTGCCACCACTTGTAAAAAATATTTCAGCAGGATGCGCATGTAAAATTTTTGACACGCTTTTCCTTGCCTGCTCAATGGCCATTCTTGTTTCCCTGCCATAAGAATAAATAGAAGAAGGGTTGCCGAATTTTTCGGTAAAATAAGGCATCATTGCTTCCAGCACCATGGGGTCAAGCGGGGTAGTCGCCGCATTATCTAAATAAATTCTGCTCATAGTACCCGAAGTCCGGAAGGCGTTTTAAATTTAATGAAGGCCTGTATTGTAACCGGGTCCAATGCGATAAAAAAGGTAATGGTGGTATAAACATTTGTAAGATCAGGTCTTTACATTACCTCGCTGATATCTTTCATTAATCGCCTGGCAATATTATCAGCCGTTGTTTCAAAATTACTTTCGGCATAAATCCGTATGATTGGCTCCGTATTACTCGTGCGTAAATGCACCCAGTCTGTATCGAATTCTATTTTTAAACCATCTTCAATATTGATGGGCTGGTTTCTGTATTTATCCTTTATTTTTTCAAAAACAGATTTTACATCAACTCCTTTTTCCAATTTGATCTTATTCTTGCTGATGAAATAATCAGGAAAAGAATTGCGTAACTGTTTGGCGGTCTTTTTGGTATTTGCCAGGTGAGTGAGAAACAGGGCTATCCCAATCAGTGCATCTCTTCCATAGTGTAGATCGGGCAGAATAATTCCACCGTTACCCTCGCCCCCGATTACCGCATTTACTTCCTTCATTTTACTTACTACATTCACTTCCCCTACCGCACTGCTAAAGTATTCGCCTCCGTGTTTTATAGTAATGTCCTTTAAAGCCCGGGTTGAGGACATATTTGAAACCGTATTGCCTTTGCGGTTGCTCAATACATAATCTGCTACCGCTACCAGTGTATATTCTTCGCCGAACATGGTGCCATCCTCGCAAACAAAACAAAGCCGGTCCACATCAGGATCCACGGCTATACCCAGGCTCGCATTTTGTTTAACAACTTCACGGCTCAGGCCAGACAGGTGTTCTGGCAGGGGTTCGGGATTGTGCGCAAATTTGCCATTAACTTCACCATTTAATACTTCAATATCCTTAACACCAAGTGCCCTTAATAACGCAGGGACAGCAATGGCTCCTGTACTATTTACCGCATCAATTACTATTTTGAATTTTGCCTTTTTAATAGCGGCTGCATCCACCAGTTCATAATTAACCACCGCATCAATATGCTTTTGCAGGGCCGTATCGTCTTTCACGCAAGTCCCTAATTTATCTACTGCCGCAAAAATGAAGTCTTCGTTTTCCGCTATCTCCAACACCTTTTGACCTTCTTCATTATTTATAAATTCTCCTTTGCCATTGAGTAATTTTAAGGCATTCCATTCTTTCGGATTATGACTTGCTGTTAAGATAATCCCTCCCACCGCGTTTTCAAATACTACAGCCATTTCAACGGTTGGGGTGGTGCTATAATCCAGGTCGATCACATCCAGGCCCAACGACTTTAAGGTACTGATCACGAGGTCTTTTACAATTTCGCCACTAATCCGTCCGTCTCTGCCTACGATGATCTTTTTACCGGAACCCTCATTTAATAATAAGGTGCCAAAAGCCGCTGCATATTTCACAATATCAAGTGGTGTAAGATTATCTCCGGTTTTACCGCCTATTGTGCCCCGTATGCCGGATATACTTTTAATCAATGCCATTCTCGCCAGTTAATGTTTAGGCGCAAAGATAACAATGAAAATTGTTTAACAGTTGAAGAGGGTCGTATTTTGAAGAATATAAATTAGGGCAACCAATTCATGCAGGTTGTAAAATTACCTGCCTATTTAGCCGCTCAACCAGCCATAGCCCAGCTCTTCAGTAAGGAGACCGGACCTGTAATAGCGAAGGATAATGGAGAAGATTATTACCAGGGATCAACAAATATGCAGGTAGCACTGACCTGCAAACAACTATTCCATTGTAAAGGATTCCAGGAATTTGGTAGTAAAATTTCCGCTTCTGAAAGCTTCATTTTTCATTAGTTGTAAATGAAAAGGAATAGTGGTTTTGATGCCTTCGATTACATATTCACTTAATGCGCGGTGCATTGTGTCGATGGCTTCTTCCCTTGTTTGCGCAACTGTTATTAATTTGCCAATCATACTATCATAGTAGGGAGGAATTACATAACCGGCATAAACATGACTATCAACCCTTACACCATGCCCTCCGGGGGTATGTAACACCAGTATCTTACCGGGACTAGGCCGGAAATCGTTATAGGGGTCCTCGGCATTTATCCGGCACT
>JBBJMD010000045.1:0-23331 GCA_037719925.1 Ferruginibacter sp.
GAAATCAGTACTATCAATACTTTTCTAAACGGTAAAAAGCCAGATTAGAAATATGGTGTATGCCAATTTACTTGTTTGGCATAACCGGGGAAAGAAATCGGTCACAGGTTTTGGATATTTGTAAAATAGCTCAATTTTTTATAGTCGTTTGTGGCCCCTTGCTGAAATGCAGGGGGCTTGTGTTGAGGCAAAGCATTGTTAATACTATACGAGCTGATTGCTTATACTGTTTTCTTAAAAAGATAAGGCTGAGGGTTCAAGTTGAAATGGAGTGATGATGGCAACGGCATACTACCCTGAAAAGTCGCTCCAATATAGAAGCTCCGGATTTATTGCCATCATAGTAAAAAATAGGTGATTAAACAGGCCGGCTTCTGTAAAGTTAACCTGGCGGAATTTAAGGAAAACTTATTTAAATTTGATTCCTTAGCACATTCCAGGACCCGCCAGATAACACAAAAGTAAAAGCCGTTATTCCTGTTTAATTTTTGGCACGGTTTTGTAAAACAGGTTGTAAGTATTACGTCACTATCAATAACACCTAACATGGCAATCAATCTTGTAGAAAGCATTCAAACAAAGCTCAATTACCCCCCTCTTCAAAAAATAGACCCCAACACACAGGAAGTGAAGGCTGATGATATGAAGCCGGATGAAGACCGTTTTAGCCAGGCAGCTATTCCGGCAATCCTTACCGGGCTTTTTAAATATTCAACTACGGATGAAGGCGCAGAAAATATCCTGCGGGGAGATATTTCTACGAACTGGGTAAGCCGCATCTTCGGAAACACTGCTGATGAAGTAATACAAAAAATTACTTCCTACACGCAAATAGATAGCGACCAGTCCGGACAAATGAATAAAATTGCTGAAGAGGCTGTACGGATTGTTAGGGAAAATATCAACCCGGAAGGCACCATGATGGATGTCAAGAATTTTATGTCGTCGCAGCCTAAAACAATATTGTTGTATTTACCTGAAGCCCTTCACATGGGTGAATTTTTACAGGATACAACACTCGATGACAATACAAATAAAATGGAAGGCCCGATATCCAGCCTGATGCATAAAATCGGATCGGCATTTTCAAATCCTGCGAGTGAAGAAGAAGTAAATACGAAACAATGAAATTAACAGGGGTTAATTACTATCCTGGATGTCCTCGTAGCTTTTAATTTTATTGTACAAGGTCTTCCGGTCAATTTTTAATAATTCAGCGGCCTTCGTTTTATTGAAATTCACCTCTTTTAATACGTGCATAATTGTTTCATATTCTGCTCTGGAGGCCGTGTCTTTCAGATCATGAGAGAATGATTTACTTTCGCCCGTACCTTGTTGCAAGGTATTTATATTATTTGTAGCCGTATAACCGCCGTTAATTTCCGCGGGTAATGTGGTAGCCAGTATGCTACCCTCATTGGTCAGCAATACGCAGCGGCGGATGACATTTCGAAATTCCCGTAAGTTTCCTGGCCAGGGATAATTAACAAACATCTTTAGTACATTCTCATCAAAACCTTCCACATTCTTGTTCAATTCCAAATTGGTTTTTTGTAAAAAGAAATTGGCAAAAAGGGGAATGTCTTCTTTCCTGTTTCTTAAAGGGGGCAGGTAAATGGCAAATTCATTAAAGCGGTGGTAAAGGTCTTCCCGAAATTTTCCATTGCGGTATGCTTCCTGAAGGTTTTCATTGGTTGCCACGATAATCCGGACATCAACTTCCATTTCTTTATTCCCTCCGATCCTTTTAAATTTTCTTTCCTGGATCACCCTTAGCAGTGATGCCTGTATCTCAGAGGACAGGTTGGCTACTTCATCTAAAAATAAAGTGCCGCCGTTAGCCAATTCAAAATGGCCATCCTTATCATTGATCGCACCAGTAAACGCTCCTTTTACATGGCCAAATAATTCACTCCCGGCCAGTTCTTTTGACAAGGTACCGCAATCCATCGCTATAAAAGGCTTTCCTTTCCTGTTGCTTAATTCATGTATAGTTTTCGCAATCACTTCTTTTCCTGTGCCGCTTTCACCATTGAGAATAATACTGTAATTAGTAGGAGCAACCATCTCTACCTGGTTGTATAATTCTTTGGTTGCCATTGATTCTCCTACCAGGAATTCACTGTCATAGGCAGGATTCCTTTTGGTATTTTTTGACGGGCCGTTATTTTCTTCCTGTTGAAAGCGGGGTACGGCAGTATTGTTTAGCGCAGCCCTTAGTACACTCAAAACTTCATCGGGTACAAGTGGCTTGGTAATATAATCATAAGCACCCGCTTTTATAACATCCACCGCGATCTTGATATCTGAATACCCTGTAATGATCAGCACGATGGTGGCCGGATTATGTTGTTTGATCTCCAGTAATACATCCTTACCATCCTTTTTCTCGCCTAGCCTGAAATCACATATCACCCCATCAAAATTCCCGCCTTTAAATTTTTCAATGCCCTTGCTGCTGCTATGAGCCGTTTCTACAACATACCCATTCTTAGTTAAAAACCTGCTTAATAACGCGCACATATCGACGTCATCATCGATAACTAAAAGGCTTTTCTTCATAGACCTGAAATTTTTTTATTGAAGATACAACTACTTTAATACTTCTTCTTTTAATGTCGCATTTGCAACGGGAATTTGCTCGATGATGATCCATTCCGAATAATCGCTTGGCTGTATTTTAGTACCATATTGCGTTGCATACACTTTAGTACATTCAGCGCCGAGGTATAAAATCACCGAACTGTAATACGCCCATACCATGATAATAACAACGGATCCCGCGGCTCCGTAAAGAGTGGCCAGGTTGCTTTGCCCCAGGTACCAGCCGATACCAATTTTGCCAAGGGTGAAAAGAATAGCGGTAATAAATGCTCCTACACTTACATCCTTCCATTTGATCTTCGCATCCGGTAATACTTTGAATATTACCGCAAAAACGATCGTGGTAATGATAAACGTAACCAGGTTATCGATCACCGGTATAAAAATTCTGCCAACGCCCGAAACCAGTTTATTCAGGTGATTGCCGATGATGGCGATCAGTGCATTAAGTAGCAGCGAAACCATTAACACAAAACCGAGGCTGATGATAAGAGAAAAAGAAATCAGCCTGCTGAGGATCAGCTTCCACCAGGCTTTTTTGGTCTTTATTTTCAGGCCCCATATTTTATTTAAAGAATCCTGGATCTCTCCAAATATGGCCGTGCCACCGATCACGAGAATAGCACTGTTCACAATCGTAGCGATCGGCGTATTTTTAGTGAGGTGCGTATTTTTAATGATATCCTGTATCTGAATGGCCGCGTTGCTTCCAACCAGGTCTTTTATTTCTGAATACACCTGCCCTTGCGTGGCTTCCCTGCCAAAAAGCCAACCGCAGATATTGATGATAATAATAATCATTGGTGCCAGGGAGAAAACTGTATAATATGATAAAGAGGCACTGTATTTTAAAACATTGTCGTCAAAAAACTCAAGTATTACTTTTTTGGTAAATGTAAAAATCCCGGTAACTTTTTGTTTCATGCAGTAGTTATTAAAAATAATGGTACCTAATATGCAAATTTATGGTAATCTTTCATCGATAACCTGTTTGAAAAATAATTATAAAGTATATCATAACAGTCCGCGTAATTTTGCCAGCATCGGTTTGGCGCACGCTCCTTTGTATTAAATAAACACCTCACTACACTGAATGGTCTGCCCTTCATCCTCCCTTTTTATTCCCAACGACCACCGCTCTAGTATTTAAATAGGAGGTACTTTTTATAAAGTTTTAATGCCTACATTACAATAAACATTGCGTAATTTTAGTGTAATAATAAATATAATAAGCTGTTGCATCCAACCTCCTTTTGCGCAACCCTGCTAAAAAAAAATTTATGAAAAAAATACTCGTTGCACTGGATTATAATCCCACTGCGGAAAAAATTGCTGAAACCGGTTATGCCCTGGCCAAAGCTACTAATGCGGAGATCATATTAATGCATGTGGTCGCAGAGCCTAATTATTATTCTACATTGGAATATTCCCCTGTCATGGGATACACCGGATTTAGTTCGCCGGATATGCTGATGCTGGTAGATGACAGTGAAGTGAAGAAAGCATCAATGGACTTCCTGGAGCAATCCAAAAAGCACCTGGGCGACGAAAATATACAAACGCTGATAGGCGAAGGCGATTGTGCGGATGCTATCCTTAAGGCTGCAAGCGATTTTAATGTGGATATCATTGTAATGGGAACGCATAGCAGGCGTGGTCTAGATAAGATTCTAATGGGGAGTATTGCGGAAAAAGTATTGCACCATGCTGATGTACCCTTATTTATTATTCCTACGAAACACGAAAAAAAGTAATGCTGGTAAACAGCCGTGTTCAGTTATGCATCCATTAAATCCTCTAATTTATTTCGTGTGTTGTGAATGTTGGTATAATATTGTGATTGTTGATGAATAGCAGAGCTTTACTGGGTAACTGTTTTATTAAAGAACGTAAGAAATGGCCGTTTGTAAGCAATGATGTTGGGGCATTTTGAATTAACCCAACCCGGTGCCATTACAATTTTTATTACAGGATTACCTGCGGGCTGTACCCGGGGTAAAGCACGGAATAAATTAACAGGTCTTTTCAACGGAATGTATGCTCCTGTTTTTTTGATCACTTCATTCTGGGGACTACCTGTAAATTGTGTAACATACCAACATAATTATGTAGCTTTTAGTACGGACGTTTTTTATCTTTACTCAAAGGAATTATTTCGCTCAGCAGCTCTTCACTAACAGCACTTTTAAAATTGCAGTGGATAAACCTTATTCCAGTTTTTAAAAACCCCTAATTTGTGAAGTTGTATATTAAAAATATGGTATCGGCACGTTGCAAAATGGTGGCCAAGGAGGAATTGAAAAAATTAAACCTTCACTACGTAATGGTAGGTCTTGGTGAAGTAGAGATCATGGAAAACCTTTCCGAAAATGTACGTCTCGAATTAAAGAATGGCTTGCTGCAGTCGGGCCTCGAATTGATGGATGATAAAAGAAGCATGCTGATAGAGAAAATTAAAAACATTGTGATTGAGGTTGTTCACTACCCGGAAGAACCATTGAAAACAAATTTTTCTGATCACCTGAGTATGAAACTCAATCATGATTATACTTATCTCTCCAATTTATTTTCTGACGTTCAGGGTACCACGATTGAGCATTTTATGATTGCCCACAAAATAGAACGGGTAAAGGAACTATTGGTTTATAATGAACTCAACCTGACAGAGATCGCGTATAAGCTGAATTATAGCAGTGTAGCACATTTATCTAACCAGTTTAAAAAGGTAACCGGTCTTACGCCTTCCCATTTTAAGAAAATGAAGTACAAAAGGCGGACTGCCCTGGAGAACCTTTGAGCCTGCTAGGAGCTTTCGCCGCATACCTGTTTGCAGGCGAGCAATTAAGGGAATCATTAAAGACGATTACTTAAAAAATACAAGAATGCCCACAGAAAATATTGATAACAAGCCTGTATTATCAAAAAACCTTTTTCCGGTAGTGGGTATTGGTGCATCGGCCGGGGGGCTCGAAGCTTTTCAAAAATTCCTGAAAGCGATTCCCCTGAACTCCGGGATGGCCTATGTATTAGTGCAGCACCTGGACCCCAGCCATGAAAGCATGCTCCCTGAAATATTACAAAAAGTCACCAGTATCCCTTTAAGTGAAATCTCCGATGATGTTAAGGTACAACCTGATCATATCTACATTATCCCCAGCAATAAAATGCTGGTTGCAAATGATGGGGTTTTACACCTAAGCCCCAGGCCTGCGAAAAGCAAACAAGAACAGAACCTTCCGATCGATGTGTTTTTTGCCTCGCTCGCAGAGGTCCACCAGGCTCATGCCATAGGCGTTGTTTTATCAGGCGGAGCCTCGGATGGCACTAAAGGTTTGAAAGCAATCAAAGACCATGGCGGTTTCACTTTTGCCCAGGATAACGCATCCGCCCAGTTCAGCGGTATGCCGGATAGTGCCGCAAAAGCCGGCGTAGTGGATTTTATTATGCCTCCAGAAGAGATTCCCGGCAAGTTGATGGATATTTTGGGCCACATTGCCCGGAATGAAGTTCAGCTGAAAAATTTGGATGAGCGTAACAATGATGCATTCAAACAAATATTAGCGTTATTGCGCATACGCAAAGGAACTGATTTTACTTTTTACAAACAGACGACCATCCGGAGGAGGATTTTGCGCCGCATCTCACTTACCAATAATGAAGAACCCGCTGCTTACCTAAAATATTTAAGGGAACATAAACCTGAACAGGATCTGTTATACCAGGACCTGTTGATTCCTGTTACCAGTTTTTTCCGGGACCGCACAAGTTTTGAAAATTTATGTGAGACAATTTTACCGTCGATCATCAAAAATAAACCACCTGGTAAACCTATCCGGGTATGGGTTGCAGGATGCAGTACAGGTGAAGAAGCTTTCTCTATTGCCATGTGCATAAAAGAATTTTTTAACGGCCAGGCGCGGTTGGACAACGGTGCAGCAATAATGGGCCCGGATACAAGGGTTCAAATCTTTGCGACGGATATCAGTGAGCCTGCAATATCAAAGGCCAGGAAAGGTGTTTATTTAAAAGTGGATATTGATGAACTGAGCCCTCAGCGTTTGCAGGAATTTTTTATCAAGGTGAATGGCAATTACCAGGTACATAAATCTATCCGGGATATGTGCGTATTTGCAGTGCATAATTTATTGAAGGATCCTCCCTTTGCCAAAATGGATCTTGTAACCTGCCGGAATGTGCTGATCTATATGGAGCCGTACCTGCAAAAAAAAGCGCTTACCACTTTTCATTATGCCCTCCTTCCCACAGGATTTTTATTGCTGGGAAAATCCGAAACGAGTAACCGCGTGCCCGACCTTTTTGCATCTGTTGGTAAAAATGATAAATTGTTTTCGCGCATGGATGTGCCCGCACGGTATATGCATGTAGCCAGCCCGCGGGCAGAACAGGATTTTCGCGATATTGATACCAATACGAAGAACGAAGGCAAGCTTGCCGATTTTCAAAAAACTGCCGATGATATTTTACTTAGCAGGTTTACCCCTGCAGGAGTGGTTGTTAATGAGTTAATGGACATCGTACATTTCCGCGGAGCTACAGGTTCATTCCTGGAGCCTACGCCGGGAAAGGCCAGTTTAAATTTATTAAAAATGACCAAGGAAGGCCTGGCATTTGAATTACGTAGTATCCTTCATAAAGCAAAAGCTGACAAAGAACCGGTCGTAAAAGAAAATATCCCGGTACAAATCAATGGCGCCCAGCGGAACATTACGATCGAGGCTATCCCGCTGAAAAACCTGATCGAACCATATTACCTGGTGCTTTTTCATGATAATAACCTGGTACCTGATCCAAAAGCACAGCGATCCGGCCGCTTTATAAAACACGACCTGGATGAAAAAGAACAGCGCATTCTCCAACTGGAATGGGAACTTTCCCAGGCCAGGGAGGATATGCGCACGATTACCGAAGACCAGGAGGCTGCCAATGAGGAATTGCAAAGTGCTAATGAAGAATTACTGAGTGGCAGCGAGGAATTACAGAGCATGAATGAAGAAATGGAAACCAGTAAGGAAGAACTCCAAAGCACCAACGAGGAACTGATTGTAATCAACCAGGAGATGATCAGCCTGAATGAACAGGTTACCGATGCACGTAATTATTCCGAAGCGATTGTTACCACCATCAGGGAACCACTCGTCATCCTGGATACGAACCTGCTGGTAAAGAGCGCTAACCTGGCTTTTTATAAAACTTTTATGTTTAATAAAACGGAAACAGAAGGGAAGCTTTTTTTTAAGTTAGGCAACGGCCAATGGAACATACCGGAACTGCGGTACAAGCTGGCAAATATTATTCCCGGGCGCGAAAGACTCACGAATTATGAAGTGTGTAGTACATTTCCCTATATCGGCGAACGCATCATGCTGATGAATGCACTTGAATTAAAAGAAATTACCGGGTTCGAAAAATTGATCTTGCTTGCTGTTGAAGATATTACGGAAAAGAGGATTGCAGAAAATAAACTATCCGAAAGTGAACGGAAATTTCGGACAATGGCTGATTTTATTCCCCAGATCATCTGGACAGCCCAGCCCGATGGCACTTTCGATTACATTAACCGCCAATGGTATGCATTTACAGGTTTAGTTGAGGGCGAAAATAGCATTAACTGGTCGTCCTTACTTCATGCTGATGACCGGCAGCAATCCATTGAAGCCTGGAACGAATCGATACAAACCGGTGAGCCCTACCAGGTCGAGTACCGGTTTAAAGACACAAAGACCGGGGAGTTTCGCTGGTTTTTAGCCAAAGCATCCGCAATAAAAGATACACAGGGTAAGGTGTTAAAATGGTTTGGTTCCTTTACCGAGATCCATGAGCACAAAATTATAGAGGATGAATTAGTGAAGGCGAAAGAGCGGGCCGAATTCTCCGCAAAGACAGCTGAAGATGCCGTAAGATCAAAACAGCAGTTCCTGAGCAATATGAGTCATGAAATCCGTACACCGATGAATTCAATCATCGGGTTTACAAAAGTATTATTAAGAACACCTTTGAACGCGAAGCAACTGGAATATATGCACGCCATTAAATCCTCCGGCGACATGATGATCGTTTTGATCAATGATATTCTGGATCTTGCCAAAGTAGATGCTGGTAAAATGACTTTTGAAAACATCCCTTTCAGGCTGGAGGAAACGGTTTCCTCCATGCTGCGTTTATTTGAAATAAAGCTGCGCGACAAGAATATAGAATTGATTACAAACTATGACCCGCTTATCCCCGAAATATTAAGCGGCGACCAGTTGCGGTTACACCAGGTTATTCTGAACCTTATGAGCAACGCGGTAAAATTTACCGACAAAGGTAAAATTACGATCGCGGTCAACCTATTGAATGAAGATGATACACAGGTAGAGGTCGAATTCTCCATAGCGGATACCGGAATAGGGATCCCGGATAAAAAAATTCACCTCATCTTTGAAAATTTTCAGCAGGCGTATACTGATTACATCCGGTCTGTGGGGGGTACCGGCCTCGGGCTTACCATCGTTAAAAAATTATTGGAAGCACAGGGAGGATCGATCGAGGTGAAAAGCAAAATAAATGTAGGATCTGTTTTTACTTTCAGGTTAAGGTTTCAAAAAACAAATGATAAACCGCCTGCGCTGATGAACGACGAATTTGTATTAAATAGCCCTTTAACAGGTATTAAAGTATTGGTAGCAGAGGACATTCCTTTAAACCAATTATTAATGAAAACATTATTGACTGAGGTTGGCTTTGAAATCGACGTCGTGGATAATGGTAAAATGGCGATTGAAAAACTCAGTGATGCCAACAGTAAAAAGGAAAGACAATACGATATTATTCTAATGGACCTCCAAATGCCCGGAATGAATGGGTTTCAAGCAACTGCCCATATCCGTAACGAACTCCGGCTTGATATACCGATTATTGCGCTTTCCGCAGATACTACTTTGGATGCGGTGCAAAAATGCAAAGCGATGGGAATGGATGACTATATCTCAAAACCAGTCGATGAAAAACTGATTATCACCAAGATCATCAACCTGCTGAAAGTTCCACTTCCCCCGGCCGGTAAAACTGTTCCTGATAAATTATCGTTAGATGATAAGTCAAACCGCGTCACCGATCTTAATTATTTGAAGGAACGTACAAAATCAAGTTCTGAATTGCAAAGTGAAATGATGCGGCTGTATCTTGAGCAGACACCTCCTTTGGTTGCCGCTATGAAGGAAGGCCTGGATAACATGGATTGGTCCCGCCTTCAGTCAGCTGCCCATAAAATGCTCGCCTCTTTCGCCATAATGGGATTCGACAAACAGTACGAGGGCATCATAAAACAAATCCAGGAGTATGCGGGCAACCCGTATCAACTGGATGTTACCAGTGAAATGATTGGTAAAATAGCCGCGGTTTGTGAGAAATCATACATCGAGATAAATGAGGAACTGGATATAATACAAGTACGTGAGTAAAGATTTTATATAAATAAAATAGATGGTTATGGACGCAAATAAAAAGATTTCTGTTTTTCTTGTAGATGATGATGCCCTGTACCTGAAATTATTATACAGTGAATTAAGTACCATACCGGAATATGTTATCCACACCTTCACCACGGGTGAGCGGTGCCTGGAAAATTTATCAGAGATGCCTGATGTAATTGTATTGGATTATTATTTGAACGGGATTGAAAAAAACGCTCTTAACGGGTTGGAAACCCTCGCGAGGATCAAATCCCAATATCCTGAAATCCCAGTTATCATGCTTTCTGCACAGGATAAAATAGAAGTTGCTGTAAATTGTATGAAGCTGCAGGCCTTTGAATATATTGTAAAAAGTGAAACGGCCTATGCAAGGTTACATAGCGCTATTGCCACTATGCTGCATTACAAAAAAATGGAAAAAACGCTTAGCTGGTATATGGAGAAATTGTAACCTGTTATCATAACAAAGCGATCAAAGAACAGCGGGTTCACCGACCGTTTCCGGTATAAGTTTTCCAAATCCTGGCTATATCTGCAAAGTCATGCAGGCTGACTGATCTCATTATCTTTGCAGGCCAGGCATACTCCACCTGTAGTATTAAAAATAATACTTTGCTTATCAGGCAGACGGACCGACAATTATTGCAATTAAATTAAATAAGATTATTTAAAAAAAAGTCGCAATTTTGTTTGGGCTTGCCCTTGCAAAGCAAGTCTATAGCAGTTAGTTTTGGTATGGTCCCTGTTTTTCAGGGACCATTTTAATAATGGCTGGTTATTCACCAGGCTGAAAAAGATGTAGAAACTTCACTTCTGGCAGAGCCATTTTGCAATATCAACAGGGATTTTGATAGTATCTTCTTATGCGCGTTTCGTGCTAATAACATTTCCCCGTTGCAATTTATAATTTTTCGCCAGCACCTATTGACGGCCACTTTTCAGGCGATGATACCATAACCCGTAAATTATATAACTTATAACTGCAATTATGTAATAAAAATGGCAATATAATTTCCAACTTTACTGTTCGGAATATCAATGAAAAAATCGATGCCCTTGTTCAGGCAACTCTTGAGTCTTACTGAGCTGTGTTAATGAACAATTGCCGCTTAATAAAAGCGAATAATACCTCCCGTTTTAAAATCTAAAGTACTTTTTAAAATACTGTTGATTATTCCAACAGTATTTTTTTTGGCCTGGGCATCAATAGCAGGCTGCCATTAAATTCAATATAAAGTCAGGAACCGGGGCGACCTATAATTCCGTAACAATTGTTCTTTTATTTATGAACTATTTGTTGGGTTATGAAGCCAGTGGTAATTTAGAGCTTAATTTTGTTGATGCAATTGTGTGTATTTAAATAAACTATTTACAATGGAACATAACAAATTAACCAGGGAAGAAGAACAGGTGATTATTCATAAAGGAACAGAGAGGCCGTATACAGGCGAATACACCGATAATAAACAAGCAGGTACTTACTTGTGCCGGAGATGTAATACTCCTTTGTATTTATCAGAAGATAAATTTGATTCGAATTGCGGCTGGCCAAGCTTTGATGATGAGATAGCTGGCGCAGTGAAACATTTACCTGATGAGGACGGGCACCGGACAGAGATTGTTTGTACCAATTGCGGCGGGCACCTCGGTCATATATTTAAAGGGGAAAGATTTACTGCAAAAAATACAAGGCATTGTGTAAACTCTATCTCCATGAGATTTGTTCCCCTTTAAAAATAAGTGCAATTCCATTTGCATAAGTTACCGCTTTTGATTGCATCCCGATCGGGAATTTTTGGGAGTGGGAGCAGTATAAACCATTATTGCCTTAGAACTCAATTAGTACCCGTTTACCAGGGTAGAATAATTCTGACCTTAAGATGTTAAAGATGCAAGTTCCCTGAATAAGGCCTGCTGTTTTTCCGTTAAGTTGGTGGGCATTTTAATGGTATAAGTAATATATAAATCGCCCTGATCATTTTCTGTTTTGTACACCGGAAATCCTTTGCCTTTTATCCTGGTCGTCGTATTATTTTGTGTTTCTGGTTTCACCTTAAGTTTGATCTTCCCATCCAGCGAGTCAATTGTTATGTTGCCACCTAATATGGCGGTATAAATATCAAGGCTTTCGTTTACATACAGGTCATTTCCCGAGCGCTGGTACCTTGGATCATTCGCAATAACGAATTTGAGGTATAAATCGCCATTGGGGCCACCATTAATTCCGGGTGCCCCATATCCGCTCAGTTTTATTACCTGGCCGTTCTCAACACCTGCTGGTATCGTGATCCGTACATTCTTACCATTAATATTTAACGTTTGCTGGTGCGTGGTATAAGCGTCGCGGAGCGAGAGGCGCAATTCGCTGTTGTAATCCTGCCCCCGGAATTTTGTTTGCCGTCGGCCACTTCCTGAATTTCCAAACATAGATGAAAAGAAATCGGAAAAATCATTTGGGTCAAAATCCCCGGAAAATTCCTCGCCTCCCGTACGTGGCCGTCGTCCTTGCCGGGCCTTTTCAAATTGTTCCGAATTTTTCCAGTCTTTCCCATACTGGTCGTATTTCTTTCTTTTTTCCGGATCACTCAGTACTTCATTTGCCTCATTCAGTTGTTGAAATTTTTTTCCGGCTTCTTTGTCAGTAGGATTGAGATCGGGGTGTAGTTTTCGAGCCAGTTTCCTGTAGGCTTTTTTTACTTCATCATCCGAAGCGGATTTACTGATCCCCAGTATTTGATAATAATCTATAAATTCCATATAAGTATGATTAAAGATTGATGGCCAAAGAGACCGTGAAGCAGGTATACCGCCTGCTGCAAATTTACATATTTAAAAAGTTTTTTAAATCTGTGGAATAAATTACACGATTTACATATAAAACTTTCATTATTTATAAAAAATACCGTCCACAGTAGTAAATTTATATATAAATATGCTTCAAAATTTTTGGCAAGGTTTTATCAAGGATACTAATGTTTTGTTATTATTTATAAACAATAAAAAATTTTTTTTATGGGAAATCTCTTGTACGTTGTCGCAGTTATTTTAGTGATAATCTGGGCTATTAGCTTTTTAGGTGGTTTTTATACGGGCGGTGTAATCCACATATTGTTAGTTATTGCTATAATTGCTTTTCTATTGAAAGTTATCAGACGAACAGCCTGATTTATTCAAATCTTAACCGTTAACAACTAAATTTTTCATTATGGAAAGTTGGAAATTGAACCTTAAAGGAAATTGGAACGACTTAAAAGGAAAAGCCAAACAGGAATATGCCGAACTTACAGATGACGATTTACTTCACGAAGAAGGAAAAGATGATGAATTAATCGGCCGTATCCAAAAGAAAATTGGAAAAACCAAGGAAGAAGTAAAAAGCTGGATAGAAAAGCTTTAATATTTATATTCCTATAAATAATTTAAGTTGCTCGTCACCAACCACCTGTATGTACAGTGTGGGTGGTGACTTTTTTTAGTTATATTTAAAGCATGATACGATCAAAATCTGCCCCTTTTTACCAACGTTTAAGTCTTACCTTGTTAAGTCTTACCATTATTGGATTTGTAATCTTCATCGGCCAGGACATCATTGTTCCTTTAGCCTTTGCCATTCTGCTGTCAATATTATTATTACCGGTTACTAATTTTTTAGAACGCAAAAAAGTTCCCCGGGTACTCGCAAATATCATTGGTATATTACTCGCATTTCTTTTTATTGGAGGCATCGTTTATTTTTTATCTTCCCAGATATCCACTTTCGTAGAAGATCTACCCTCTATAAAACAACACCTTGCCGATCATTATAAAACTGTTCAAAAATGGATTTCCCAGCAATTTAATTTTACCCGTACCCAACAAACCAATTTTATAGATAATGCCACTGATAAATTTAAAAATTCAGGGTCTGGCCTTTTAGGGAATACCTTTATAACCCTCACACAGGCGCTATTGATGTTAGTATTATTGCCCGTGTATACCTTCCTGATATTATATTATCGTGATATTATAAAAAAGTTTTTTGTCCGCGTATTCAATGATGAGCATGAGGCAAAAGTTTTAGAAGTATTAAAGGAATCACGTTCAATCGTGCAGGGTTACATGATCGGTCTTATTATCGAAATGGGGATTGTAGCGGCCATCAATTCTGCTGGGTTTATGATACTTGGTATACGTTACGCGATATTCCTGGGCGTGCTTGCAGCCATCCTCAATATGATACCCTATATAGGCATGTTGATCGCCTCCATTTTCTGCATGCTGATCACGCTTACGAATTCTACGGAAATTACCGATATACTCGGCGTATTGGGAATATTAGTAGTGGTGCAATTCATCGATAACAATATTATCATGCCCAAGGTTGTCAGTTCAAAAGTAAAGATCAATGCGCTGATAACGATCCTCGGTGTTCTGGTCGGCGGAGCGATTGCAGGTATTTCAGGGATGTTTCTTTCCATTCCAGCCATTGCGATATTAAAAGTGATTTTCGACCGGGTAGATGACCTGAAACCCTGGGGGATGTTATTGGGAGACGAAATTACCGGTGCAAGAAAAAGCAAGTTGTATATGAAATTAGGCAATATTAGCCAGATGTTAAAGCCAGCCGCACCTGTTAAACCTCCTACACTGGATTAACTAACTTTTTATGATTGCCGTGGCAAAATGCAAATGGTGTCATAGATAATCATGTGAGGAAAAAATTACTCAGTGTCCGTCCAATTCTACGCAACCAACATTCTACTTTACATTTTAAACGAAGTATTTCGTGGTACATATCTTGACCTTCCATTCCTACATTAGTATTAATGACGATACTATGAAATTATAATCCTGCTTATTTCGCACACTGGGCTTCTTGAAAGGGGTTGATTCAAATATATCCCTAAATTATACGTTAAGAGTAGAGCCTTACGTAAATTAATCATGTAAAATTAACCATGTAAATTTATTTAAGTATTGGAACAAACAATTCATGAAAAAGCAAATAATAGCTTCTTAACTGGTAAAGCGCCGTTAGGAAGGCTTATGGAATTTTTGGCACCGCGCTCTTTTAACACCAATGCCGAACACCAGGGAGATTACGCGGTGATGTTAGCCGGGTTATTGAAAGAGCATGAAACAATCATTCATTCTTTACGTAAAAATATTAATGTGAGCGAGGAGAAATCCACCAATCCCGGCACTTCCAGTTTTCTTATTCAAATTATGACAGAACATGAAACCATCGTAGGTATATTGCGCCGTTATATGAGTAAAGCAATACCCGCGTAATCAATATAGCTTATTTCAGGCGTTGCGTAGTAACCAAACGCTACTATTTACCTATTCTCATCAAATTATTTTATGGAAGGGAAAAAAGAAGAAAATCTGGCAGATAATATTCTCAAAGAAAATCCCGTTGAACTGCCAAAAGATGGAACAGCAAGTTCCTCTGATGATCGTGAAAGTATGGGTGTGGATGATAAGTTAATAGGGGATGACCTCCAGATAACGGAAGCGCAGCCTGAAAATGAGGAACAAAAAATTGAGCCGGAGCCGAAGGAGATTCAATATTAATCTCCAATTGTTAAATGATGAAATATTTTACTTTAAATATTTATTACATGATCTTTAAAAAAGCAAAAAATTTTGGTTATTTATTTTAAAAGTATATTTAACGATGCAGGGAATGTTACACAGTTCGCTGTAAGATTTTTTAAAGAAGTTTTTAAGCCGCCCTTTGAAATTAAAGAATTGATGAGGCAATGCTATTTTATCGGGTATAAATCTCTGCCCCTAGTAGCAATAACGGGCTTTATAATGGGCCTGGTACTCACTATACAGTCGCGCCCCACATTGGCTGAGTTTGGTGCCGAATCGTGGTTACCCAGTATGGTCACCCTTTCGCTTGTGCGTGAGATCGCTCCTGTGATCACGGCATTGATATGTGCCGGAAAAATTTCATCGGGTATTGGGGCAGAGCTAGGTTCAATGAAAGTCACAGAACAGATTGATGCCATGGAAGTATCCGGTATAAACCCTTATAAATATTTGGTTGTTACAAGGATTCTCGCTACCACACTCATGGTTCCGCTATTGGTATTCTTTGCAGATGCAATCGGAGTAATGGGCGGTTTTGCCGGCATTAATATCCATGGAAATATGAGCCTTTTCCGCTACTTCGCCAAGGTACTCGCCTCCCTCGAATTCATAGATGTGATACCTCCTACAATTAAAACTTTTTTCTTTGGATTTTTTATCGGGATGATTGGATGTTATAAGGGGTACACTGCGGCAAATGGTACCGAAAGCGTGGGAAAGGCGGCTAATTCAGCGGTGGTGGCCGCTTCCCTTACCATTTTTATAATCGATATGGTAGCTGTACAATTAACCGACCTGTTTTTCTAACGAACATGATGCACGAAGCAACCAATATTGCCGATACCGACCTTAATGCCGCCGGAGCAACAACCGCCGCGGCAACAGATGATTCCGCCGGACCGGTTATAAACATCAAGGGGCTGTATAAATCATTTGGCAAAGACAATCATATCTTAAAAGGAGTTGATCTGAGTGTAAAAAGTGGCGAAAACCTGGTAGTACTGGGTAAGTCGGGTTCAGGTAAGTCAGTGACAATTAAATGCCTTGTTGGTTTGGTGGAAATAGATAAAGGGGAAATACAAGTATTCGGAACGGATATAGCCACGCTGGACAACCAGGAGTTGAATGCCATAAGGATCCGTATCGGTTTTCTATTTCAGAATTCTGCTTTGTATGATTCGATGACCGTAAGGCAAAATCTTGAATTTCCGCTAAAACGCCATTCGCGCAATTTAACACCCAAAGAAGTAGAAGAAGCAGTGATGGATGCGCTGGACAGCGTGGGCTTAGGCGAAGCAGTAGATAAAATGCCCTCCGAACTTTCAGGTGGAATGCGCAAAAGGATTGGCCTCGCACGAACACTTATTTTAAAACCAGAGATCATCTTGTACGATGAGCCAACAACCGGCCTGGATACGATTACTTCCAGGGAAATAAGTGAATTGATATTAGCCATTCAGAAAAAAAATAAAACAACTTCTATTATTATCACCCATGATATGGCTTGTGCCAGGCTTACCGGGGACAGACTGGTGATTTTAAAAGAAGGCGTGATTGACGCTGAAGGAAGCTATGATGAACTGGAAAAAAGTGAGGACGAATGGGTGCGTTCTTTTTTCATTTAATAATTAAAATTTTTAAGATATGCAAAAAGAATCCGGGTTCAAATGGAAATTGGGAATGTTTGTTATGATTGGTTTGGCAGTTTTTATCTTAACGATCTATTTTGTAGGGAAACAGAAAAATTTGTTTGGTTCAACATTCCGGTTGAAATCGCAATTCAAAACCGTAAGTGGGCTGAAAGTTGGGAACAATGTACGTTTTTCAGGGATTGATATAGGTACTGTAAGCAGTATTGATCTCATCACCGATACATCGGTGATGGTAGAACTGGTGTTGAAAGATGACGTTCAGAAATTTATCAAGGCAGATTCAAGGGCGAGTATCGGATCTGATGGTTTGATGGGGGACAAGGTACTGACAATCTATCCAGGTACAACGGGCAAAGCGCCTGTAAAGGACAACGACCAGATCGTATCAAAGGCGGCGATAGAAGTAGAAGACCTCATGAACAGTGTAAAAACAAGTGTTGACAATGCCGGAATTATAACCGGTCAGCTTGCACAATTAAGTTATAAAATAAACAATGGTAACGGCGCTTTGTCAAAAATGATCTCAGATGAGGGGTTTGCCAATAGCCTGAAAAGTACGCTTTCAAACCTGCAAACCAGTACCAATCAGTTTTCAAAGTTTACTACCAAGATGAATAATGGCGTTCTTGATTCCACTATGGCAAACCTTCAAACGGGAACTAAAGGGCTTAGTGATAATATGGAAGCTGCCAAGAGTAATTTTTTGCTGAGAGGTTTTTTCAAGAAAAAGAAAAAAGCCGAGGCAAAAAAACTGGCTGAACAGAAAAAGCAGGAAGAAAAAAAGCGTAAAGAACAAATGAAGATAACCACTGACTCTATTAGAGGCAAATAAGTAAGTTTCCATTAAATAGGGAGTCCGTATAGAACCCTATGGAAGACAAAATTGCATCCTGGAAATTTTATTTCCGGGCATTTTTGCGTAGTAAAGCATCTGCAAATAGCTCTATTATTTGAAGGCAGCTTTTACTCTAACTCTTTGCGTAAAAATATCCCACAACTGGTAATTTGGTTTAAATACAGTGCAATGCAGTATTCCTTCTACACTTGTAGACTAATTTTCCCATTTTCAAGCTTGGATTTCTTGCGTTATGAAACCATAAATGGGATGAAACCCGCTCCTGTACTGTTTAAAAGGGTCCTTATATTATAAAAATAATACTGGCAACATTTTAGTAAATCAATTAGAGTCATAAAATCGTAAACAATTAAATTATTAGTTATGAATTCAGGTAAATTATTAACCGGTGTATTAATCGGTGCAACTGCAGGTGCTATCTTAGGCGTATTATTCGCTCCCGATAAAGGAACAGAAACCAGGGGTATGATAGCTAAGAAAGGCTCAGATTTAAAAAATACTGTAAAAGATAAAATCAATGATCTGGTAGATGGTATCTCTAATCATTATGAAAATGCAAAAGGCGAAGCCCAGGATGCTTATTCAGAAGGCAAAGACAAATTTGGCCAAGCAAAATCAGATGTAAAAAATTCATTTTCATAGTAGCTCACAGCAGCGAATTAAATAGATGATAATGGAAAATCAGCCCAATAGTTTTGGATCCTTGTTCGAAAATGCAGGAAAATACTTTGAAACAAAATTGGATTTATTAAAGCTTCAGGCCATAAATAAATCTTCTGATGCCGCATCATCAATTGTTTCCAGGTTAACCATTGTATTACTGGTGGTTTTTGCTGTTTTTATTTTAAATATAGGATTAGCATTGTGGGTAGGTGAATTATTAGGCAGAGCATATCTTGGATTTTTCGCAGTAGCTGGATTGTATATTTTGATAGCTGTGTTACTGCACTTTTTCAAAGATGCATGGATAAAACAACCGATTAGTACTATGATCATTAAAAAAATGCTCAATTAGCATTATGGAAATCAAAAATTCTGAAGATTTAAAGGCAGCAATTCTTGAATTAGAAGACAGGCAAAAAAGGGAGAAAAAGCAACTGACCCGGGAAATACATTCCTTTACAGAAAGCTTGAAGCCCATGAACCTGCTCAAGAGTACTTTCAATAAAGTAAAAGAAACTCCCGGTATCACAGGCACCATTTTGAAGGCCGGTGTCGGATTAGGTGCAGGTATACTTTCCAAAAAATTTTTGTTAGGTAAATCCCCGGGCATTCTGAGAAAAATTGTAGGCTCGGCCATTCAAATGGGAATTACGGGTTTGGTTGCAAAGAAATCGGATAAATTAACGTCATCCGGAGGACAGCTTTTCAAGAGTCTTTTTCGTTCAAGAAACAAAGGATAAGTGGAAATAGTCCTGTCTTTATAATAAATTTGATAAAAATGCCCCTACGAAAAACAGGGGCATTTCTATATCCCCTTATCAATAATGTCAAAATTTCTTATTGTCGGATTAGGAAACGCTGGTAAAGAGTATGCCAACACTCGCCATAATATTGGATTTGACGTGATCCAGGCTTTTGTGAAGAAACATGATGGTGAATTAAAGGTAGAACGGCTCGCTTATGCTTGTAAAATAAAGTGGAGAAATAAGCTGTTAATATGTATTTGTCCTACCACTTACGTGAACCTTAGCGGGCAGGCTTTTAAGTATTGGTTGGATAAGGAAAAAGTGTCATTAGAAAATACCCTAACTATTGTTGATGACCTGGCATTGCCGATTGATAAGCTCAGGCTTCGTGCCTCAGGTACCCATGCGGGTCATAATGGCTTGAAAGATATTCAGCAAACAATAGGAACGGATAACTACCCTAAACTCCGGTTTGGCATCGGTAATAATTATCCAAAAGGAATGCAGGCTGATTTCGTTTTGAGTAAATGGTTAAGCACCGAATTGGAGA
Source organism: Ferruginibacter sp. (assembly GCA_037719925.1). Taxonomy (GTDB): domain Bacteria; phylum Bacteroidota; class Bacteroidia; order Chitinophagales; family Chitinophagaceae; genus Ferruginibacter. The sequence continues at coordinate 20,127 of JBBJMD010000045.1, forward strand.
TTGTTCAAATTAAAATCCAAAAATGTACTGAAATCATAGAAAGTTTCGTTATTAACGGAATTGAACAAACGATGGGTAATTTTAATAAGTTATCGATAAAGGCCTGAAAATTCCAGGGCCTGATACATAATTGTTTTTTTTATCTGATTTGTCTATATTCGTTGTTGTATTAAGAATGTTTTAACCACAGTAAACCATGAAGATAATTTGTGTAGGCCGTAATTACGCGGCGCACGCCAAAGAATTGGGCAATGACTTACCTGAAGAACCGGTGATATTCATGAAACCGAAAAGTGCATTGTTGCAAAGCCATACACCTTTTTACTATCCCGAGTTTACCAATGAGCTTCATTACGAATGCGAACTGGTGTTGCGGGTATCAAAAAATGGAAAGTACATTCAGGAGCGCCATGCTTCCAATTATTATAATGGTATTACTGCCGGTATTGATTTTACGGCAAGGGACATACAGAATGACCTGCGGGCAAAAGGATTGCCATGGGAGAAAGCTAAAGCTTTTGACAACTCCGCTGCAGTTGGTAAATTTCTCGAAATTGCCCCTGGGTTCAATAAAAAGAACATAAACTTCAGTTTTTATAAAAATAAAGAACTGGTTCAACAAGCCAATTCCAGCGAAATGATCTTTAATTTTGACCATATTATTTCACACATATCAAATTATTTCTCCCTCAATATTGGTGATCTTATATTTACCGGCACGCCCGCAGGGGTTGGTGAATGCGTTGTAGGCGACGAACTCGAAGCATTTATTGAAAAGGAGATGTTATTAAAAATTGAAGTAAAATAATTAACACGCAAAATCGGGTTGTGCAGGCTATAATTGCTGCACTTTTTACTTAAAGGATTTATGACCTGCTTGATTCGTTCTTTCGTCATCCACCCTTTCCATATTCCACATATTTACCGAGATTAATTTCCGGCTTCCTGACGTTTTAAGAACATTTACTTATAACATCGAGTTGATCAGCCTGGTTACCCCCTCTTGTCATTAGGAGCCATATTCCTACTAAGGGAATATTTCTAATAGGAGTGTAATGTCTTTAAAAATGTCCTTATGCCTGGGCCATGATTAGTGCAATAACGTATTTTTGACCCATGTTGCACAATGATATTTTATTAAAAGTGTTTGAGCTGATGTGTATTGCCAAAGAAATGGCCACAACGTATGAAACCAACAGGCAAACCTGTAAGTATGTTCATGCTACTTCCCGGGGTCACGAAGCTATTCAGCTGGCAACAGCCCTTCAATTATTGCCCTGTGATTATGTAAGTCCCTATTACCGCGATGATGCTATGTTGCTCGGCCTTGGTTTTACGCCTTACGAACTAATGCTGCAATTGCTGGCCAAAGGCAATGATATTTTTACCGGTGGCCGGGCCTATTATGCCCATCCCAATTACAGGGGCAATGATAAACCTACCATTATTCACCAGAGCAGTGCTACCGGGATGCAGGCGATTCCAACGACCGGCATAGCCCAGGGGTTACAATACCTGGAGCGAATAAATTCTCCTTTGTTAAAAAAGCATCATTCAAATTCAATGAATAATGTTTTCCAGCTTCCTGTTGTCATTTGCTCATTAGGAGATGCTTCTATTACCGAAGGGGAGGTAAGTGAGGCCTTTCAGTTTGCCGCTTTGCACCAGTTGCCGGTAATTTACCTTGTACAGGACAATGATTGGGGTATCAGTGTAACGGCAGCAGAAGCCAGGACGAGCAATGCCGCTGATTTTATCCAGGGCTTCAGGGGCATTAAAAGTATGAGTATCGACGGAAGTGATTTTGAAGAAAGTTATAACGCCATGAAAATGGTGACCGATGAAGTCAGGGTCAGCCGTGCTCCTTATTTGGTGCATGCGAAGGTCTCTTTGCTTGGTCATCATACAAGCGGGGTAAGAAAAGAAACATACCGGTCCGGGGACGAACTTGGCAACGATTATAAAAATGATCCGTGTGCGAAATTGCGGGAAAGGTGTTTGAGCAATGGGATAGAAGTTCATTATTTGCATAAGATCGAAAAGGATGCGGCTGCCTTGGTAATATCACAATTTGGCCTTGCCGTATCGGCCCCTGAACCTGATCCGGCTACGGTAGCAGATTTTTTATTTGCAGAAACACCAGTCATTATTGAAAATGGAACCAGAAGCCCGGCTGGAAAAGAAAAAATAATGATGGTTGACGCGGCCCTCTTCGCCATAAGGGAAATCATGGAAGAATACCCGGAGGCGGTATTGTATGGCCAGGATGTTGGGCACAGGCTCGGAGGCGTCTTCAGGGAAGCTGCAACGCTCGCAACGCAATTTGGGGATCACCGCGTTTTTAACACCGCCATCCAGGAAGCTTACATTATTGGTTCCACGGCTGGTATGTGTGCCGTAGGTGTAAAACCCATTGTAGAAGTGCAATTTGCCGACTACCTTTTCCCTGGCTTAAACCAATTGGTAACCGAGATATCAAAAAGTTGTTTCTTAAGCTGCGGCAAGTTCCCTATCCAGGTTGTAATCCGGGTCCCGATCGGCGCGTATGGCGGTGGAGGGCCATATCATAGTGGAAGCATCGAAAGCACCCTTCTTTCAATTAAAGGGATCAAGATAGTGTACCCATCCAATGCAGCTGATATGAAAGGCTTGTTGAAAGCTGCATTTCTTGATCCTAACCCTGTACTGGTACTGGAGCATAAAGGCTTGTACTGGAGTAAAGTGCCGGGAACCGAAGAGGCAAAAACCATCGAACCCTCCCGGGATTATATTATCCCCTTAGGCAAAGGCCTCAGTGTGTTGCAAGCCAACGCTGATATGGTTGAAAAAGGGGAAAGCTGTTGCATTATTACTTATGGAATGGGTGTTTACTGGGCCAAATCGGCAGCTAACAATTTCCCCGGCCAGATAGAGATCATCGACCTAAGGACAATATTTCCCCTTGATGAAATATTGATTTATACTACGGTAAAAAGGCATGGGAAATGCCTGGTAATTACAGAAGAACAACAGAATAATTCTTTTGCAGAAGCATTATCGGGCCGTATATCAAAAGCTTGCTTTAATTTCCTTGACAGTGCGGTAGAAGTAATCGGCGCATTGGATCTCCCTGCCGTTCCTATGAATATTGTATTGGAGCAGGCCATGTTGCCCAACCCATTCAAAGTTTCAGAACGATTGAATCAACTTTTAAGCAATTAGCACA
>JBBJMD010000046.1:0-23246 GCA_037719925.1 Ferruginibacter sp.
CCGCACCTGGGGTTTATCCACCGGTCCATTGAAAAAATGTGTGAGAGCCTCAGCTACCGGCAATTCATTTATGTTACCAGCAGGATGGATTATCTTTCCGCACACATTAACAACCATGCCTGTGCCCTTTGCGTGGAGAAAGGATTACAGGTAGAAATTCCACCAAGGGCAAAAGTGATCCGTGTACTGATGGATGAATTAACAAGAGTGGCCTCGCATGAGTTGTGGTGGGGTGCCATGGCGATGGACCTGGGCGCGTTTACTCCTTTTTTTCATGCCTTCAGGGAAAGGGAAACCATTAACGATATTATGGAGGAAACCTGTGGTGCCAGGCTAACGATGAACTATATGGTGCCGGGTGGCGTGATGCTGGATATCCATTCCAATTTTCAACAACGGGTGAAGGATTTTATCACCTTGTTCAAGTCGAAGGTTAACGAATACAGTGAGCTTGTTACCGGCAATATTATTTTCCAGAACAGGATGAAAGGCGTAGGTTACCTATCGGCTGAAGATGCTGTTTCATTTGGCTGTTCGGGGCCTACTGCACGTGGTAGCGGCGTTTCCTGTGATATCCGGAAATTGTATCCTTACGAAGTATACGATCAGCTGGACTTTGAGGAAATACTGGAATCCGGCGGTGATTCATTTGCATGGTATATGGTAAGGATAAGAGAAATGCACCAGTCCATCAGAATAATTGAACAGTTGATTGATAATATTCCCGAAGGGGAATTCCAGGCCAAGACAAAAGCCGTGTTGAAGTTGCCGAAAGGAGATTTTTACCAGCGGATAGAAACAGCCAGGGGAGAGTTTGGGGTTTATATTGTAAGTGAAGGCGGAACTACTCCTTACCGGATCAAATTCCGTTCGCCGGGGTTTTCCAACCTTTCCGCTTTAAATCATATGGCTAAGGGAAGCAAATTAGGCGACCTGGTGGCAATGATGGGCACGCTGGACCTGGTGATACCGGACATAGACCGGTAGTATGACCGACTTTGAACCGGCAGGAAGAAAGAATAAGATTTAATGATCATTAATAAGCATATCATTTGTTGAGTTTTTCCGCCATATCTGACTCTTTAGACAACTGGTTGAGAGCCAATTTTAGTTCATCCTGGACGACGGTAATTGAAATGGGGATAGCAGGTATCTGCGTCATCAGCCTTTTTGCCATCCTCGGGCTTGTATTGGTGCTTATGGAAAGAAAAGTTTCTGCCTGGATGCAAATAAGGCTAGGGCCAAACCGGGTAGGCCCCAAAGGAATGTTTCAGTCACTTGCCGATACGGTAAAGTTATTAGTGAAGGAAGGAATGACACCGGATGGGGCCGATAAATTTTTATTTAACCTGGCGCCTTTTATTGCGATCATCGTTGCCATGCTCTTAATGGCCCCGATCGCCTTTGCCAGGGATTTCCAGCTATGGGATATGAATGTTGGCGTGTTGTATATCACAGCGGTATCCTCCATGATGGTGATCAGTATTTTAATGGCAGGATGGGCAAGTAATAATAAGTATTCTTTAATGGGCGCCATGCGCAGCGGCGCTCAAATCGTGAGTTATGAGCTATCTGCGGGGCTGTCTATCCTTGCTATCGTGGTTTTAACCGGAAGTTTAAACCTCAATGAGATCATTCAATCCCAGGCAGATGGCTGGTGGATATTCAAGGGTCACCTCCCGGCCATCATCGCTTTTATCATTTTCATTATCGCGGTTACCGCCGAAACCAACCGCGCCCCCTTCGATCTAGCCGAAGCGGAATCTGAACTCACAGCAGGATTTCACACGGAGTATTCCGGGATGAAATTCGCTTTGTTTTTTTTAGCGGAGTATGTAAATGTATTTATTGTATGTGCCATCGGGGCTACCTTGTTCTTAGGAGGTTGGATGCCATTTCATATTGGGCACTGGCAGGGGTTTAACCGCGTGATGGACTATATCCCATCCAGTATATGGTTTTTCGGCAAAACGTTTTTCCTGATTTTTTTGATCATGTGGTTCAGGTGGACATTTCCCAGGTTACGCATCGACCAGTTATTAAACCTGGAATGGAAATATTTATTACCGATCAGTATGTTCAATATCTTGCTGGTAACCCTGGTGGCGATATTAGGCTGGCATTTTTAGCAAGTGCAGCAGCGTACCTGCCAGCCCAGGATAAACGAAGGCAGCGTTATTGGGATCATCACGACTGAAGGGTGGCAGGAACTATACAAAAACTAAAAAGCAGATGTTTATCGTTGAATACATAAAGGAAGTTTTTAGCGGGTTAAAGTCCCTGGCAACCGGCCTCCGGCGCACGCTGTATTATTTTTCCCATCACAAAGAGATCATTACGCAGGAGTACCCAGACAACAGGGAAACCATGCATTTGCCCGAAAGATTTAAGGGAGAGGTGGTGATGCCCCATGATGAAAACAATGAGCATGCCTGCACCGGTTGCACCGCCTGCGAACTGGCTTGTCCCAATGCGACTATAAAGATCATTACCAAGTTCGATTTGAGCGCGGAAGGAAAAAAGAAAAAGGCCATAGACAAATTTGTGTACCACCTCGAATTGTGTACGATGTGCAACCTCTGTGTTGTGGCTTGCCCCACCGATGCCATTAAAATGGCGCAAACATTTGAGCACAGCGTTTACGACCGGAGTGAGCTGACAAAGATCCTGAATAAGCCGGGATCGAAGATCAGGGAAGGGGTGGAATGATGCCGCATCTTAAGTTCATCATTACAACATAATTTTCTGTTGAAATTATTATTATGTTTGATTTAAAATGCCCTTACAATTGAAACGCAGCGAAGGCATAAAAAAGGGCAAAAAATAGTATAAGGAATGCGATGCGGTTTACCGGCAATACCAATACTGCTTTAAAGCGGGAAAATATCTTTCAAAGCACCGGATGAATATATGAACTTACCTCCCGGAAAAAAGATCCACAAAGGTATGCGGTACAAGGGAGTGACACAACGATGTATAACCAGGGCCCGGGAGCCTGTTCAAAATTATTTATATAATGGGTAAGATTAATTATTTTAAAAAGTACTATAAACCCACATGAACGGAGCAACGATAATATTTTATATGCTGGCCGCACTAACTTTAATTAGCGCAGTCCTGGCGGTAACTACAAGGAAGATTTTCCGTGCTGCTATTTTTCTTTTATTTGCCCTCATAGGAATTGCCGGACTTTTCTTTTGGATGCGATATGAATTTATTGCCGCAGTTCAAATAGTAGTGTATGTTGGCGGCATCACGGTACTCATTATCTTCTCTATTTTTTTAACGCACCAGGCAGGTGAATTATTGCCTAAGCAAAAAATCGGCAGACAGGTATTTGCTGCCTTAGCTGCCTTTTGCGGTTTTGCTTTAACCCTGGTTCAAATTTTTTCGCATACATTTAAAAGAACAGCAGGGGAAACTGTTATGCCCTCCGTTTCAAATATCGGGAACCAGATGCTGGGGCTTGAAGACAATGGGTTTGCCTTGCCGTTTGAAATTATAAGTATGCTGTTACTGGCGGCAATGATCGGTTGTATTGTAATTGCTTTACGTTCAAAACCCGCCATAGCATGATTGAGCCAGGGTTGTATCATTTTTTATTTATCAGCACCGCGCTTTTTTTTATTGGTGTGTATGGATTTTTTACCCGGAGGAACCTCGTCACGATGCTGATGAGTATAGAGCTTGTTTTAAATAGCGTGAACCTGAATTTTATTGCTTTCAATAAATATTTATGGCCACAAAAACTGGATGGATTATTTTTTTCCATTTTTGTGATCGCCATAGCAGCGGCAGAAGCGGCGGTCGCCATTGCTATTATCATTAATTTATACCGGAGCCATCGATCCATTGATGTAGAGAATGCTGAAGAAATGAAATTTTAATATTCCGGTTCATTGGAACGGGAGAAAGAGCGCCATATTATATGATGAATGTTTTTTTGCATTTTCCTATGCTCCAGGTAATTCCACAGGGCAGCGAAATTAAATGGATACTACTGTTAATTCCCTTGCTGCCTTTGGCAGGGTTTTTCTTATTGGGCTTGTTTGGAAGAAAATATTTCAAACATGCTGCGGGCATTATCGGCACCACACTTTTACTGGTATCAACTGTTCTGTCATGCTATACCGCATACGGATATTTTTTCAGGTATGGGAAAGTGGCAGGAGTGTACGAAAAAATAATTGCGCTGCAATACAACTGGCTCGAATTTTCGCCTGGCTTTTCCATTGATATGGGGATCATCCTCGATCCTATTTCGGTAATGATGCTGTTGGTTGTAACCTTTATTTCCCTCATGGTCCATGTTTACAGCCTGGGGTACCTGAAAGGCGAAGATCGCTTCCCGACTTATTATGCATTCCTTGCACTTTTCACATTTTCTATGTTAGGATTGGTGATGTCTTCCAATATTTTCCAGTTATACTTTTTCTGGGAACTGGTGGGAGTATCTTCTTTTTTATTGATCGGCTATTATTATGACCGTCCCAAGGCGTTGGCGGCCTGCAAAAAAGCGTTTATCGTTACACGTTTTGCCGATCTTGGTTTCCTCATCGGTATTTTAATACTATCGTACTATGCAGGCACTTTTGATTTTAATACGCTGATTCACCGTTTAACAACGATCGGAGCACCTGAATTACATAACGCTTACACGGCCGGCCTGCTGGGTATTTCAGCCTTAACCTGGGGTGTGGTACTCGTATTCATTGGCGGGGCGGGGAAGAGTGCTATGTTCCCCTTGCATATCTGGTTGCCGGATGCTATGGAAGGCCCAACACCAGTGTCGGCTTTGATACATGCAGCCACCATGGTGGTAGCAGGTGTATTCCTGGTTGCAAGATTATTTCCTGTTTTTAATATGTCTCAGCCTGCGATGCAACTGGTTACCTATACCGGAATCTTTTCTGCCCTTATCGCTGCTGTCATTGCCTGTACCCAAACAGACATAAAAAGAGTACTGGCATATTCAACAATGTCACAGATCGGGTTTATGATGTTTGCATTGGGCGTATCCGGTGCAGTAGGACAGGATGCGTGGTTAAATGATTCCGTTGCCCGGAATGCCGGATTTACCGCTTCCATGTTTCACCTCTTCACACATGCCCTATTCAAAGCTTTGTTGTTCCTGGGGGCGGGTGTTGTAATTCACTTTATCCATAGTAACGAAATGAAGGACATGGGCGGGCTACGAAAATATTTACCGCTGACGCATATAACTTTTTTAATTGCCTGTCTTGCAATTTCGGGGATACCTCCCTTTGCGGGCTTCTTCAGCAAAGAAGAAATATTATTAGTAGCCTATGAGCACAACCGCGGGGTTTACTGGATCGCATTACTTACTTCAGGGCTAACGGCTTTTTATATGTTTCGCTTATATTTCAGCATATTCTGGAACAAAGATCCGGATCATGGGAAGGCAAGCCACAGCAAGGCACCTAATAAAGGAAGTTTTGCAATGACGGCCCCGCTGGTTGTGTTGGGAATTGGAGCAATCCTGGCGGGAGGGATACCGTTTGGCAAATTTGTCAGTTCTGATGGCCATTCTCTTGAGTCAACTTTTCATATCAGGTTTTCTATTGCGCCCGTAATAATAGCACTTGCGGGCATACTTACTGCAATGTGGCTGTATAAAAAGGAAAATACCAAAGCAGCAGCCATAGCCAAATCGCTGGGCGTATTTTACAAAGCGGCCTATCATAAATTTTATGTAGACGAAGTGTATTTATTCGTCACTAAAAAAGTATTATTCAATTTGGTTGGAAGGCCGGCCGCATGGTTTGATAAAACCATAGTTGATGGAATGATCAATGCAACGGGAAATTCGACAGAAGCTGTCTCAGAAAAAATAAAAGGTTTTCAGTCGGGGAAGGTACAGCACTACGCTATTTATTTTTTAGCCGGTGTAATAGGGCTGGCGGTACTGTTTATCTATATATGGAAATAAAGGAACTCCTCCGGGAAAAATAAAAGTGTTGACATTAGCAGGGTAAGGCCCGCTCTCCTTTGGAGAGGGCAGGGGGTGAGGTTCTGGCAGGGAACATTACCAGGGTAAGGCTTCTTCGCTTTTGGAGGAGGTGGGCTGAGGGAAGCATTAAAACAAATCAATGAATCTAACATTATTACTACTTTGCCCCTTACTTACTGCAGTTGCCATACTGCTGGCCCGTAATACCCTGCAGGTTAGAGTTACGGCCCTTGCCGGTTCTATATTACAATTCGCGCTTGCGTTTATATTGTACTTTACTTTTAACAATGAAAGGTTAACAGGCAACACGGCTCAAATGCTTTTTGAATTACAATATACCTGGTTTCCCTCGTGGCATATCAGTTTCCACCTGGGGGTAGATGGGATATCTGTTGCGATGGTTTTATTAACCGCGTTCGTAGTAATAGCTGGCGTACTCGTTTCCTGGAATGTCAGTAAGATGACAAAAGAATTTTATTTCCTGCTCATCCTCCTTAGTCTTGGTGCCTACGGTTTTTTTATTTCGCTTGACTGCTTCATTCTTTTTTTCTTTCTTGAAATAGCCGTGATACCAAAATATTTACTCATCGGTATCTGGGGAAGCGGCAAAAAAGAATATGCAGCCAACAAACTCGCACTCATGCTGATGGGAGGGTCCGCATTGGTGCTCGTGGGGCTCCTGGGTATTTATTTTAGTGGCGATGAAAATACGTTCGATCTTTTGGCATTGTCCCGCAGTGATATTCCCATGTCGGTACAGCGGATTTGTTTCCCCCTTTTATTTGTTGGCTTTGGGGTATTTACCGCGTTATTTCCGTTCCATACCTGGGTGCCTGACGGCCATTCTTCCGCACCCACAGCAGGTTCCATGTTCCTGGCAGGCATTTCTATGAAACTTGGAGGTTATGGCTGCCTGCGGCTTGCAACTTATATTATGCCGGAAGGTGCAGAAGAATACGCAACGATTATTATTGCCTTATCTGCCATTGCCATATTGTACGGCGCATTCGCTACCATGATGCAGAAGGACCTTAAGTATATCAATGCCTATTCATCGGTCAGTCACTGCGGGTTTGTGTTATTGGGTATTGGCATGTTAACAAAAACCGCTATGACAGGTGCGGTAATGCAAATGGTATCCCATGGTTTAATGACCGCGCTTTTCTTTGCAGTGATCGGTATGATCTACGAACGTACGCATACCAGGCAGGTGAATGAAATGGGAGGGTTGTTAAAAGTAATGCCCTTTATTACAACCGTTTTATTTCTTGTTGGTCTTTGTTCGCTCGGGTTGCCGGGGTTAAGCGGATTTGTTGCCGAAATGACCATCCTGGTTGGTTCGTGGCAACAACCTGCCATCTTTCACCGCATTGCAACCATCGCAGCGGGCATGTCAATTGTGGTAACTGCCGTGTATATCCTGAGAGCGATCGGGCAAACAGCCATGGGACCCTTAAAGGAAGGTTACAGTAACTTAAGCGATGCAGGCTGGAATGAAAAATTAGCTGCCATTATTTTAGTTGCGGGTATACTCGCAATTGGATTGGCGCCATCCTGGTTGAATGACCTGGTTAGCCCGGCCACAGAAATAATCATGAATAAGATAACGGCCAGATAAGAGCCGAATAAATGCAGAAGTAAATCACGCTGCCAAAATCGCTGCATCCGGCACGCTAACTTTTAAATATATGTTGAACGAGTTTTTAATAGTAATGAAAGCTGAACTCACAGTTACTTTTATCATTTTCTTATTGCTGTTTATAAAAGTAGGAACGGGAATGAAAAATGACCGGCTGTTGAGCCTGGTGCAGTTTTTATTATTGATAAATTTCATGGCCGGTTTTTTTTTCATTGAAACAGGTAATTTATTCGGCGGCCTGTTTGTAACGGATACATTAATGGCTTTTGAGAAAAGTGTTTTAAGCCTCGGTGCCTATCTGATCTCTGTACTATTTGCAGACTGGTTAAAGAAGACTGAGCACATGCCTGAGTTTTTTATCCTTTTGTTATCTGCTTTATTAGGCATGTTTTTAATGATTTCAAGTGGCAGCCTCCTCCTGTTCTTTTTAGCGCTCGAACTTTCAACTCTTCCTGTGGCGGCGATGGCAAATTTTGATCTTGAGAAAAAAATATCAGCAGAAGCCGCCATGAAAATGATACTGTCATCTGCTTTCTCCTCCGGGATTTTATTGTTTGGTATTTCATTGATGTATGGGATAACCGGTACGATAAGTTTCACAGAAATTCCGGCGCTGCTGGATGGAAGCCCGTTGCAAATACTTGCCTTCATATTTTTATTTACCGCTTTTGCTTTTAAATTATCCATTGTTCCTTTCCATTTATGGACGGCCGATGTATACGAGGGTGCGCCCATAGCCGTTTCAGCCGTACTCTCCGTGATTTCAAAAGGTTCCATTGCATTTATATTACTCTCTACTTTATATAAAGTATTTGCACCAATTGAAGGGATCTGGTATAATATGGTAATGATATTGTCTATTGCTACCATGATCATCGGGAACCTCTTTGCTTTGCGGCAACAAAACATCAAACGTTTCCTGGCTTATTCATCCATCGCGCAAGTAGGATTTATATTGGTTGGATTAAGTGGTAACTCGCCAGGCGCCACTGCATCGGTTGTGTACTTTGTCCTGATCTATACATTCTCCAACCTTGCTGCTTTTGGCGTTGCTGGAGTTATATCGCAGCAAACAGGGAAAGAGCTCATAAGCGATTATAAAGGCTTGTACCAGGTTAATCCGTTCATTAGCTGGATACTCGCACTGGCATTATTTTCGTTGGCGGGCATTCCTCCTACTGCCGGATTCTTTGGTAAATTATTCCTGATAACCGCCGGTGCATCCAAAGGAGACTACCTTTTTATCACTGTCGCCGCATTGAACCTCATCGTTTCGTTATATTATTATCTTCGGGTGATCCGGGCCGTTTTCATGGAAAAAAATGACCAGCCAATTGAAAAAATCATTATGCCGTTTGCTACCATGCTTGGGATGTACATTTGTGGGGCAGGTATCATGTTTGTGGGATTCTTAAGCTGGATTTACGAATATATAACCGAAATAATTTGATAGTCGTGCGGGTTGAGATTTAATGCGGACGGATACTCAAAACGGATTCGCATAGCATCAATTAAAATTTGAATTAACCATCCTTATAATAATATGGCCATTAACAAAAATCACGAATTTGAAGAACTGGATGGTGTAAAATGTGGTATCGTGGAAAAGAATGTGTCAGCAGGAAGGGTGCAGTTTTTAAAAAGGTTACTGGAGTACAATAAATATTCGGTAATAGTCGTGCCATCGCCACCGCCTAAAGTTGTAGCCGCACCGGTAGTAAAAACGGCTGAAGGGGTTGTAATACCTGCACAATCGGCACCTCCGGCACCTGCTCTTCCGGAATCATTTACGGTGGGCGTAACTGATTACACTTTCAATCCAATCAATGCGATCTTTGGAAGGTTGCTGCACACACACGGCGGACATGTGGTTACACAAGCTTATTGGTACCAGAAAGAATCAACCAGCCATGATGAGATCCCTTACTATGAACGCGGTAATATTTAGCAAACTGGGGCACAATTTATTTGAGATTTTTGGATAGGAAGTTTTCATTATCAATTTATACAAACGTCGTTTGGACAATCACCATCGCAAGTTTGTTCATTGCTAATAAATGAAATGTCTTATTCCTTCCTGAAGAGGGGGTTCAATCACTAACTTATTTTTTCCAATACCAGTTTTTTTACATCACTGATGGCTATCCTCTCCTGCACCATCGTATCCCGGTACCGAAGGGTAACGGTATTGTCTTCTTTACTCTGGTGATCAATCGTCAGGCAAAAGGGGGTCCCGATTGCATCCATCCGGCGGTAGCGTTTTCCGATTGCATCCTTCTCCTCATAAAAACACATAAAGCTTCCCTTGCATTCATTCATGACCTGTTGCGCTATTTCAGGCAGGCCATCTTTTTTGAGTAAAGGTAAAATGGCCAGTTTGGTGGGGGCAATTTTTGCCGGGATTTTTAATACAACCCTGCTATCTTTTGTACCGTCTTCTTTTGTCCATTCTTCGTTGGTATATGCCAGGCTCATAACGGTGAGGAACAACCTGTCTAACCCCACGGATGTTTCAACTACGAAAGGAATATAATTTCCATAAGGTTTTCCATCTTCTTTCAGGTCGTTGTCGAAATATTGTATTTTCTTTTTGCTATATGCCTGGTGCTGCGTAAGGTCAAAATCAGTACGGCTGTGAATTCCTTCAAGTTCTTTCCAGCCAAATGGAAATTCAAATTCAATGTCGAGCGCTGCATCCGCATAATGCGCCAGTTTGATATGATCATGGTAGCGCAGTTTTTCAGCAGGGATACCTATACTTTCGTGCCATTTTTTCCGTTCCTGCTTCCAGTAGTTGTACCATTCCATTTGAGTGCCCGGGCGCACAAAAAACTGCATTTCCATTTGCTCAAATTCCCGCATCCTGAAAATAAATTGCCGCGCCACAATTTCATTCCTGAAGGCCTTACCTGTTTGTGCAATACCAAAGGGGATCTTCATCCGGCCTGTTTTTTGCACGTTTAAAAAATTTACAAAAATGCCCTGTGCAGTTTCAGGGCGTAAATAAATGGTATCACTTTCTTCTGCCACACTACCTATTTGTGTGCTGAACATCAGGTTAAATTCCCTCACTTCTGTCCAGTTACAGGTTTTGCTGACCGCGCATTTTATTTTGTTGTCTTCTATGAGTTTTTTTAAGCCAGGGTAATCACTTGCAACCAATAAGGCATCCATCGAAGACAGGATCGTATTTGCCAATGGCTCATTGCCGGTTGCTTTTTGCTCTTCCGCGAACCCCTCTATAAGGTGATCTACGCGGTATCTTTTATTACTGTCTTTATTATCGATCATGGGATCGCTAAAATTATCTACATGCCCGCTTGCCTTCCAGGTGGTTGGATGCATAAATATGGAAGCGTCGATGCCAACGATATTATCATGAAGTTGTGTCATGCTTTTCCACCAGTAATCGCGGATATTCTTTTTAAGCTGCGCACCATTCTGCCCATAGTCGTACACGGCGGCAAGGCCGTCATAAATTTCTGACGATTGAAAAATGTAACCGTATTCTTTACAATGAGCGATCAGCTCAGGGAAATTGTTTGTTTCGTTTGCCATAATAGGCGACAAAGTTAAGGAGATAGGCGATTTTAAACTTGTCCTGGGCATCACATGGCCTTATAATTTGGGGTTATCTTTATGCCGCATTGCATCTCTTAATTTTTTTCTCAAAATTTTTTTGTAATGCTTCGGTCAAGTCAATACCTGTTTGGTTTGCAAGGCAAATTAACACCCACAGCACATCGGCCATTTCATCGCTTAATTCTTTTCCTTTATCCGTTTCTTTAAAAGATTGCTCGCCATAGGTCCTTACCATTAGCCGGGATAATTCACCCACCTCTTCCATCAATATTCCCAGGTTGGTGAGTTCGCTAAAATACCTTACCCCCACAGTTTTTATCCATTGGTCTACATCTTGTTGTGCCTGGTGAATGGTCATGCTGATTATTTTTTATTACACGGAGTTCCCAGCCACGAATTACACGAATTAAAATGAAATACGCTTATCCAATTCAATACGTGGATGGTCATTTGGTTACTTTATATTACCCTAATTATAAAGGCATGAATCAAACGAATTAAAATTAATTACATAATTCAATTTAATTATTAGGATTACGCGTTTAGGCCGCAAATCCAGCTTTTCAAAATGTTTCAAAGCCTCACAGAGGCGATATTTTGGTAGAAAAATATTAGCAAAATCTTCGTAAAGCCCTGAAGGGCGACAATAGATTGCTTACACCCAAACAAAAAAAAATGTCGCCTAAATGAGGTTTGCTAACTTTAAAAATTCCCTCTTCTACCAAATTACCGTGCCTATGTCACTTTGCAACCTAATGGATAAAACTAATTTAATTATAGTATCAAACCTTCCATTAATTATAGTATCAAACCTTCCATGTTAAAGCTCTTTCTCCAAAATTTATTATTATGCAGCTTCAAACCATACCGACAAATAACGTTAGGCCTGTATCATATGTGTCTCAATGATAGCTGAATAAGATTTTAGGCATAGGGAAGGATTTTAATATGTGCAATATATTTTTACAAATTTGTTTACTAAACTATTCTTTTGCTTTAGTATCAATAACAATTGTCACAGGCCCATCATTTACCAACATCACTTTCATGTCTGCGCCAAACTCGCCCGTATAGATTCTCTTCCCTAAATCAGTCTCTAATTGCGCCACCAATTTTTCATAAATAGGTATGGCTATACCCGGCTTACTGGCACGGATATACGAAGGGCGGTTTCCTTTTCGCGTGCTGGCCTGCAGGGTGAACTGGCTGACTAACAATATATCACCGTTCCTATCTTTCACGGAAATATTCGGCACTTTATTTTCATCATCAAAAATGCGGATATTTACTATTTTACTGCTCAACCAGGAAATGTCTTCGGATGTATCGGCATCCTCGATACCGACCAATATCAATAACCCGTTTTCAATTTCAGCCTTCACTTTATTACCAATTGTCACTGCGGCTTTCATTACTCTTTGAATTACAACTCTCATGCAATAAAGATAGCCCGCAATACCTGGTGCAGGATATTCGCCTGATGATTTTTTAAAGCAAAAGGGTAAACATCCAATGGCTGTGTGGCGTTCCGGTCACCTAAAAAAAAGAAAGACAGGTCATCAACTATAATTAGGAATCACAATGAAATTACCAGGTTCCGCAGGCATTTAATGGGTACTTTCACGTGGTTAATAACAGGGGTATTTTTTTACAATTGCCCGAAATTCAATACTACTTTTAAACTTTTACACCTTATAAATTTTTCAGGGTTCCTTCCTAACAATAGGATTACCCGCGTAAGCTGGCACAATAGGTAAACACCTGTTTTGTTGTAACAAATTTTTCCCGGTTTAACCTGCTTTTTTTGCAAAAAAAAAATTAAAACCACTTAAAAGCCCGCTACTGTTGGGTATTAAAAATTATCCACCGTATTTGTCCACACCTGTTGATATTTAAGAGAAGGAATAATCATTTAGTATGGATATTTTCGTCCTCCGTTATTCCTTAACGATTACTTAACCTTATCCACATACATTATATGCCAAGTCAACAAAAAAATACCAAGGCCCTCGGGTTTCACCGCCAGTTTACGAAAGAAGATGTATCACCGTATGATATGTTCGAGTATGATTACCGGACCTCCATTATTAAAAATCCATCAGGTGAAGTGGTATTTCAAATGGATAATGTGGAAGTGCCCAAACAGTGGAGCCAGATAGCAACTGATATATTGGCTCAAAAATATTTCCGTAAAGCAGGCATACCCCAGCCGGACGGTACTATCGGAAGGGAAACCACGATAAAACAAGTCGCTCATCGTATGGCACATTGCTGGAGAGTCTGGGGCGAACGCTATCATTATTTTGCTACAGAAAAAGATGCACAGGTATTTTATGATGAGTTGGTTTATTCGATACTCAACCAGGCCTGTGTTCCCAATAGCCCGCAGTGGTTTAATACGGGGCTTAATGAAGTGTACGGCATTACCGGTAAGCCCCAGGGCCACTATTTTGTAGATGCGATTGACGGCCAATTAAAAAAATCAACTTCCGCTTATGAAAGGCCACAGCCGCATGCATGTTTTATTTTAAGTGTGGATGACGACCTGGTAAATGAAGGAGGAATTATGGATCTATGGGTAAGGGAAGCGAGGATATTTAAATATGGGAGTGGCGTAGGTACCAATTTTAGCAGTATACGGGGAGAAGGTGAAAAATTAAGCGGTGGTGGAACTTCCAGCGGGCTGATGAGTTTCCTTAAAATTGGTGACAGGGCTGCAGGTGCTATAAAAAGCGGGGGCACTACGCGTCGTGCTGCTAAAATGGTTTGTCTCGACCTTGACCACCCTGAAATTGAGAAATTTGTGAATTGGAAAGTAGAGGAAGAGGATAAAGTAGCAGCTTTAATTGCCGCAGGATATCCGAGTGATTATGAGGGAGAAGCGTACCGTACCGTGAGCGGGCAAAACAGTAACAATTCCGTAAGGGTGCCCAATGCATTCTTCAAGGTATTGGATGAAGACGGCGATTGGGAATTAAAAGGAAGAAGTGATGGAAGGGTAATGAAGAAAGTAAAGGCTGCACAGTTATGGAAAAGCATTACGCATGCCGCCTGGAAGTGTGCTGATCCCGGAACACAATACGATACAACCATCAATGAATGGCACACCTGTCCCGAAGGCGGGCCGATAAGAGCGTCTAACCCTTGCAGTGAGTACATGTTTCTTGACAATACTGCATGCAATTTGGCAAGTGTTAATCTTCGCCGCTTTTTTAATGAGTCGGATAATAGTTTTGATGTACAGGGCTTTGAACATACATGCCGATTATGGACCGTAGTGCTGGAGATATCAGTATTAATGGCACAGTTCCCGTCAAAGAAGTGGCACAACTTTCTTACGATTACCGGACGCTGGGCCTGGGTTATGCTAACCTTGGCAGTATGCTGATGGTTAGCGGGATCCCTACGATAGCGAATCTGCACGAGCCATCGCAGGGGCTATCACTGCGATCATGACAGGGTTGCCTATAAAACCTCAGCAGAGATGGCTGGATTTTTAGGTGCTTTTTCCAGGTTTGAAGAAAACAAAAACCATATGCTCAGGGTAATGCGCAACCACCGCGCAGCGGCCTATGATGCACAGGAAGCATACGAAGGAATCGAGATCAGGCCACAGGGAATCAATTCAAAATATTGCCCGGATTATTTATTAACTGCAGCGATTAAAGCATGGGACGAGGCTGTACAGTTGGGTGAAAAAAACGGATACCGCAATGCACAAACAACTGTCATCGCACCTACCGGAACGATCGGCCTGGTAATGGATTGTGATACAACCGGAGTGGAACCTGATTTTGCCCTCGTAAAATTTAAAAAACTTAGTGGAGGGGGGTATTTCAAGATCATCAATCAAAGCGTACCTGCTGCATTGCGCAATTTAAAGTATAGCGAACAACAGCTGGAAGAGATCGTAAACTATGCCAAGGGACATGCAACATTGGACGGGGCACCCTTTATCAATACACAATCATTACTTGCCAAAGGCTTTACCAGTGAAGAACTGGCAAAAGTAGAAGCCTCCCTGGGAAGTGCATTTGAAATTGGATTTGTTTTCAATGTGTATACATTTGGCGAAACCACTTTACAACGCCTCGGTTTTAAAGCAGCGCAATACCACGACTTCTCCTGGAGCTTACTGGAAGCATTGGGCTTCACAGATGATGAAATAGAAGCAGCTAATATATACATATGTGGCACCATGACAGTAGAAGGGGCGCCTTATTTAAAAAATGAGCATCTGCCGGTTTTTGATTGCGCCAATAAATGCGGCCAGAAAGGAGAACGCTATATTCACGCCCATGGCCATATCCGTATGATGGCAGCCGCCCAGCCTTTTTTAAGCGGCGCCATCAGTAAAACCATCAACCTGCCCAATGAGGCAACGGTTGTAGAGATCGCTGATTGTTACCGCATGAGTTGGGAGCTGGGGCTAAAAGCGAATGCCCTTTACCGTGATGGTTCAAAATTGTCTCAACCTCTAAGTAACAAATCAGATAAGAAGAAAAAAACCGCCGGCGCGGTTGCCGAAGAAGCAAGTGCTGCGATGCCGGTTAATTTATCATCTCACATTGTTGACATGAGCAAACTCACCGTGGATGAACTGTTAGATGAGGTAAGTAAGCGCATGCAAAATAGTCCGGATACAATATTGAAGGGCAGGCTCGCTAAAATTGTAGAGCGTAAAAAATTACCTGCCAAGCGCAGGGGCTTTACGCAAAAAGCCAAGATCAACGGCCAGGCCCTTTTTCTGCGCACCGGTGAATATGGCGACGGCACAGTGGGTGAAATATTCATTGATATGGCCAAAGAAGGCGCTACGGTACGAAGCATGCTCAACTGTTTTGCCATAGCCATCTCAATTGGGTTACAATATGGCGTTCCGTTAGAAGAGTTTGTTGAAAAATTTGTATTTACCCGCTTTGAGCCATCCGGCATGGTAGAGCATCCTAATATCAAGAGCACTACTTCCATCATTGATTTTATCTTCCGTTCCATGGCTTATGAATATCTTGGCCGGAATGACCTGGTTCATGTTTTGGACAAGCCTGAAGTCGAAAACCTTGGCAATGAATCATGGGATGAATCGAGTCCTACGATTGGTAACCGGGTACACGAACTAAGCGAAGTGAGGGTGATCGGGAATTCCTCCCCCGCCGGTAATGTGCAATCTTCAAAAAGTGTAAAAAATAATTTAGGTGCAGCCCAGTTTAACGGGTACGATGCGGTGAATGCAGCAGCCAAAAGTATGCAGAGCGATGCTCCTGCCTGCAATACCTGCGGGCACATCACAATGCGTAGCGGCACCTGTTATAAATGTTTGAATTGCGGAAATAGTATGGGCTGTAGTTAATATATCCCGCCGGGGAACGTTTATAATACGAACTAATAATTTGGGATAAACATTAAATGCCACTCGATAGGGTGGTGTTTGTGTTTAAGTCCATCAGTTCCTCAAAAAATTGTGCAGGATAAGTATGTTGCGCCCTATTTGCAAATCCTCATAAAGGGATATTTTAATAGAAATATTTTGGTAAACTATTGGTAATGCCTTGTGGGCAATATATGGATCGATTAAACCAAAACAGCAATAATTGTCGCCTCCATGAGGCTTTGCTAACTTTAAACCATGCCCTCCTCTACCAAAATACCGTGCCTCTGGCACTATTGCAGGATCATTCATAAAATAATAACTATCCGGGAGCCGTGAGTTATTTGCATATACGTTTCGTCCCAGGCCCTGGTACTGCTACCTGGAGAAGTTGCGGAAATAAAAATAATTGGCGCAGGCAAATCCAATAAATACAATGCGGGAAATGGAAGTTGAACAGGGATCATCCTAATCCTACGTTTCTTTGATCTCTTCCGCCTTTTGAGCCCTTTCAATTTTGTCTACCCTTTGCACGAGGGAATCGAGGTTACGGAAATGGATATACGCTTTTCTGTATTTGTTGGCATCAAAGGCGGGGGAACCCATGTATACTTCGCCTTTTTTAAGAATGCTTTTGGAGATACCGGATTGTGCGGTGATGATGGTATTATCTGCAATTGTTAAATGGCCAACGATACCTACCTGGCCACTGAACATACAGTTTTTACCGATTTTTGTAGAACCAGCTACCACGCCATGTGCTGCATAATAGGTGTTTTCGCCAATTTCTACATTGTGCGCTATGTGGATCAGGTTGTCGAATTTTACGCCTTTTCGAAGTATCGTTGAGCCAAGGGTAGCCCGGTCAATAGCACAATTGGCCCCTATTTCAACATCATCTTCAATAACCACATTCCCGATCTGCGGCACTTTTTTATGGTTATTCTCAGGGTTAAACCTAAACCCATCACTACCGATAACTGTTCCTGAATGAATGATACAATTTTTACCAATGCTTGTTTCAGAATATATTTTCACACCGGAAAATAAGGTCGTATTGTCGCCGATCACTGCATTGTCACCGATATAAACCTGGGGATAGATCTTTACTTTATTTCCAATAACCGCGTTTTCTCCCACAAAAGAAAACTCTCCCACATAAATGTCTGACCCTATTGTGGCGCTGTCGGCAATAAATGATAATTTGGAAATACCTTTCTTATTCAGCTTAACTTCATTGTACATTTCCAGCAACTGCGTGAAGGCATTTTCAGCTTTTTCGACACGGATCAAAGTAGGGGTAACAGGCGCCGTTAAAACAAAATCTCTGTTAATGATGACAACTGAAGCCTGCGTGCTATACAAATACTGGGCATAAAGGGGATTAGAAAGAAAGGAAATTGATCCCGGCACCCCTTCTTCTATTTTAGATAATTTAGTAACGGAGACACTTGCATCTCCTTCTATTTCACCATTGAGGAGGGCGGCTATTTGCGTTGCGGTATATTGCATCGTGTAAATATTTCTTTAAGATTGTTATCGTAATATGGAGTGCCCACGGTTACTGGAAGTCTGGTTTTGGAAGGCAGGAGTTTTAAAGGCCTTTAACACCAATCATTTGATTGCTTTCCTGATCCCATACTTTTAATTTGAAGCATGCGTTCATAGCCCTTGGTGTAAGCGAAGTGGTTTTGCAGTTCTGCAATTCAGCAAAATGTTTCATTACTTCCGGTAACCTGTAAAAAGGGATCTTTGAATTGAGGTGATGAATATGGTGGTACCCGATATTACCCGTAAACCACGCCATAACCGGATGCATTTTCATAAAGCTGGAAGATTCAAGGGCGGCTTTTTCATATACCCAGTTTTTATTCTCATAAAACTCAACACCCGGAAAATTGTGCTGGGCATAAAACAGGTAGGCACCTATGCCGAAAGCAATCAGGAAAGGTAAAAAAAACATAAAGAACCATGCCTGCCATCCTATAAAAACAAACAGCAGAACCGCGACGGTGACATGGAGAATCAACGCTACCAGTGAATCATAATGTTTTTTCGGGTTACTGATAAACGAACGCAGGCACATGCCCACGATGAACATGGAAAAATATCCCAGCGCAATTGTTACCGGATGCCGTATCGCGAGGTAAGTAAATTTTTGTACGGATGACATATTCTTGTA
Organism: Ferruginibacter sp.; assembly: GCA_037719925.1. Classification (GTDB taxonomy): domain Bacteria; phylum Bacteroidota; class Bacteroidia; order Chitinophagales; family Chitinophagaceae; genus Ferruginibacter. Next base: position 18,743 of record JBBJMD010000046.1, read on the forward strand.
CTTTTTCGCCGTAATAATAGGATAGGAACCGATACTGGCACTGAATAATTTGGAGTTGTGATTGTGATGATGGTCGTGAGACCTCTTCCAGATACTCGTGGGCGAAAGCATGTACATTCCAAAAATAGTCATGATGACATCGGCGGTTGGGGAATTAGTTAAAATACTATGATGCTGGTGATCATGGTAAATAATGAACATCCGTATCAGTAACAATCCAGCTATAATACTGCATGCCAATTTCAAAAGTATAAAAGGAAGGACTAATGCACCGGTTAGTGAAAGAATTAATAAGGAGAGGGTTGAAATAGTATGAAACCAGCTCCTGGATCTTATTTCTTTTGCAAAAGGCTTTGTCGCTAATATCAGGTTTTTACCCAGGAGCATTCTAGATTTTAAGACATAAAGGTACTTAATTTAACCTTAAGAACGTTTGTGCTTCCATCTTTTATGCGTCCATAGCCAGGTTTCTGGCTGGGCCATGATATCGGCTTCGAGCTTCCTGGTATGCGTTTCCGTTATAGTGCCTTCAGTTCCAACGTAGGGAGGCATTTGCAGCAGTTCAGCCTCCAGCATATAATAACCTCTTGTTAATTTTTTTATCGAAACAAATACAATGGGGTATTTCACCTTTTGCGCTATTTTTTCTGTACCTGTAAACACAGGGGTATCCTGGTTGAGAAAGTTCATCCAGTGGGCATTAACAGGGTTGGGAGATTGATCCGCAATAAAAGCCGTGGCATTTAACTCGTGGCGGTTTTTTATAATATCCCTTATGGTATTCTTCATGGGGATAAGCTTTGTACCAAATCTTTGTCGCATTTTAATCATCAGGCCATCGAGATATTGATTAGCCAGCGGGTGATAGATCACGTATAACTGGTACTCACAGCAAATACTAAAGGTGTTTCCTGCCCATTCCCAATTGCCGTGGTGCCCCATCACAATGATTAAATTTTCATTCTCCGACGCCAGACGCTTAAAGAGTAGCTCAGCCTCCGGGTGTAGCCCACAATGCCTCAGCATCTGTTTTTTACTGATCGTTAATGTTTTAAATGTTTCGAGTGAAAGGTCACAGAAATATTTATAAATTTTTTTTTGCAAAATGGTTATTTCAGCCGCCGTTTTACCGGGGAAAGCATTTTTTAAATTGCTTGAAACAACATCCCTGCGGTAACCGATAACGTAATACAATAAAATATAGAGGCCGTCAGACAATAAATAAAGCAAAGGAAAAGGGGTTAAAGATAACAGGTAAATAAGGGGTAGCGATAAATAATAAATAACTGCAGCCAAGGATGGATTATTTTAATTTATTAAAACTAATAATTATTCAAAATATAAGATTGCCATTTTGATGATTATGCCATAACAGCCAATAATTTTTATAACATGGCTAAACCTGTTCGAACAGCAGTTCAATATGTACCCTGCTAAGCGTTAGTTTTTCTTTTCGATATAATCGCGTAAAAAGCTACAACTATTATATGCCTCTTTATAGAAAACAGTATTGCTGTATTCTTTTTTCAGCTCAGTAAAATAACGGTTGTCCCTAAACTTTGCCCAGTATATATTTTGCGCGGCGCCTATTGCATCCCAATTATAATTCAATTCCGTATGGGAGGGGCCTGGTATTTGCTTTTGGCTGCATTTTGCCATCATGAATAAACAGCGGGCTTTAAAATTTTTATCGCCCGATGCAATCATCGCCTTTTCAAAATAATCATGTGCGGCAAAACAGCCGTAATATTCTTTATAAAAAGAGTTGGCATCTTTCGGGATTCTATAACCATCACTGCCGCTTCGGTCATACTGAACCAATTCCCAGGTATGGCCATAATAGGTCATGTTGTATAAGGCGGTGGCGATCTTATAAAAGTATTTGCCGGCGTTACCTTTATCTGTCGCCACTTGTTGCATTAAGCGCAACATGGTTTCAGCAAAGGCTATTTTATTGGTAGTAAATGCTGACTCGCTTTTTAACGGCTCTTCCTGGTCGTACAACAAGTCAGTAAATGGATTCTTGTTTATGACCAGGGATTTTTTATCGGAAGATTTTTTGAACCATTTGATAGCATTGCTATAATCATATTCCCTCAGGTAAGATGTGCCTGCAAATTCAGTGACTAAGGATGCATTTATGGAATTGTGGGTTATCAGAAAGTCCTCAAATTTGTTTCTTTGTTTCCCAGTAAGTAAAGCGTAGAGTTTTTCCACGTCTTTGCTTTCGAGTTTGGTTCTTAAAAAATTTACTCCTTTGCTGTAGTACGCTTCAGTGCCGGGCGACACGGCGTAATCGGCCGCCCCAATACAAAGTGCCTCTTTAGAATAATTACCAGCCAGGTGGTACCTTCTTGACAAGATTTCACTGAACAAGTCGCGGTATATTTTTTTCCATTGATACATAATAGAAAAATCTTCACCCGCTATCTTTTCACTGGCGGCTCTTTCCTTAAGCCATTGCAAAGAAGATAAAAGCTGCTCTTCAAAAGCATGGTCCATTCGATCATTTTCCGTGATGGTTAACAATAGGCTGGTCAGCTTCCACTGGTCTTTTACTTTTTGCGAAAGGTGCATTTCTTTTGCAGTAGCCAGGTATTTTTTACAAGAGGAATAATCCTTCATGATATACGCGGTGTATGCAGCACCCGTTTCAAATAAACCATTGTTCCTTATGTTTTTATTATTAGCCACTTCGTGGAGAAAAGCTGCCAGGGACCTTGTTTCCTCTTCGGCTTCGCTCAGGACGCTGTCCGTTTTTTCATTTTTAAAATAATAATAAAATGAACTGCCGCCTTTTTGCTTTTGCAGGGAGGGGGTAAAATATTTTTGTTCCAGCTTATTGATCTCCCTCACAGCCAATACTTCCAGTTGCTCACTGGCGGGGTGCAGCAGGTAAATATCTTTCAAAGTGGTTAATTCATTGTCGGTACTTCCCAATGCAAATAAAGCAAGCATACCCGCCTTTTCTTCATTTGTTTTACAAAGCTCCAGGTAATCTTTACTTTCGCTTCCCCGAGCAATGCTCCAAACAAAGCCAAGATAATTGGACACCCTTTTTGCAATTGAACTGTTAAAGGCCTTGCTAAACAGGTAAGCTGCTTCTTTAGCTTTGCCGGTTTTGAACAATGCTCCGGCTTTTAAGGCAAGGGTAAGCTGTTGCAGAACACTATTAGTTTTATCAACCGCTGCATACGCTTCGTAAAACCGGATGGCATCTGCGTAGCGCCTGCTATATAGAGCAAGCCTTACCAACTGGTAAGCATATCGTTGTTGTATAAAATTCGTTTTCGTTGCACTGTATAATTGCTGACCGTTTTTTATAAGCATGGCCATTTTAAGAGAGTCTCTTACAACCAGCTCCCATGAATCGGTGTTGCCTACAACATAGGGCTCTACCTGTTTTGCATACAAAATATATCCCAGTGCCTCAAGGTTCTTGCTTAGTGTAAAGTAATTGCTCATGCTATTATTGCTGACGGAATCAGGCACAGGTAACGGACGCTGCTTTTCGATAGTGGTATACAAATTGTAAATATCTTTTCGTGAGAATTTATATACTAATTCTTTTGCATCCTTTTCAGTAACTGACGGCCCACAGTATGCTCCCCATTCTTTGGCAAGCAAATCGCTTACCTCAACTGGCTCCTGTTCATCAAATAAAAAATTATAACCGGTATAATAAAACGGCCTGTACCCGTTAGCTTCGGATAAATCCTGGTGGAAGAAGGAAGTATAATAATCATACGGGTCGATGCTATCGCCGCAGCCAATAATATTTTGAGGAAAAGAAACCAGGAAACCGCTAATGGAAAATACGATAAATGTTTTCCAGTTCATTTGTCTTGAATTTATTTAAAGTTACAGAATCAAGATGGTAGAGTGATACCCGAAGGTGGCTATTTTTTAAGTGCTTGCTTATTTCTTCCGCCGTGGCCATTATTTCGGCAATATTGCTTTCTTCATTCCTGATCATGTCTCCTTTCTTAAGGTCGTAACCCGACAATATTGTGTCTTTCAGTATTTCGATCCGGTGTTCGTTTTTCCTGGAAAATGACGCTGTAAAAATATCTGCCTGTATATTTTTTATCAAGCCTTTATAAATATTATGTCGAAATAAAACCTTCCACTCAAACAACGGGAGCGCAACGTCCAGGGTGAGCGGGTAAGAAGAGAGGTTACCGGTATATTTTTTTAATTCGCTGGTTTCTAAAATAGAATTCGTGGTGGCCGGTTTTTTAAGGTTACCCATATTGTAACACATCAGCAAGCCCCTGTCAACGGGTGGAACCCCGGTTTTGTTAAAATATTTTACCTGGTGTAATCGTATGGTAGCAGAAATATTCACTTTGCTTAATAGCTTTATATATCGCAGTAAAATGAAATAATTTTTTGAAGTGGAGGCCGTCCAGTCGCAATCGATTTGTATTTCATTAAAAGTACGGGTAGAGGTTGTTTTAGAAAGATCTTTTATAAGCCGGTAGATTTTATCCGCTAGAATTAT
>JBBJMD010000178.1:0-7617 GCA_037719925.1 Ferruginibacter sp.
TCTATCCATTGAACTACGGGACCTGTTAATGAATTTTCAATACGGAATTTCAAAATTGAAAATAACTGGCGCAAGTTAGTAAAAAAATGTATAGCCATCCTTCAACAAAAGCATTTATACAGAATTGCCTCAATTAAAGGCTTTTTCACATCAAATTATATCCGGCCGCTCGCCTTGCTCAAGCGGGCCTCCAGGTGAAACAGGTTGGTAGAAACCCGGGGACTGAGGAACCGGCAAGTTTTTATTTTCCTTCCCTGTAACGTATTTCAATTACCGAAGAAAGAGGCCACCAAACCTTTAGGCCATGCCACTTTGGTATAGCAATACGTCTTTTACCCTTCCGGAAGGTAAATTGAAAAAAATTTAACCATAATGTGCGTTTCAATTCTGAAATTATAATTCCTAAGCGAATCCTATCTTTGCAGTCCTAATTTAAAAAAGATTATGAAGTGGTTGAATGTTATTATTAAATACCGTCTTTGGATAGGCATTGTTTTATTGGCCGCGGCCATCTTTACCAATGTACAAGCGGGGTTTTGGCCATCTTTCGTATTATACCTGGTGGCTGTAGTTTTGATCGTAGGCCATTTTGTTTTTGGCCCGATGAGACTGATACAGGAATGCATGGAAACGGGCGATATGGAAGGTGCCAAAAAAGTATTGGCATCTATCTGGTTCCCAGCCTTGTTGATTAAGCCAATCCGGTCCGTTTATTATACGGTAAAAGGCAACCTGGATATGGTAGACCAGAATTTTGAAGGGGCTGAGAAAAATTTAAAAAAGAGCCAGGAATTAATGGGTGACGGCAGCGGTCTGATGGGCGGGCAGATGAAGCAGGCCGAGGGTGCCAATAAATTGCAATTAGGAATGCTGGCTATGCAAAAAGGTGATATGAAGCAGGCGAAACCTATATCCGAGGGGCGATAAGGGCGGGCCTCCCGGACAAAGAAAATGAAGCTGCGGCCTGGTTGCAATTATCGTCCATCATGATCAATAAAAGAGAGTTCAGGGCGGGCAAGAATACTTCCGAAAGGCTAAAGGACTCAAACCCACTACGCCTCAAATTGCCGACCAGATAAAACAAATGGAGAAATACATCACCCGTATGCCGGGATAACATCCCCTAATAAAAAGAGATTGAATGCGCTCACCTGGTGAATAGTCGTGCCGTAGTTGAATAACGGTAATCAAAAATAGCCTTGAGCTGTCTTTTAACAAATAGCCTGTTGGCAATATCTCCGAGGAACCATCCCGGTAATTTGTAATGAACAATATCTGTCATCTCTACATAGTCGCCTATCACTTTAAAATGATGTTGATGGTGCCAAAGAGCGTAAGGGCCAAAGCGCTGTTCATCCACAAAATATTTCTTCTCTTCTACATGCGTGATTTCAGTCATCCAGTATAATGGAACATTTAATAAAGGGCTTATTTTATACTCAATAATCTGGCCCGCATACATTTTTTCTCCCTTGTGTTTAGAAATGATATTAAAGCCCAGGTTAACCGGAGTAATGTTTTGGAGGTTTTGCGGGCTGCTGAAGAAATCCCAGGCCTCGTCCAGGCCAATAGGTAATTGCTGCACCTTTTTGATGCGATAGACTTTGCTCATTTTGTTTCCTTTGCGTGTACAACAAAAATGGGGTGGCAAAGTTTCTTACATTGAAAAAAAGTTGATAGCTTTTGTGAAATAAACTGTAAACCATTATTGAAGTTGTCCGTAATTAAGGCAATATTATCATTTCAAAACACAGCAAACAAAAGAAAGAGTTTAAGTTTGTTATTCAATAATTGGATTATCCATTTAGTCCCAAAAGTGCCATTGGAACTATATTTTGTCAGAAGGAGCAATTTTTTAAAGTTAGCCAGGCCTCAGCAAGCGACATTTTTTTATGTGCCTTGGTGAGAGCAATTCTATGTAACTGTTACAGGGATACCAATATTTTACGAATATATTTCTACCAAAATGAAAACTTTTTAAACTTGAAAATTTTAACAACCCTGGATAATCTTTCTAAGGGTAATCTTACTTAATAATATCAAATGAAATTCAGTCATTTATTATATATCGCGTCAATTGGTTCCCTTGTATATTTTATTTCTATCATGGGTACGGGATGTGCCCAGATCGGTTCCCCAACCGGTGGCCCCAGGGATAGCCTTCCACCGGTGCTTTTGGGCGCAAACCCTGAATTGCTGACAACAAATTTTTCCGATAAAAAGATCACCCTGTTTTTCAATGAATACATCGATGTGCAGGATGTACAAAATAATGTATTGGTATCCCCGTTTCCGAAAGTTGCCCCGGTCGTAGAATTTAAATTAAAGACGGTTACAATAAAGTTGAAGGATACCCTGATCCCCAATACCACCTACTCGATTAATTTTGGAAACGCCATCAGGGATAACAATGAAGGCAACCCATATCAAAATTTTACTTATGTTTTTTCTACCGGCAACATCATTGACTCTTTGCAGTTAGGGGGGAAGGTGATCATAGCAGAGACGGGAAAGAAAGATAGTACCCTCATTGCTTTATTGTACCGCAATGTTGACGACTCAGCTGTTCAAAAAAGAAAACCCGATTACATTGCCAAAGTGGATAGTTCAGGGGATTTCAGGTTTAGAAATCTTTCGGCAGGCAATTATAAAGTGTACGCTTTAAAAGATGGAGATGGCGGCAAAACTTATAATTCAGCCATTGAATTGTTCGCCTTTTCAGATACAGAAATAGTAGTGAATGGTAACTCGTCGCCCCTTACTTTATATGCCTATGCTGAGGAAAAAGATGTCAAAAGGAATGCGGGGGCGGCCGCCGCGAGTACGAGGGCGAATGCAACGGCTGATAAAAGATTGCGGTATACAACAACCCTTGGCAACAATGAACAGGACCTGCTTACCGATCTTGTGTTGAGCTTTAACCGTCCATTAAAAGTATTTGACCCCCAGAAAATAATTCTCACTGATACCAACTATAATAAACTTGCCGGTGCTGCTACCATTGACAGTACTCAACAAAATATACGCATCCGGTTGCCGTGGAAAGAAGACACCCACTACCTCGTACTCATAAATAAAGACGCCCTGAGTGATTCAACCGGTGTGCAACTCCCCAAAGCGGATACCCTTCGCTTCGTATCAAAAAAAGAGAGCGCTTATGGTAGCCTGCTCCTCCGCTTTAGCAACCTTTCTATAGACAGGCATCCTATTTTGCAATTTATTAAGGACCAGGAAATATACAAATCCGTACCGGTTACCACTACGCAATGGAGCGATAAATTATTTGTTCCCGGGGAATATGAGCTAAGGATTTTATTTGACGAAAACAATAACGGCAAATGGGACCCGGGTAATTATACCAAAAAGACCCAACCGGAAAAAGCAATAACGCTGGATAATAAATTATCGATTAAGGCCAATTGGGATAATGAACGGGAGATAAAATTATAAGAAGGTATTTACAACAGATACCGGATACGGGATAATTGATAGGGCCTGGCATCTGGCATCCGGTATCTTGTATCCGGTACCCAGTATCCAATTATCAACTACCTTCGCGCTATGATTTTTTCTTCTTCGCTTTTGGAAAATGCAGTGAATGAATTCGCCAAATTGCCGGGCATCGGAAAAAAAACGGCTTTGCGGCTTGTACTGCACCTGGTCAAACAAGATACCAATGAAGTAACCCAATTTAGCGAAGCCGTTTCGAGGATGCGGGAAGAAATAAAATTCTGCGGCAGATGCCACAATATTTCCGATACTGAGCTTTGTAATATTTGCAGCAATCATTCACGCAAGCGTGACCTGGTCTGCGTAGTGGAAAATATCCGCGATGTGATCGCCATTGAAAGCACCCAACAGTTTAACGGTGTTTACCATGTATTGGGCGGCATCATTTCACCACTCGATGGGATTGGCCCCGAACAACTCACCATTGAACGGCTTGTACAGCGTGTAGAGAATGAAGCAATCACCGAGATCATCTTCGCATTAAGTGCCAATATACAAGGCGATACCACTATCTATTATATCAGTAAGAAATTAAAAGGACTTACGTTAAAAATCACTACCATCGCCCGCGGAATCGCATTTGGCGGCGAACTGGAATATGCTGATGAAATGACCCTTGCCCGTAGTATCAGCAACCGGATACCCGTAGATAATTTTATTGTTTCCGGAAGCTGATATACTTTCATTGTTCCAACACCAGTTTTTTTAATCAAAGCAACCATGCGACGCTTTCTTGCGTTTCTACTATTACTTTAACCAGGTAATAGATGCGCGGCAAAAGAAAATATCTTCTCCTCTCTGTGATTTTTATAATAGCGGTAACGGCCGTGCTGGGGTATTTTTTCTATAACAAACCCCCCAGGAATATACAAAACGCTAAAGGGTATGCAGTGTTGGCCACAGCACTTTACGCAACCTTTATCGATGATTCCGCAACAGCTAAAAAGAATTTCACCAACAAAATATTGGAAGTATCAGGTATAGTAAACCTGGTAGCTGAAAACCAGCAGCATCAGCCCGTGGTAATGCTTAAAACGCATAAGGAAGGCGCTGCTATAAACTGTACGCTTGAAGGAAAAGCAGGAGATATCACGACCGGGGATATGATCACCATCAAAGGAATTTGCAACGGAATCGGGGAAGGTGATCCAGACCTTGGTATTATGGGCGACGTATACCTGGTCCGGTGTTATATTTTAAAATAATCACTATCCACGTATGGGCATGGGCGGGTAAAAAAACCAATTGGGAAAATAATAAAACCAGCAATATGATTTTTGACAAAACAAGCAAAAAATTGAAGGCAGTATTACTGGTGTCGATTCCATTGTTTGCCGGAAGTTGTTACTACGACAAAGAAGAATTACTATACCCGGGCAACAATCAACCACCCAATTGTGCTACCTCGCCTGCTTCTTTCAATGCGGATGTGCTGCCATTACTGCTGAGTAAGTGCGCCATCCCTGGTTGTCATGATGGTGCTGCTTCTGGTGGCCTCACTTTTCAAAACTATAACCAGGTTAGTGCTGCAAAGGATAGGATCCATACCCAGGCCGTTGTACAAAACGATGCCGCCAATGGGGCCGCTATTGCCTGCAGAGATCAATGTGCCAAATGTTGGATTGAAGGAGGATTGAATAATTAATCAGAATTAAATACGAAGCAAACTTATGAAAAAAGTTAACATTAACTGTAATAATATCCGCAGTGATCACCTTAATGACAAATCCTGTAATTGCTCAAAAATATTATACCAAAAACGGGTTGATCGCCTTTTTCTCCAAAACCCGCCTGGAAAATATAAGCGCGGATAACAACCAGGTGGTCAGTGTGCTGAATACACAAACCGGTGAATTGCAATTTTCAGTGATCATAAAGAATTTTCATTTTAAAAAAGCGCTGATGGAAGAGCATTTTAATGAGAATTACCTCGAGAGTGATAAATTTCCGAAAGCTACATTTAAAGGTAATATCACTGATATTTCAAAAATTAATTTTACAGCAGATGGGTTATATACGGTTACCGTATCTGGCCACCTGGCCATCCATGGTGTTACACAAAAAGTGTCCTTCCCGGGAAGCATCACGGTTAAAGGAGGGAAGATTACCGCTGCTTCCAAATTTATTGCCAGGCCATCCGATTACAACATAGCCATTCCCAGGTTGGTGAAAGATAATATAGCTGAAACAATAGAAGTGACGGTGTATTGCGGTTATGATCAAAAATTGTAAAGGGCTCTCCAATCACATAGTTATGAATATAAAAAATATAACCCTCGCCACCTTCGTTATGCTGGCTTCAGTAAATGCAATGGGCCAGGTAACGGATACAGCCGACCTGATGAATTCCCTTGAGAAAGAAGTGGCCGCGGAGCGGAATGCAGACTATACCTTGGCCACCTTTAAAACAACGCGCCTCGTAAATGGCCATACGGTAGAAAACGTGGGAAAGGGCGTATTGGACGTAAAGATCTCCCATCGTTTTGGCACGTTTAACAAAGGTGGTTACGAACTATTCGGACTCGACAATGCCACCATGCGGATGGGCCTCGATTATGGAATTACACCATACCTCATGGCCGGCATCGGAAGAAGTACTTATCAAAAAACTTACGATGCTTTTTTTAAAATAAAGATCCTGCGGCAATCATCAGGAAAGAGGAACATGCCCGTAACGTTGAGCTATATACCTACCATGGCTTTGAAAACCCTGCACTTTGAGAACCCCGACCGTAAAAACTATTATTCTTCCCGCCTGTTTTTTACACACCAGTTATTGATTGCGCGAAAATTTTCGGCCAATTCTTCCATTCAATTAATGCCCACGTTAATTCATAGAAATTTGTCGGCTTCACAAGAAGACCCGAATGATATCCTGGCAATTGGTATTGGTGCACGCCAAAAGTTAACGAAAAGATTAAGCCTCAATGTTGAATATTATTACCAGCTCCCGCGCCATAAAATTGACAGCAGTACCAATTCACTATCCATCGGTATAGACATTGAAACAGGTGGTCATGTTTTTCAATTGCATTTTACCAATTCAATTGGCTTGACTGAGCGGACTTTTATTGCAGATAATACCGGTAAATGGGGAAAAGGCGATATCCTCTTCGGTTTTAATATTTCAAGGGTATTCAATATAGGTAAAAAAGGTATCCCCTTTAAACCGCGCGTTAATTGATTTAATACTGCCCTGCCTCCCCTTTATTATTAATAAAGCAAATCAACCGTACTATTTTGCAGTACGGTTGATTTGCTTTATTTTTGCAGAGGTTAAGAGGCAGATTTGTTTATTGTTCAGCCTGTTAACCTTTGTACAATTGAACTAATAAACGAAAGCAATTCTGCATATCATCTCCCGGATTGATTCTCGTTTCCTTAGTTTGATTATTATTAGCAATGGTGCAGTCCTGGTTAAATTACCGAAGCCAGGGATTGTATTGACTAGTCCCACCACGGTGGAACGTTTACTTGTTTGTATGCCCAACAAAAATTTTAGATAAAAAATAATGACTTATTTATGATTTTTAAACATCATTTCGACTATGAAAAAAACGATCCAGGAGAGTCTTAAAGAAAGGATATTGATCATTGATGGTGCTATGGGCACCATGATACAGCGGCATAATCCCGGGGAAGCAGATTACCGGGGTGAACGGTTCAAAGAATGGCATACCGATATCAAAGGAAACAACGACCTGTTGAGTATCACGCAGCCTGGTATCATTATCGGGATCCACCGTGCTTACCTCGAAGCCGGAGCGGATATCATTGAAACCAATACATTCAGCAGTACCGCTATTGCGCAGGCAGACTATGATATGCAATCCCTGGCGTACGAATTAAACGTTGCCTCCGCAAGGTGTGCAAGGAAAGCAGCGGATGAATACAGTGCCAAAGATCCTTCCAAACCACGATACGTTGCCGGCGCTATCGGGCCATTAAACAAAACACTGAGCCTGTCGCCCGATGTAAATAATCCCGGTTACCGCGCCGTAACGTTTGATGAAGTGGCGGCTGCCTATACCGAACAGATAAGAGGCCTGGTAGATGGTGGTGCAGATGTATTATTGATTGAAACAATTTTTGATACCCTGAATGCAA